>JBBSDB010000163.1:0-8578 GCA_038249735.1 Burkholderiales bacterium
ACGACGTGGCCATCAACGGCTACCCGCTGTTCCACGTGGCCGGCGTGCTGCCGGGCTCTCTCACCTCGCTGAGCGCTGGGGCCGAGACTGTCATCCCCACGCCCGCGCTGTTTCGCAACAAGGCGGTGGTCGCGAACTACTGGAAGCTGGTGGAAACGCACCGCGCCACCGTGCTCTCGGGCGTGCCCACGGCGCTCGCCGCGCTGGCCAATGTGCCGGTAGGCGATGCCGACATTTCCAGCCTGCGGTATGGCCGCACCGGCGCCGCGCCCATGCCGGGCGAGCTCGCCGCGCGCTTGAAGCAGCTGACCCGCATCCAGGTGCACGAAAGCCTGGGCATGACCGAAATGGCCGGCATTTCTACCATCACCCCGCCCGGTATGACCTCGCCACCCGGCTGCGTCGGCATTCGCCTGCCGTACACGCAATGGCGCATCGTGGCGCTCGACGAACAAGGCGGCGCCAGCGACCGCGAGCTGCCACCGGGCGAAAGCGGCATGGTGCTGTTCAAGAGCCCGAACCTGTTTTCGGGTTTCCTGGACCAAGCCGACAACGCCAAAGCTTTTACGCCAGACGGCTGGCTCGCCACCGGCGACCTCGGCTTCATCGACGAGCAAGAACGCCTGCACCTGAGCGGCCGCTCCAAAGACCTCATCATCCGCAGCGGCCACAACATCGACCCCAAGGTGATCGAAGACGCCCTGGCCGCCCACCCCGCGGTGCAACTCTGCGCCGCGGTCGGCGCGCCCGACGCTTACGCCGGTGAAGTGCCCGTGGTCTTCGCCACGCTCATGCCAGGCGCCGTGGCCACGGAAGACGAACTCCTGGCGTTCGCCTGCGAGCGGGTGGACGAGCCCCCGGCAAGACCGAAGCGCGTGACGATCCTCGAGACCATGCCCCTGACCAACGTCGGCAAGATCTACAAGCCGGATTTGAGGGCGATGGCGGCGGCCAACACCGCGGAGCGCTGAGGGCAGCGGCTTGGGGCTGGGAGCCTGATGCACGGGTGTCATCCTCCCAGAACACCGCAAGTGTGATCTGGTCTCACACCATCCCCATGATTCACAAGCGCGTGAAGCCGCGCAGGGTTTCGGTGAGTTTGGGCAGGCGGCTCTGGCTGGCGGCGTCACCTGGCAGGTGTCCGGCCAGGGTTGTGAAAAAATCGCCATTGGCAAAGAGCAGGTTGAATGCACCCGCCAGGTAGGCACGAAGCTCGGCAGGCATGGCTTCGCACTCGCTCAACAGCTCAGGGCGCCGGTCGGTCACGGCCACGATGTCTTCCATGTCGTGGCTGCCCAAGAAGTCGGGCTCGCCGTTGGCGTCGCGGCCACGGTCGTTGAACGCTTCCAGCTTCGTGGCAATGAACACCGGCGCGGCAATCAGCTTGATCTGTTGGCCAGAAGGCAGCGTCACGGTCTGGGCGGTTTCGATTGCAAGCGGATACCAGCGGTTGGCGAAGCCCAGGATTTCCTTGACCGTGGGCATCACGTCCAGCGTCACGTTTTTGTAGACCCAGCGGCAGATCGGCGCTTCGGGCCTCGTGTCGTTGCTGAAACCTTGCGCCCGCACCCGCTTCTCCACCGCGTGGAAATCGTGCACGGTCAACGCCTGCGCCACGATGTCCACATCTTCCGTCGCCCGAATGCGGTCTGGCCGCGCTTGCGTGAGCAGCAAACCCGCAGCGCAGCCGCCCACAAACACCACCTCGTCGCACACCGGCCCCAGCGCTTGGGCCACCAGCTCCAGAATGACCAGATTGGGATTGCGCACTGGAGTACCTTCGCCCTGCGGGCTGCGGTGCGAGCTGGCTTGGGAACGGCCCGGCGCGGCGCTCATGAGGCCAGTGCCTTCAGCCGTTCTTCGAGCAATCCGCGCGCCAGCTCCCGCTCGCGCGCCTGCCCAATGCGCAGGGCATCAAACAGCGCCAGCAGTTCATAGAGACAAGGGTCGGCCTGCGCCGCCAGCGGCAGCTTGGGGTAGAGCGGCAACAGCGTGCTGCCGCGCACCGGCCCATCGGCATGCGGCCAAACGGGCGGCAGCTCGTCGGCGAACATAACCAGCGATTTCAGCGGCTCCATGCCATACGCCGTGGGAAAACCCACCGTGACTTCGCCCCGCACCGCCGGAAAGAAATACGGCGCGCCCTGCAGCAACAGCGGACGAAACGCCGGCATCACCAGCGCTGGCGCACCGGCCACCTCGGTGAGCAGGCGTGCAGCACTCAGACGGGCCAGGCACGCGTGGGCCTCGAACTGCGACATGTGCATGACGCGGGCCAGCTCGGCGTAAATCACCCGATCCCCCGCCAGGCACACCAGCTTCAGCGCCATGGCCAGGTCTTGCGGTTTGAGTGACCACTGAGAGTGGCTCAGCCTTGCTTTGATACCGGTTGAACTCATGGAACACCTTATTTATGCAAAATGCATATTGCATAAATATAGCTGACCTGGGACTAACTCTTTCCTTATCTTCAATATGCATATTGCATATAACTACATTCGGCATTCGCAAATCGCGAATGCTGAACAGTCAACGGCCTGCCTACGCCTCCTGCAGTTCATTCAGCGTTCGCCCCTGCGCGTCTTTCCACACCCCGCATGTGGTCCAGAAACACCTCCATGTCGGCCCGGTACATCTCGCTCAGGCTGGGCTCGCTGGGCCGGCTGGCGTTGTCCAGAGGCAGGCCCTTGGCCACTGCTTCACCTGCGGCAACAAGGCGCAGGGAACCACCAGCGCCTTGCCGATCCAGTTGGCGTGCTCGACGATGCGAAAACCGTCAGGGTCGTCGTCGGCGACGAAGATGCGGAGCGGGAAAGCCGGCGTCATGACATTCGACAAACAAGGGCGAGCACGAAAACTCATCGCTTGGCCAAACTGCGCACATGGCTGCGCAAGGCCGACGCCATGGCCTTGACTTCTTCCAGCGAGTGACGCGATGGCTTGTTAAGAACAAAGCTCTTGAGCGCCTTGATTTCCAGCACCCAGGCTCCTGCCTGTTTCATGTCAAACGGCTCGACAAACCATCCAGGGAATACCACCACAGGTTGCACCGGTGCATTGAACTGGCTCTCGGCCAGAAAGGCCTTCAACCAGCCCGCCTGAGCCTTGGCCTGAATCAGGGGATCGCGATCGAGCACATGGCCATTGGCGCGCACCACGCCAGCCTCCACCGTGATCCGGCATGGACCGCGCAGCGGCTTCGAAAGTGTTTTGGTCTCGATGCTGAACACACCTTGTGGGCCAATCAGCACATGGTCCACGTTCGCATCGCCGTTGGGTACGTCGTGCAGTACCACGAAGTCGTGCGCCCGAAACCACTCCAGGTGCTCCGCCACAGCGCGCTCGCCATCGCGGCCCTGCTTCAGGCGCTGCAGACGGCCATGGTTGCGGTAGATCTTTACTGCTGCGTAGACGCATGCGAGCAGCGCTGCAATCGAATACACCACCGGATTGGGCTTGAGATCGTTGAAATACCGCCACCACTCCAAGCCCGCCAGCACCACAACCATCAGTGCCATCGCCAGCGGCGCAAACACGTGGTCATAGATCACATTCTGAATCTCGTGATCCAGCGACTGGCCCGCCACCCGCAGCGGCGGTGACCTGTCCAGCGGGGAGCGCTCCTTCTTCTTGTCGTCTTGCATGTCGAATCCTCCCTGATGGAACACTTGCTGTTGCTCGCTGGAACCCGCTCACGCCTCTGGCGATGCAAGCGCGCAACTACCGGCTCACACCCTTCATCGCCTCGGTGATTCGCACCGTCTCCACGCTCACCGCGGTCACGCGCATCAGCAGGTCGACCACCTTTTCCTTGTGGTCGGCAAAGCGGTAGGTGTCGAATTTTTCGCGGATGGTCGGGTCTTTGGGCTTCTTTTCCTTGTGCTGGTCGAGCACCCAGTCGATGGCGCAGCGGTTGCCCAGTTTGTAGGCCCAGGCTTCGGGCGGCACGCCGCGCAGGGTGGTTTCGCTATCGAGCGTGATGCTGCCGGCCGCCGGGTCGGACTTGAGCAGGGCTTTGGGCTGTTGCCCGGCCGCACGGGCCTTGGTGTCGGGCTCGTCCACGCGGATCAGGGCAAAGGGCTGCACCGCTTCATAGCCGATGTGCAGCGCCATGAGCTGTTCGCCCCAGGCGGCCCATTGCCAGAACTGCGCGTAGAACGGGATGCGCGGGAACTCGCGCTTCAAGTTCTGCGCGTACTTCTCGCGGTACAGCGGGTCGTGCAGCACGGCGTAGCAGTAGTGGAAAATCGCCTCTTTGGTGATCTTGCGCACGGCCTTGCCTTTGCCGATTTCTTCGGCGTAGTGGGCTGTGAATTGTTTGAGTGCCCAGTCGGTAATGTTGTCAGTGCGATGCCCTTCATCAAAGCGATCAAGCGCCAACACTTGAGCCGCACTTGGCATGAAGATGTCTTTGTTCGGGAGCACATCAGTTGCGATGACACCGAACTCACTCCGATCTTCTGATGCAAAGCAAAACGCACGATTAGCGCCAACGGCCTTGCCGAAAATTTGCGGAACTTGATAGACCATCTCATTGAGCTGACGACTGAAGTACAGATGTCGCTTAACGAATGGCCGGTAGTAGCTTTTTTCAACAGCATCTGGGTCAAGTTCATAGACGGTTCCATTGCGCAGATCGTTCTTTACTGCCCGCGTCCACTTGATGCCGTAGTCCAGCATTTCATTCAGCTTTTTGCTGTTTCGTACGTTCGCAAGTTTTTTAAGATCGGCGTTGTACTTCGAGACCAGGTATTCAGTCTTGGCGAGCGCACTATCGGCGTCGGCTCCATAGACCCATTCGTCGCGGTTGGTCACCACGCCCAACGAAAACAGCTTGAAGATCGCCCGCTCTTTCCCCGCCATCTTCGCCGCCTTGGTTTCCTTGCTCGCCAGCGGCAGCAGCGTGTCGAAATCGTTGTGCGTCAGGTTCACCCAGTTGGCGTTTTTGTCGGGCGAGACTTCGTCGAAGTCCATCGCGCGCATGGGGTGGCTGGCGAGGAAGCTGAGCTTTTCTTCGGCGGTCTCCATCTCGGGGCGACGCAGGTAGTACACGCGGGCAGGCTTCTTGTCTTTAGTCGCCTGCTGGCGCTTGACCATGAAGCTGATGGCCACGCCGGTCTTGATTCCGAACACGTTGTGCTTGGTGCCGCTAAGCTTTGCATTGTCATTTACCGCGCCACCGAGATCCACTACGTATATCTCGGAAAATTCGTTGCTCACGACTCGTCGGAATCCGTCATACGTCTTCTTCTCAATGAAGCTACGGTTGGTCACAAACGCGAGTACGCCGTTCGCGTCCAGCCGGTCGCTGGCCCAGCGGAAAAAGCGGGCGTACATGTCGTAGAGCTTGGTCTTCTGTGCGGTGCTCTCGGCGATGTAGGTGGCCTTGATGCGGCGATCAATGTCCGGGTATTCGCGGTTCTTGTTGTTGTCGTTTTCGTTGGCCTGGTTGGCGTTGTACGGCGGGTTGCCGATGACGACGCTGATGCGTCGGCTGTTCTGCCGCTTGATGCGGGCCACGTTTTCTTCCGACACGCTGCCAAACAGGTCTTGCACGCTGCCGCGCTGCGCGGTGTGCAGGCCCACGTTGTCCAGCGTGTCCACGAAACACAGGTTGGGGAACTCGGCGTACTCGCCGGTGATGGCCGCAAAGGTGGACTCGATGTTGAGGTTGGCCACGTAGTACGGGAGGATGGCGACCTCGTTGGCGTGCAGCTCGTGCTGGTACTTCTGCGCCAGTTTTTTGGGCTGGCCGCGAAAGTGTTCGAGCAGTTCGCAGATGTAGGTGCCAGTGCCGGTGGCGGGGTCGAGGATGTCCACATCTTTGTCGATCAGGTTTTTGCCGAAGTGCTTCTGGCACAGCCAGTCGGCGCCGTCGATCATGAAGCGCACGATTTCGCCCGGCGTGTAAACGACGCCCAGGCGGTCGGCGGCTTTGGCGTTGTAAACCTTGTAGAAGTTTTCGTAGATGACCTTGAGGAAGGTCTGCTTCTCGTTGTGGCTGGCGATCTGCACGGCAGCGGCGCGGATGGCGGCGTAGTAGGTGTCGAGCCCGCGCAGGGTCTGGCGCTTGAGGGCGCCGGTGAAGAAGGCGCCTTCGAGCGCGTACAGCTCGCGGGCGACGTTGTTGTGTTGGTGGAACTCGCTGTCGTCGAACACCTTGGCGAAGATTTCTTCGGTGAGGATGTGCTGGATCAGCATCTCGCGCACGTCGGCATCGGTGAGCGCGGGGTTGATGGCTTCTTGCGCGTGCAACAGGAATTTTTCTTCGGCTTCGCGAAAGCTGGGGTTGCCCTGGTGGGCCGTTTCGATCATGGAACGCAAGGCATCGAGCACGGCGGGGAGATCGCTCTTGAACTGCTCCACGGCGGCGCGAAAGCCGGCGATCTCGGGGCGTTCGAAACCAAAGAAGAGCCTGAGCAGTTTTTCGAGCGCGGCGGTGTCGGTGACTTCGCAGCGCATGGCCTCCTGGCGGTGCTGCCAGAGCACGAAGCGGGTGTCGTCGCTGAAGACGATGTTGTCTTGCGGGTAGCCGCGCTTGAACTTCTTGGCGATCTCTTCGTCGAGATCGTCGGCTGCGTCTTTGGCTTCCCAGTAACCCATGGGCATGCGCAGCTCGTGCAGCAGGGCGCCGTCCACAGCGATGTTGGTCTTGGTAGCCGTCTTGAGCGGGTATTCGGCGAGGAACACCAGACCTTGCTGTTTGCCCCAGGCCTTGAGCAAATCTTTGAAGGCCTCGCGGACGATGGTTTCGCGCTGACTGCCGCTGATCTTCTTGATGAGGTCGAGCTGCTTGAGGTAATCGTTGATGAGAATCTGACTCATGGGTTCCTTCCCTGTTCGTCAGATTCTAGGGGGCGACCCTGACCGATCTGCAGCGGGCTCGGCAAGGAATCGCCCGGCTTTCCGTGTGAAACTGGGTTTCCCAGATTTCTACGGAAAAGCAAATGAAATCAACGGGTTTCGACGGCTGGACCCGTGGTCACCAAAGCCCCCAAAGCCGCCACCCCCACCGGTGACTCAGCCAGCCAGGGCAGCACAAACGTGCGCTGCGCCAGCCCGTTGGCGATGCGTTCGGTCTGCCGGATTTCGCCCGCCAGGCGGGCCTGCAGCAGCGGGTCGGTGGTGCCCGAGGCGGCGATGCTTTTGTTGATGACCCAGGCCCAGGGTTCGATCTGGGCGCGCTTCAGGTCGTCTTGCAGGGCGGCGGCCTGGCTGACCGGGGTGACTTCGGGCAGGGTGACGATGATGACGCGGGTCAGAGAAGCGTCTTGAAGGCGCATCAGCGGGGTGATGATGTGAACACCTGCGGCCTTGCCTTCGTACTGCTGCACCATCTGCCGGTGGTAGGCGCCGGTGGCGTCCATGAGCAGCAGGCTGTGGCCGGTGGGCGCGGTGTCGAGCACGACGAAGGCGGTGCGCGCTTCGTTGACCACGCGGCTGAAGGCGTGGAACACGGCCACTTCTTCGGTGCAGGGCGATTGCAGGTCTTCCAGCAGCAGGGCCTTGCCCTGTTCGTCGAGCGCCTTGCCGCGCGTGGCCATGATCTTGGCGATGTAGGCCTCGGTTTCGGCCTTGGGGTCGATGCGGCCGACCTTGAGCCCTTCCAGACTGCCGCTCAGCGCGTCGGCCACGTGGGCGGCGGGGTCGGTGGTGGTGAGGTGCACGCTGTGGCCGCGCTGCACCAGCCCCACCGCGAGCGCGGCGGCGATGGTGGTTTTGCCGACGCCGCCTTTGCCCATGACCATGATCAGGCCGTGGCCCACGGCGGCGAGCTCGTCGGCCAGGCGGGCCAGCGGCTCGGCGGGCAGCGCGGGTACGGCTGCGGGTTCGCGGGACGGGATGGCATCGGGCGCCGCGCCTCCGAGCAGCGCGCGCAGCGCCGGCAGGCCCACGGTGTCAAAGGCGCGCAGCGGCACTTCGTCGCGCGGCAACCGGGCCAGGCTGTCGGGCATGGTGGCGAGCGCCTCCTGGCCGAGCGCTTCAATGGCGGTGGCAATCGGGTCGCTGGCGCTGGCCGCGTGGAACACGCCGTTGATGGCCAGGCGCTGGTTGGCCAGGCCGAGGTGCCGCAGTTCCTCGGCGGTGCGCGCGGCTTCCTGCATGGGGCGCGGGTCGGGCCGGGTGACGAGCACCACGGTGGTCAGTGCCGGGTCGCTCAGGGCTTTGAGCGCGGCGTTGAAGCGGGCTTCCTGCATCTTCAGGCCCGAGTGCGGGCCCAGGCAGGAGGCGCCGCGGTCGTTGCCGGCGAGAAAGCCGGTCCAGGCTTTGGGCAGGCTCAAGAGGCGCAGGGTGTGGCCGGTGGGTGCGGTGTCAAACACCACATGGTCGTAGGCGTTGTCTGCGCCCTCGCCCGCCAGCAGCGCGGCGAATTCGTCAAAAGCGGCGATTTCGGTGGTGCAGGCACCCGAGAGTTGCTCGCGCACGGTCTGGCGCTCGTGTTCGGTGGCACCCACCTCAATCTGGGCGAGCACGCGCTCGCGGTAGGCCTCGGCGGCGGTGTCGGGGTCGATGTTGAGCATCGCCAGCCCCGGTACGCCGGGCACCGCCACTGCCTGGTTGGACAGCGGCACGCCCA
>JBBSDB010000164.1:0-8507 GCA_038249735.1 Burkholderiales bacterium
CTCGAATCCACCCCGGTGATCGAGCGCTGGTTCCGGCTGGAGTGGATGGAGCACACGCCGCCGTTTTACAGCTCGGTCGATGTGCGCAACGCCGGCTTCAAGCTGGCGCCGGTCGACACCAACCTCTACCCCGGCGGCTGGAACCACCTCACGCCCGAGATGATGCCTCTGGCGGTGCAGGCGGCGATGGCGGCGATCGAGAAAATCTGCCCAGAAGCCAAGAACCTGCTGCTGGTGCCCGAGAACAGCACCGATCCGTTTTACCTCAGCAACCTGGCCCAGCTGCAGCGCATCTTCTTCCAGGCTGGCCTCAACGTGCGCCTGGGCTCGCTGTCCAACGACATCACCGCGCCCAAAACCATCGAGTTGCCCGGTGGCGACACGGTCACGCTGGAGCCGCTGGTGCGCAGCAAGCGCCGGCTTGGTCTGAAGCACTTCGACCCCTGCACCATTGTGCTCAACAACGACCTCAACGAAGGTGTGCCCGGCATCCTGGAAGACCTGCACGAACAGTATTTGCTGCCGCCGCTGCACGCGGGTTGGGGCACGCGGCGCAAGAGCCAGCACTTCAAGGCCTATGAAGAGGTGGCCAAGCGGTTTGGCAAGTTGCTGGGCATGGACCACTGGCTGATCAACCCGCTGTTTGCCCAGTGCGGCGAAGTCGATTTCACCGCCGACGCCGGGCTGGATTGCCTGCGCACCAACACCGACGCATTGCTGGCCAAGATTCGCCGCAAGTACAAGGAATACGGCATCAACGAGAAGCCGTTTGTGGTGATCAAGGCGGACAACGGCACCGGCGGCATGGGCATCATGACGGTGCGCGATGCCAAGGAAATCGAGGCCTTGTCGCCTGCTCAGCGCGAGACCATGGCGCGCCAGCAGACCGCTTTGGGTGCTGGCGAAGTCATCCTCCAGGAAGGTGTGATGACCAACGAACGCATCAACGCGGCGGTGGCAGAACCGGTGGTCTACATGATGGACCGCTACGTGGTGGGCGGCTTTTACCGCGTGCACGCCGAGCGCGGTGTGGACGAAAACCTCAACGCGCCCGGTGCGCGCTTTGTGCCGCTGGCGTTTGAGAAGAGTGCCCAGTTGCCGCAACCCGGTGTGAAGCCCGGCGCCAGCCTGCCGAACCGCTTCTACATGTACGGCGTGATCGGCCGATTGGCCATGCTCGCTGCCAGCTACGAGCTGGAAGCGACCGATCCGGAAGCAGAGATTTACGAATAACCCCGCGCCGTCCGACCGGGTTTGTTTTGTGTCCGCTTCAAAATCCTCTCTCGCCGCGCTCACCTTGGGCGCCATTGGCGTGGTCTATGGCGACATCGGCACCAGCGTGCTGTATGCCATCAAGGAGATCTTCGGATCGGGCCACGTTCCGTTTACCCACGCCAATGTCTACGGTGTGCTGTCCATCGTGTTCTGGACGCTCACCATCATTGTTTCGCTCAAATACGTGGTCTTGGTGCTGCGCGCAGACAACGCGGGTGAAGGCGGGCTGATCGCCATGCTGGCGCTGGCCTCGCAGGCGGTGAAGGACAAGCCCCAGTTGCGCCGCGTGCTGCTGGTGATCGGCATTTTTGGCACCTCGCTTTTTTACGGCGCCGGTGTGATCACCCCCGCGATCTCGGTGCTCTCGGCGGTGGAGGGGCTGGAGGTGGTGTCGCCCGCGTTTCGGCGCTTTGTCGTGCCGATCACCCTGGTGGTGCTGTTCCTGCTGTTTGCGGTGCAAAAGCGCGGCACCGGTGGCATCGGCCGCTTTTTCGGCCCGCTCACGCTGGTGTGGTTCGTCACCATTGCCGCGCTGGGTGTGTCGCAAATCGCGGCCCACCCCGAAATTTTGGGTGCGCTCAGCCCGCACCACGCACTGCGCTTCATCTGGACCCAGCCGGGCACCACCTTCATCATCTTGGGCGCGGTGGTGTTGTGTGTGACCGGCGCCGAGGCGCTGTACGCCGACCTGGGCCATTTCGGCAAAAAACCGATCCGGCTCGCCTGGTTTTCGGTCGTCATGCCCTGCCTCACGCTCAACTACTTTGGCCAGGGCGCGCTCCTGCTCGAAGACCCCACGGCGGTCGAAAATCCTTTCTTCAGGATGGCACCCGAGTGGGCGCTGCTGCCGCTGGTGGGCCTGGCCACGCTGGCTACCGTGATTGCGTCGCAGGCCCTGATCACCGGCGCCTTCAGCGTCACCAAACAGGCGATGCAGTTGGGCTATCTCCCCAGGCTCAACGTGCGCCACACCAGCGTGCGCGACACCGGTCAGATCTACCTGCCATTTGTGAACTGGGGCCTGTTTGCTGCCATCGTGCTGGCGGTGGTGATGTTTCGCTCGTCGAGCAACCTGGCAGCCGCCTACGGCATCGCGGTCACGCTGGACATGCTGATCACCACCGTGCTCACCTTTTTCGTGCTGCGCTACGGCTGGAAATACCCGCTGTGGATCTGCCTGCTGCCGACCGGGTTTTTCTTCGTGATCGACCTCGCGTTTTTCAGCTCCAACCTGCTCAAGCTGTTTGATGGTGGTTGGTTCCCGCTGATGATTGGCGGCCTGATCTTCACGCTGATGATGACCTGGAAGCAAGGTCGCGCTTTGTTGGCGCGCAAGCAGCAGGCCGAAGCGATGGATTTGTCCAGTTTTCTCGATGCGGTGTTTGTGGCGCCGCCGCACCGGGTGGAGGGCACTGCCGTGTTTCTCACCGCCGAGACCGGCACCGTGCCCAACGCCTTGCTGCACAACCTCAAACACAACAAGGTGTTGCACGAGCAAAACCTGTTTGTCACCGTGAAGAGCCACGAGGTGCCGTGGATCGGGCTGGACAAGCGCCTGGCGGTCGAGCGGCTGGGCCACAACTGCTGGCAGGTGGTGATCCACTACGGCTTCAAAAACGACCCCGATGTGCCGCAGGCCATGAGCGCGATGCGTGGGCGCGGTTGCCATCTGGAGCCCATGACCACCAGCTACTTTCTCTCGCGCGACGTGGTGGTGCCCACCATCGGCGGCGGCATGTCGCCCTGGCGCGAAAAGCTGTTTGCACAAATGCACCACAATGCCGGCGCGGCGGCTGAGTTTCTGAACCTGCCGAGCAATGCGGTGATCGAGCTGGGCTCGAAAATCGAGATATAGCCTGCGCCCTGCGCGCAACATTTTTACCGATCCTCAAATGACCATTCTGATGTTTGTTGCTGGCCTTGTGGGCCTGGTGGCGGGTGCCGAGTTGCTGGTGCGCGGCGCCTCCAAACTGGCCCTCTCATTCGGCATATCGCCGCTGGTGGTGGGCCTGACCATCGTGGCCTTTGGCACCAGCGCGCCCGAGATGGCGGTGTCGGTGGGGGCGGTTCTCAACGGCCAAAACGACATTGCCATTGGCAACGTGGTGGGCAGCAACATCTTCAACGTGCTATTCATCCTGGGCATTTCGGCGCTCATCACGCCGCTGGTGGTCAATATTCAGCTGATCCGCCAAGAGGTGCCGATCATGATTGGCGCGTCGCTGCTGCTGCTGGTTTTTGCCCTGGACAGCCGGATCGGCATGGTCGATGGGTTGATGCTGTTTGCCTTGCTGCTGGCCTACACCGTGTTCCTCATCGTGCAGTCGCGCAGCGAGACCAAGGCCGCCAACGACGAGTACGCGGCGGAGTTCAAGCCAGCGGAGAAGGGCGGTTGGGACGAGCGGCTGCCGGTGCAGCTCGGGCTGATCATCATCGGGCTTGCGTTTCTGGTGCTGGGCTCACACTGGCTGGTGACGGCGGCTGTGGTGTTTGCCAAGGCGCTGGGCGTGAGCGATGTGGTGATTGCGCTGACCATCGTGGCGGCCGGCACTTCGTTGCCTGAGGTGGCCACTTCTGTGATGGCCGCCATCAAGGGCGAGCGCGACATCGCGGTCGGCAACGTGGTGGGCAGCAGCACCTTCAACATTCTGGGCTGCGTGGGCCTCTCGGGCCTGGCAGCGGGCAGCGCCGGTCTGGTGATTCCTGGTGCGGTGATGCAGTTCGACATCTGGGTGATGCTGGCGGTCGCCCTGGCCTGCCTGCCGGTGTTCATGACCGGGCGCGAGATCGCGCGTTGGGAGGGTGGCGTTTTCCTGGGCTATTACGTGGCCTACGTGACTTACCTGGTGCTGCAGTCCCAGCAGAGCGCGGCGCTGGGCGGCTTTGCGATGGTGATGACGAGCTTTTTCTTGCCGCTGACGGTGATCGCGATGGTGTTGGCGATGGTGCGGGCCTCGGCCGCGAATCCGCCGCGTTGACTCGCGGGGCTCTTCATTCGCGCGCTTGGGACTTGGCGCAACGCTGCGCGAAAACCAGTTCATCGCCATCCGCCGCGGCCTGCAGGCGGCAAAGCATCGAGTCCAGCGCCAGCCGCTCGCTGGCATCGAGCGGCGCCAGAATATCGCGGTTGATCGCCGCGACCCGCTCAAACAGCTCGGCCGCCATGCGCCTGCCCTCGTCGGTCAGGAGCCCATGCGCCTCGCGCCGGGGCACCCCGTAAGCGCTCTCGCAAAGACGCACCACGCGCCCACCGACCCTGGCCTGCAATCGGGAAAGACGATAGAGCAGCAAGTCGGCGAGATGGCGAGGCTCGCTCAGGCGATCGGTGGGCGTGGAGCTCATGCGGCTGGGGAAAACACCCGGAACAGTTGATTTCAGCAATCGATTGTGAGTGCCTAACATGGCATATGTCCTCAGGACATGCCCCACTTGCCCGGCGGCTCTTCGGATCGCGTGGCGCGCATCGTGGCCGAGAAGCTCACAGCCAAGGTCGGCGTGCCGGTGATCGTGGAGAACCGCGCCGGCGCAGGCGGCCGTCTGGCGGCCCAGCAGTTGCGCAACACGCCGGCCGACCCCAACGTGCTGATGCTGGCCAATCCGGCCATCATGGTGGTGGCGCCTCTGGTTTACAAAGACGTGGGCCACGACCGGGAGAAGGACTACCAGGTGGTGTCGCATGTGAGCCAGTACGAGTTTGGCGTAGCGGTGGGCGCTGCGGTGCCGGTGCGCGAATTCAACCACCTGTTTGCCTGGCTGCGTGCCAACCCCGAGAAAGCCAACTTCGGCGTGCCCGCCACCGGCAGCCTGCCGCATTTCTTCGCGCTGATGGTGGCCGAGCAGGCGAACGTGAAAGGCGAGGTGGTGGGCTACCGAGGCTCGGGCCCGCTGCTCAACGATCTGCTGGGCGGTCAAATCCCGGTGGCCTTCGACACGCTGGACACGCTGCTGGCGCAACAGGAGGGCGGCAAGTTGCGCATCCTGGCATCTTCCGGCTCCAAGCGCTCGCCGTTTGCGCCCAACACGCCCACCTTCAACGAAGCCGGGCTCAAGCCAGCCGCCGATAACTGGAACGCGTTTTTCGCGCCAGCCAGCATGTCAGCGGCCCGGGTGGCCCAGCTCTCTGCTGCGATCGCCGAGTTGATGAAAGACCCCGACACACGGCGCCGCTTCACCGAGTCCAGGCTCGACCCGGTCCCCAGCACCGCCGAGCAGACCACCGCCATGCTCAAGACCTACCGTGCGCAGTGGGCGCCGGTGGTACAGCGGTCGGGCTTCAAGCTCACCCACTGCACCACCACCGGCGAACACGATCTTTTCATCGGCCAAGAGACCCACAAGGAGGTGGGCTACCTGACCGATGTGTTGTCAAAAAAAGCTGTCGACCATGTGCACGCGCATGCTGCGAATGCAAAAGCAGGCCAGCCGTTTTTCTCAGCCTGCACTGCACCGCCCCGCACTGGCCCTGGGAGACGCGCGACGACGCCCATATCGAGCCTGAGGTCGTCAAGAACCTGTTTCACCTCGACGGCGGAAACATCCACAGCTACCGCAAGATGATCCACCACATGGACGAAGGCATCGGCTGGATCGTTGATGCACTGCGCAGCGAAGCTCTGCTAGAAAACACGCTGATCGTCTTCACCAGCGACAACGGCGGCGAGCGTTTCTCTGACAGCTGGCCGCTGGTGGGCGGCAAGATGGACCTGACCGACGGCGGCATCCGCGTGCCCTGGATCGCGCACTGGCCGGCGGTCATCCCGAGCGGCAGCGTCAGTGCGCAGCACTGCATGACCATGGACTGGTCGACCACGCTGCTGGCCGAAGGCGCCGGCCAGCCGCACACGGACCACCCGCTCGATGGCGTGCCGCTCAGCGCGCTGCTGCGCGATCCGGCCCACCGGTTCGACCGCCCGCTGCACTGGCGCATGAACCACCGCGGCCAGCGCGCGCTGCGCGAGGGCGACTGGAAGTATCTGATGGTCGACGGCTTTGAATACCTGTTCAACATCCCGGCTGACGAGCGCGAGCGCGCCAACCTCGCGCGTCGCGAGCCCGAGCGCCTGGCGGCGATGCGAGAGCGCTGGCTGGCCTGGGACGCGACCCTGCTGCCGATCCCTGAGGACGCAACCGTCAGCCTGGGCTGCGGCGCGAAGGACATGCCGCAGCGCTGACACCGAGCGGCCTTGTGCCAAGCGCGTTGTGGCGATGGCAACGGGGTGACTGCGGCGCGCAGGCGCTGGTGGATCGCGTGCAGGGGCGCAGGCCTTTTGATCCACCGCACTCAAGGGCGTGCCCAGCAATTGGAAAAAACGAGCCCGCTGTCTTGAGGTTCGCGCGGTCCGACCTGGCACGGCTGTGCGAGCAGCGTGTCATGACGGCGGTTGGGCTTGTTACGATGCCTTCGAGCGACCATGTCGCGCTCTTGAATTCGCACACCCCAAGGAGATTGACCATGCAGACAACCAACTTTGTCGCCACTGTTTTTGACGGATCGAGCAACCCCGAGAAGGTCACCGTGACCTTCACCATGGCGCTCAACGCCCTGCTCAAGGGCCACACCGCGACCATCATCCTGATGGTGCACGCGGTCGAGCTGGGCAAGCCCGGCGCCGCCGCCGGCATGGACATCGGCAAGCCGTTTGAGCCGGTGGCCGACCTGCTGGCCAAGTACATCGACAAAGGTGGGCGCGTCGCGATCTGTGGCGCCTGCATGATTCACAACGGCCTGGCCGCCGAACAAATGGACCCCCGATTCGAGATCATCACGGCGCCCGATGTGGTGGAGCTTTTGATGGCGGCCAAGGGATCGCTGCAGGTGACCTGATCGGACTGAGCGGGTGCTCCCGATCGGCGCAGGGCTTGCGGCTGGTCAACTGGCCTGCGCCATGGGCGTGCATACTGGAAAGCCGGTTCCACGCGAACGCTTTCAAGGAGATTGAAATGTCCAGACTTCAAGACAAGGTTGCATTGATCACGGGCGGGGCCAACGGGCTTGGTGAAGCGATCGCCCAGCGCATGTCCGACGAGGGCTGCGCGGTGATGATCGTCGACCTCGATCCGAGTGGAAAAGCCGTGGCTGAGAAGCTCAAGACGGCCGGACGCAGGGCCGCTTTTCAGGCCTGCGATGTGACCAAAGAGGCGCAGGTGAAGGCAGCTGTTCAGGCGGCGGTGGACCAGTTTGGCCGCCTGGACGTCTTGGTGAACAACGCCGGTATCGAGGGCGTCAACAAGCCCACCGATCAGCTCGAGCTTGCCGATTGGGAAGCCGTGATGGCGGTGAACACGACCGGCGTCTTTCTGTGCACCAAACACGCCATTGCGCCGATGCGCAAGGCCGGTGGCGGGTCCATCGTCAACATCTCGTCGATCTACGGCATGGTCGGCGGCGCTGACATACCGGCTTATCACGCCTCCAAAGGTGCGGTGCGCGTGATGTCGAAAAACGATGCGCTGAGCTTCGCACCCGACAAGATTCGCGTGAATTCGGTGCACCCAGGCTTCATCTTCACAGCGCTGGTCGATCGCTACGTCAAAGACGCTGGTCTGCAGCATGACCAGGCCAAGGCCAGCCTGGATGCGCTGCATCCGCTGGGCGGCACCGGCCACCCGGACGACATCGCCTGGGGCGTGGTTTATCTGGCCTCTGACCACGCGCGGTGGGTGACGGGCAGCGAGCTGGTGATTGACGGCGGCTACACAGCGCGTTGACACCTGGGGCTGGCCGGCCGCCGAGAGAGCCAGCCACCCGGCATCTCAACCCATGCGGATTTGGCTTCCCTGCAAAACCGCATCAAGCGCGAGCGGCCGAGCTCGATCAAGCCCTACAGCAGCCACAGCGTGGCCAGGCCAAGAAACGCGAAGAAGCCCACCACGTCCGTCACCGTGGTCAGGATCACGCCGCCGGCCAGCACCGGATCGATGCCCAGGCGGTGCAGCAGCAGCGGAATGCCCAGGCCCGCGAGAGCGGCGGTGAGCAGGTTGATGAGGATGGCCACGCCGATGATGCCGCCCAGCATGGCGCTGCCGAACCAGGCGTAGACCAGCGCGCCAATCACCACCGCCCAGAGCACGCCATTGATGGCCGAGATGCCCATCTCCCGGTTGAACAGCAGGCGCAGGTTGCCCGTCTGTACCTGGCCCAGCGCCAGGCCGCGGATCACGAGCGTGAGCGTCTGGCTGCCGGCAATACCGCCCATGCTGGCAACGATGGGCATGAGTACGGCGAGTGCCAC
>JBBSDB010000165.1:0-8502 GCA_038249735.1 Burkholderiales bacterium
CAGCCAGACCAGCAGCACCGCCAGCGGCAAGATCACAAACTGCGGCACCATCACGCCCTTGATGATCTCGGTGGCCAGCATGGAGCGCTTGCCCTTGGTCTCAGCCACCTGCATCAGCACCAAGCGCTTGCTGTCGCTGTGTCGCGCCAGCCAGGTGTAGGCCACGCGCACCTCGTCACCGCGCACCACATCGTCGCGCATCAGCACACGGCCCGGCTCGGGCGTTTCGTTGTCGCGCGGCAGCGGGAAATCGACCTCGCCGCTCAGCAGCTCGCCGCGCGGGTCCACCAGTTGGTAATAGACAAGATCGCTGTCGTCGGCGCGCAGCAGATCGCGCGCTTGCGGCGTCAGGTTGAAGCTCACCACGTCATCGCGCGCCACCACAAACTGGGTCAGCGCTTGCAGGTTGAATTCCAGCGCGCGGTCGAATGGCTTGCTGGCAATGCCCTGCGCGACGAACCAGGTAAGCGCCAGAGACAGCGGCCACAGCAGCAGCAGCGGCGTGAGCATCCAGTCCAGAATCTCGCCAAACAGGCTGCGCTGCTCGCGCTGGAACAGCCCGAACGACATGGGACCGCTGCCGAGGGTTTCGGCATCACTGGGTTTTACGATCCCCCCCGCGCCGCCTTCGGCGTCACCCCCCCGGGGGGGCGGCGCACTGCGGCCCGGCAACGCCGGTTCCGCTGCGCCACTGGGTGAACTCCCCTTCATCGCTTGAACCGACAGCAGCATAAACGACGGGTGCAACGACGTCCTAACCGGCGCGAAGTGTCTGGCTCAGAAATCCCGTGGAACCGGCTTTGCCGGGCCACAGGGATTGCCCCCCCTTGGGGGGGTGACGCGAAGCGGCGCGGGGGGGTCAGATTTTTTCCAAACACTAGCCCAAACCGCGCACGGTGGCGATGCGGATCGGGCCCTTCTCGATCTTCTTGCGCAGCCGGTGGATATAGACCTCGATCGCGTTGTTGCTGACCTCTTCGCCCCATTCACACAGGCGCTCGACCAGCTGGTCTTTGCTCACCAGTCGCCCGGCGCGCTGCAACAGCACCTCGAGCAACCCCAGCTCGCGCGCCGAGAGCTCCACCATCTTGCCGTCGATGGTGGCCACGCGCCCGGCCTGATCGTATTCGAGCGGGCCGTGCTTGATGGTGTTGGTGCTGCCGCCCATGCCCCGGCGCGACAGCGCGCGCACGCGCGCTTCGAGCTCTTGCAACGAAAACGGTTTGGCCATGTAGTCGTCGGCGCCGTAATCCAGCCCTTTCACACGTTCCTCCACGCTGTCGGCCGCGGTCAGGATCAACACCGGCAGCGCCGAGCCGCGCGCGCGCAACCGCTTGAGGACCTCCAACCCGTGCATGCGGGGCAGGCCGAGGTCGAGGATCAGCAGATCGAACTCGCTGTTGGTCATCAGCGCGGCGTCGGCCTCGCTGCCGCTGGCCACATGGTCCACCGCCGCACCGGCCGCGCGCAAGCTGCGCAACAAACCATCGGCCAGCACCTGATCGTCTTCCGCAATGAGAATTCTCATGCTTGTCTCCTGTCGTTTGTGACGGATTATGACGAATGGCTTGCCACTGCCGATGGCTTCTTCAGCGCGCGCCGTAGGCCTCCAGACCCAGTGCCACCACCGTGGCCACCTCGTCGCCCACCAGGGTCTGAAATTCCCGCTGCGCCTGTCCCACCGCCTGCCGAAACGCTTCCAGCCAAAGCAGACCGGTCGCGGTGAAGACGATACGTCGCGCCCGCGCGTCGTGCGGGTCGTTCTCGCGTTGCACCAGCCCCCAGGCCTCGCACTGGGTCACCAGGTCGCCCATCGCCTGTTTGCTCATGCCGGCGGCCTGGGCCAGCTCGGTCAGCCGCGAGCCTTGCACCGCGAGGTGGCGGGTGATGTGGACGTGGGCCGCGCCAACCTGGTCCCTTGCGGCGAGGTTGGAAAGCGCCAGCGGCACATTGGGGTCGTGCGCCATCAGGTGCAACACGCGCTCGTCAAAGCGGCGCAGCGCCAGCCCCAGCAGGCGGCCCAGGTGGTTCTGGCGCCAGCGGTCGTCGGCGTGTTCGCTGAGTGGAGCATCGGTCATGGGCCGATGTTAAACGGTCAGGAAAACTGACCATTATTTTGATGAATCGATTTCAATCCTTGGCTAGACTCCTGTTCAAGCATCCAGTCTTTGCACCGTCAAGGTCGGGAAGCGAACACCCCCATCAGCCATTTAGGAGCGATTCATGGACACCGCCGTCAAAACCAATCCCCTCAACAGCGAAAAAGCCAAGGCCTTGCAAGCCGCACTCGCCCAGATCGAAAAGCAGTTCGGCAAGGGCACCATCATGCGACTCGGCGAGGGCGAGGTGATCGAAGACATCCAGGTGGTCTCCACCGGCTCGCTTGGGCTGGACATCGCGCTCGGCGTTGGCGGCCTGCCGCGCGGCCGGGTGATCGAGATCTACGGCCCGGAATCCTCGGGCAAGACCACGCTCACCCTGCAGGTGATCGCCGAGATGCAAAAGCTGGGCGGCCAGTGCGCCTTTGTCGATGCCGAGCACGCGCTGGATATCCAGTACGCCCAAAAGCTGGGCGTGAACCTGCAAGATCTGCTGATCTCCCAGCCCGACACCGGCGAACAGGCGCTGGAAATCGTGGACAGCCTGACCCGCTCCGGCGCAGTCGATCTGATCGTGATCGATTCGGTCGCCGCGCTCACGCCCAAGGCCGAGCTGGAAGGCGAAATGGGCGACTCGTTGCCCGGCCTACAAGCGCGGTTGATGAGTCAGGCACTGCGCAAGCTCACCGCCACCATCAAGAAGGCCAACTGCATGGTCATCTTCATCAACCAGATCCGCATGAAGATCGGCGTGATGTTCGGCAGTCCTGAGACCACCACCGGCGGCAACGCGCTCAAGTTCTACGCCTCGGTTCGCCTCGACATTCGCCGCACCGGCACCATCAAGCGGGGTGAAGACGCGATCGGCAACGAGACCAAGGTCAAGGTGGTGAAGAACAAGGTGGCGCCGCCCTTTAAAACGGCCGAATTCGACATCCTGTTTGGTGAAGGCATCAGCCGCGAAGGCGAAATTCTCGACCTGGGCGTGGCCAACCGCGTGGTCGAAAAATCGGGCGCTTGGTATGCCTACAAGGGCGAAAAGATCGGGCAGGGCCGCGACAACTCGCGCGAATTCCTGCGTGAAAACCCGGACCTTCGGCTGGAGATCGAGAACAAGGTGCGCGCCGAGCTGGGTGTGCCGCTGCTGCCGGTGGAAGAAGCGCCGGCTGCCAAGGGTGGGAAGGCCGCCAAAGCCGAGAAAGCGGACAAGGCCGAGAAGCTCGACAAGCCAGTTGCGGCCGCCGAGTAAGCCCAGGGCCTGTGCCGCTCAGGCCTGGCCGGCTGATGGTGTTTTGTCAACCTGTCCATGGGCTTTGACCAACCGTCCCTGAAAGGCCGCGCCCTGCGGCTGCTGGGCCAGCGCGAACACTCGCGCGCCGAACTCGAGCGCAAGCTGCGCCAGCACGAAGCCGAGCCCGGCGAACTGGCGCGCGCGCTGGACGAGCTGCAGGCCAAGGGCTTCATCAACGAACAGCGGGTGCTCGAATCGGTGGTGTTCCGGCGCGCGCCGCGCCTGGGCGCGATGCGCGTGCGGCAAGAGCTGCAGGCCAAAGGCCTGGCGCCAGAAGCCATCTCGCAGGCGGTGGCCGAGCTGCAAGGCAGCGAGGTGGCGCGGGCGCGCGAGGTGTGGCGCAAGAAGTTCGGCGAACCCGCCGAAGATGCCCAAGGGCGGGCAAGGCAGATCCGCTTTCTCGCTGCGCGGGGCTTTGGCGGCGAGACGATCCACCGGGTGGTGAAGGGTGGCGAAGAAGACTGATGTCTGCCGCTGCTTGAACAGCAGTTCCTGCTGGTCGGCCTCAGCGCGTCACGATAGGGAAAGCGCTCCAAGCGGCTTTGATCGCGCTCTCAAGGTCTACACTGCAGTCGAGAAGTCGAACGACCTCCAATGCCCGCCGGATCGTCTGCGTGTTCTCGCCTTCGATTTCTCGCGGGGCGCACCAACTGTAGAAGCTCTCAAGGCCTGATGTCTTGGACTTGAAACGGGCATCCGAAAAGTGGTGAAGTTGTCCAAAGGCGTGCGCTATGTGTCGCTTCTGCCATTGTTCTCGCATCTCTTCCAGGTCCGCCTTTGACGAGCTAGGGGTCGTTCCACGCGTCAACATGAGCTGGAGGTTCTGCACCGCCGCGCCGCTGGCACCCTTGCCCAGGTTGTCCAGGCGCGCGATCAGCACGGCCTGGCGGTGCGCTTCGTTGGCGAAGACCCGCAGCTCCAGCTGGTTGGTGTCGTTGAGCGCCGTGGCGTCGAGCTTGCCGTCGTCGGTGGCGGGTTCCACGCGCACAAAGCCGCCGGCAGCAGCGCTGGCCGTGTAGTGGGCCACCAGCGCATCGTGCAGGTCGCTGGCCTTCGGCTTGCCGGGCAGGTCGTCCAGATGCAGCGGCAGCTGCACCAGCATGCCCTGGCGGAAGTTGCCCACCGCCGGGATGAAGATCGGCCGGCGGCTCATGCCGGTGCAATGCAGGATTTCGGGGATGTGCTTGTGCGTCAGGCCCAGGGCGTAAGCCTCGTGCAGCGGCGCTTCGCCCTTCTCATAGGCCTCGATCATGCTGCGTCCGCCGCCCGAGTACCCGCTGACCGACGGCAGCGAGACCGGGAAATCGGTCGGCAGCAGGCCGGCGTCGACCAGCGGGCGAATCAGCGCGATGGCACCGGTGGCGTAACAGCCGGGGTTGGCCACGCGGTCGGCCGACACCACGGCGGCGCGCTGGTCGGCGCAGAGCTCGGGAAAGCCATAGACCCAGCCCGGTGCGCAGCGGTGGGCGGTGGAGGCGTCGATGATGCGGGGCTTGCGGCCAGGCAGGCCATCGATCATGGCGACCGACTCGATGGCCGCGTCGTCGTGCAGGCACAGAATCACCAGATCGGCCTGCGCCATCAGCTCGCGCTTGGCCTCGGGGTCCTTGCGGCGCTCGGGCGCAATGCTCAGCAATTCGATGCCCGGCAGCGTCTGCAGCCGCTCGCGGATCTGCAGGCCGGTGGTACCGGCTTCGCCGTCGATGAAGATGGTGGCCATGGTCGGTTCGCCTTGTCAGTTCTGATTCAGAGAAGCGTCAATATAATTATGCATTACGCTTGATGGTGCATGGCTCTGTTTTGGTGCAGTGCAGCATGATACATTTTCGTTTTTCCCGTGCAGCGCCCCTGCGCGGCCAGCCTCACCGGCAGGTCGCCGCTTCTGTCCATCCTTCTCCCAGAGAGCCCTCATGAAGATCCACGAGTACCAAGGCAAGGAAATCTTGCGTCAATTTGGTGTGCCGGTGCCGCGTGGCATTGCCGCGTTCACGGTGCAGGAGGCGGTCGAAGCTGCTCAAAAGCTCGGCGGTCCGGTCTGGGTGGTGAAGGCCCAGATCCACGCCGGCGGCCGCGGCAAGGGCGGTGGCGTGAAGGTGGCCAAGTCGATCGACGACGTGAAGCGCCTGGCCGGTGAAATTCTGGGTATGCAGCTCAAGACGCACCAGACCGGGCCAGAAGGCCAGAAGGTGCGGCGTCTCTATATTGAAGACGGTGCCGATATCCAGAAGGAATACTACGTGTCGGTCGTCACCGACCGCGCCACACAGAAGATCGCGTTCATCGCCTCCAGCGAAGGCGGCATGGACATTGAGGAAGTGGCCCACGCCACACCCGAGAAGATCATCAAGGTGTTCGTCGATCCGCTGGTGGGCCTGACCGCCGCGCAAGCCCAGGAAATTGCCGACGGCATCGGCATGCCGGCCGGCTCCAGCGCCCAGACCATGGACATCCTGCAGAAGCTCTACACCTGCTACATGGACACCGATGCCTCGCTGGTGGAGATCAATCCGCTGAACCGCGACGGCAAGGGCAACGTGCTCGCTTTGGACGCCAAGTTCAACTTCGATCCGAACGCCTTGTACCGCCACCCGGAAATCGTGGCTTATCGCGATCTCGACGAAGAAGACGCCGCCGAGATCGAGGCCAGCAAGTTCGACCTCGCCTACATCTCGCTGGACGGCAACATCGGCTGCCTGGTCAATGGCGCAGGTCTCGCCATGGCGACCATGGACACCATCAAGCTGTACGGCGCCGAGCCGGCCAACTTCCTCGACGTGGGCGGCGGCGCTACCCCGGAGAAGGTCACCGAAGCCTTCAAGATCATGCTGAAGAACGACAAGGTGAAGGCCATCATGGTCAACATCTTCGGCGGCATCATGAAGTGCGACACCATCGCCACCGGCGTGATCACCGCCTGCAAGGCGACCAACCTCAGCGTGCCGCTGGTGGTGCGCATGAAGGGCACCAACGAAGCACTGGGCAAGAAAATGCTGGCCGAGTCCGGTCTGCCCATCATCAGCGCCGACACCATGGCCGAAGCCGCTGAAAAAGTGGTCGCCGCGGTCAAAGCCGCCTAAAGCAGCCCAGCGCGAAGGAACACACCATGTCGATCTACATCAACAAAGACACCAAAGTCATCACCCAGGGCATCACCGGCAAGACCGGTCAGTTCCACACGGAAAAGTGCCAGGAATACGCGAACGGCAAAAACTGTTTCGTCGCTGGCGTGAACCCGAAGAAGGCCGGCGAGTCGATCTTCAACATCCCGATCTATGCCTCGGTGAAAGAAGCAGCGTCTGAAACCGGCGCCACCGTGTCGGTGATCTACGTGCCGCCGGCCGGCGCCGCCGCCGCGATCTGGGAAGCGGTGGAGGCCGATCTCGATCTGGCGATCTGCATCACAGAAGGCATTCCGGTCAAAGACATGCTGGTGCTGCGCAACCGGATGAAGGCCAAGGAAGCCGCCGGCGGCAAAAGAACGCTGCTGCTCGGCCCCAACTGCCCCGGCCTGATCACGCCTGAAGAAATCAAGATTGGCATCATGCCCGGCCACATCCACAAAAAAGGCCGCATCGGCGTCGTGTCCCGCTCAGGCACGCTGACCTATGAAGCGGTGGCGCAGCTGACCGAAATCGGTCTGGGCCAGTCCACAGCCGTGGGCATTGGTGGCGACCCGATCAACGGGCTGAAGCACATCGACGTGATGCAGGCGTTCAACGACGATCCCGACACCGACGCCGTCATCATGATCGGCGAGATCGGTGGCCCTGACGAAGCCGAAGCCGCTGTTTGGTGCCGCGACCACATGAAGAAACCCATCGTCGGCTTCATCGCCGGTGTGACCGCACCTCCCGGCAAGCGCATGGGCCACGCCGGCGCGCTGATCTCAGGCGGCGCCGACACGGCAGACGCCAAACTCGAGATCATGGAAGCCTGCGGCTTCAAGGTCACGCGCAACCCATCGGAAATGGCCAAGTTGCTCAAGGCGCTGCTCTGAGCGGTCGGTCACAAAAAAAGGCAATGCGCTGGGCATTGCCTTTTTTTTGGCCTCGGCGGTTCGAGCATCCATCTTGCGGTCCCCAATGACAAAAGCCATACTGGTGCGCGCTGTAGTCAAGAAATCACGCAATCCTCCGTGTGCCCGCCACAAGACGCCGCCTGTCTAAGGCTTGTCACATCGGGTTACATGATCGGGGACACTCTCCTTTGTTTGGAGGTTGCTGGTCCTGTGAATGCACGGCAATCCCGCCCACCCGATCCACCCACCAAGGCCTGTTTGCCCGCCCCACTGTCCGCCAATCGCTCGGCGCACCACTTTTTGGCGTTGCGAAAGTGCTTGGATCTGCTGCTGCCGAGGGTGCCGGCCTGGTCGGTGCGGAACGCATCGCAGAGCTGAATGCCGCGTTGGCCCTTCCGCTGTAAAAGTCACCCCATGAATTTCGAGTATTTCAGCCTGACCGACACCGGCCAAGTGCGTGAGAACAACGAGGACGCCGTTGCCATTGATGCGAGCAACCAGATCGCCGTGCTCGCAGACGGCATGGGTGGCTACAACGCGGGCGAAGTGGCTGCTGCGATGGCCACCACCTTTGTCACCACCGAACTCGGGCGCTGGATCGCCGAAGGCGGCTCTGACGCCAGCGCGCGCGAGCTGCGCCGGGCGATGGAGGTGTGCATCGACAACGCCAACCGCTCCATCTTCAACGCCGCCAACGCCGACCCGCAATACGCCGGCATGGGCACCACGCTGGTGATGGGCGTGTTTCAAGACGCGCGCATTCTGATCGGCCACGTCGGCGACTCCCGCTGTTACCGCTTGCGCAATGGTGCGCTGGTGCAGCTCACCCGCGACCATTCTTTGTTGCAGGAGCAGATCGACGCCGGCCTGCTCACCGTTGAGCAGGCGCAGTTTGCCACCCACAAAAATCTCGTCACCCGCGCACTGGGCGTGGAAGACACGGTGTTGCTGGAGGTGAGCGAATACCGGGCCGAGGAAGGCGATGTGTTCCTGATGTGCTCCGACGGCCTGACCGACATGGTGAGCGACGAACGCATTGCCGCCGTCCTCGTTACCGCGGGCACGCTGGTGGAAAAGTGTCACGCTTTGGTTGA
>JBBSDB010000166.1:0-8461 GCA_038249735.1 Burkholderiales bacterium
ATCGCGCCCACCATCGGCATGATGAGATCTTCCACCATCGATGTCACGATCTTGCCGAAAGCGCCGCCGATGATGACGCCGACGGCCAGGTCGATCACGTTGCCTTTGACGGCAAATTCCTTGAATTCCTGCATCATGCCCATGGGATCTCTCCTGTTGTGGCGGGTGTTCGTTCGCTGCGTTCGATACTCGGCTTGGGCTCTCAAGGACTCGTCTGTGTAGACGCTTGGGGGTGGGTGCTTTTCACCTCCAGAAGTCTTCAACCGGGTGCCTGGCGCGATTCTGACACACCGGAAAAGTACGACATGGGAGCCAAGCGTCCAGGCGTGCCGCACCGCCCTGAATCTTCAATCCAGAGCCCCCAATAGCTCAGTTGGTTCATACGGCATGGTCGAATTTGGCCGATGCCGTCCGTTAGAATTCGGGGGGTGTCCCGTAGCGCTTAGTTTCAGAAAGTTCTCTCATGAGTGAAGCAACTGTCAATGTCAAGGTCGATAACAGTCGCCGTACCTGGCTGATCACCTCCGCCGCGATGGGTGGCGTCGGTGTCGCTGCTGTGGCAGTGCCCTTTGTGAGCAGCTTTCAGCCGTCCGAGAAAGCCAGGGCTGCTGGTGCTGCGGTGCAAGTCGACATCTCGTCCTTGCAGCCAGGCCAAATGCGGGTGGTGGAGTGGCGAGGCAAGCCAGTGTGGATCATGCGTCGCACGCCAGAACAGGTGGCCGAGCTGGCTAAGCACGAGGCAGAGCTGGCCGACCCTAAATCGGTTCGTACCGCTTACCCAACGCCTGAGTACGCCCAGAACACCCACCGTTCCATCAAACCCGAGGTGCTGGTCGCTGTGGGCATCTGCACCCACCTCGGTTGCTCGCCCAGCGATAAATTCACGCCAGGCCCGCAACCATCGCTCCCCGACGATTGGCCGGGCGGATTCCTGTGCGCTTGCCATGGTTCGACTTTCGATCTGGCTGGTCGTGTCTTCAAGAACAAACCCGCACCAGACAACCTTGAAGTGCCGCCGCATGTTTATCTGTCCGACACCACCTTGCTGGTGGGCGAAGACAAGGCCTGATTACACCGACCCTAGGCATCCACACCATGGCTCAATTCAAAGAAGTTTCTCCCGATGCGCCCGCAGCAGAAAAAGCGCTGAACTGGATCGATAACCGCTTCCCGCTGTCCAAGCTGTACAACGAGCACCTGGCCGAGTACTACGCACCCAAGAACTTCAACTTCTGGTACTTTTTTGGTGCGCTGTCCTTGCTGGTGCTGGTGATCCAGATCGTGACCGGCATCTTCCTGACCATGCATTACAAGCCCGATGCCAACCTGAACGCTGCAGGTGTGCCGGTGGCGTTTGCGTCGGTCGAATACATCATGCGCGATGTGCCCTGGGGCTGGCTGATTCGCTACATGCACTCCACCGGCGCCTCCGCATTTTTTGCGGTGGTTTACCTGCACATGTTCCGCGGCCTGATCTACGGCTCCTACCGCAAACCGCGCGAGTTGGTTTGGGTGTTCGGTTGCGCGATTTTCCTCGTGTTGATGGCTGAGGCGTTCATGGGTTACCTCCTGCCCTGGGGGCAGATGTCCTACTGGGGCGCTCAGGTGATCGTGAACCTGTTTTCCGCCATTCCCTTTGTGGGGCCTGATCTGGCGCTGCTCATCCGTGGCGATTTTGTGGTGGGCGACGCAACACTGAACCGCTTTTTTGCGCTTCACGTGATTGCCGTGCCATTGGTCCTGCTCGGCTTGGTGGTTGCTCACATTATTGCGCTGCACGAAGTGGGTTCCAACAATCCCGACGGTGTTGAGATCAAGGCGCTGAAGGATGACAAAGGCATCCCGCTTGACGGCATCCCCTTCCACCCCTACTACACCGTTCACGACATCCTGGGCGTCTCGGTGTTCCTGATGGTGTTTTCGGCCGTCATCTTCTTTGCACCTGAGTTTGGCGGCTTTTTCTTGGAGTACAACAACTTCATTCCCGCCGACCCGTTGGTAACACCGCTGCACATTGCGCCAGTGTGGTATTTCACGCCCTTCTACTCCATGTTGCGGGCTGTCACTGGCCAGTTCATGTATCCACTGATGGCCGCCGTGGCACTCGGCGTGCTGTTTGCGGTGTTCAAGTCCAGCTTGAGCGCGGTGATGAAGGGCGTCATGGCCGGCGGTGCGGCCGCTTTAATCGCCATGATGCTCAGCATTGACCCCAAGTTTTGGGGTGTGGTGATCATGGGTGCCGGTGTGATTATCTTGTTCTTTTTGCCTTGGCTGGACTACAGCCCGGTCAAGTCCATTCGCTATCGTCCAACCTGGAACAAATGGTTGTACGGAGCGTTTGTGTTCAACTTCTTCGTGCTGGGCTATCTGGGTATCCAGCCGCCGGGCGTCTGGGGCGTGGTTGCGGGGCAGGATTTGGCTGAGCGCACGTCCCAGATCGGCACCTTGTTCTACTTTGGCTTCTTCCTGCTGATGCCCTGGTGGAGCCGTCTGGGTGAGTTCAAGACTGTGCCCACCCGCGTTGTTTTCCAGCCGCACTGAGCGGGTCGAGCCCATCCAGAGAGTTACAGCAATGAAAAAAATGATTTTGGGCCTCGCGCTGGCCTTCGGCCTGTCGGGAACGGCCTGGGCTGCGGGTGCGAGCATTCCGATGGACAAGGCGCCGCAGCGCACCAACGACATGGCCGCGCTGCAAAATGGCGCCAAACTTTTCGTTAATTACTGCCTGAACTGCCATTCAGCCTCGTTCATGCGCTTCAACCGCATGCGCGACATTGGCTTGACCGACAAGCAGATCGCTGAGAACCTCACCTTCACCACCGATAAGATCGGGGACACGATGAAGGTCTCGATGACACCAACGGATGCCAAGGCCTTTTTTGGTAAGAACCCTCCCGACCTCACTTTGGTGGCTCGTTCACGTGCGGCGATTGGTGGACACTCGGGGCCTGACTACCTCTACACCTTCCTGCGCACCTACTACCGCGACTCTGCCACACCGACCGGCTGGAACAACAAGGCCTTTCCGTTAACAGCTATGCCTAATCCGCTCTGGGAGTTGCAGGGCGTGCAACAACCGATCTACAACAAGGTGGAAAGTCATGGCCATGAGGTTGAGGTGTTGCGCGGTTGGGAGCAGGTCAAGCCAGGAACCATGTCGTCAGCTCAGTTCGACCAAAACGTAGGCGATCTGGTGGCTTACATGCAATGGATGGCCGAGCCTGGGGCGAACAGCCGTATTCGCATCGGGGTCTGGGTGATGCTCTTCCTCGCGGTGTTCACTCTGGTTGCATGGCGCCTCAACGCCGCATTCTGGAAAGACATCAAATAACTCGCTTCGGCACTGGAACGGCGGTTACTCTGCCGTCTGTCGCAAATTCCACAGTGGTTGGCGCCACCTTCGCGGTGAGTCGCTAGCCACTGTTTTCGCATTAAAGGAACTCCCTTCATGATGGTTTTGTACTCAGGCACCACCTGCCCTTATTCGCACCGATGCCGCTTTGTCTTGTTCGAAAAGGGCATGGACTTCGAGATTCGCGACGTAGATCTGTACAACAAGCCAGAAGACATCAGCGTGATGAATCCCTATGGACAGGTGCCTATCCTGGTCGAACGCGACCTGATCCTGTACGAGTCGAACATCATCAACGAGTACATTGATGAGCGTTTCCCCCATCCGCAGCTCATGCCCGGCGATCCGGTAGACCGTGCGCGGGTGCGCCTGTTTCTGCTGAACTTCGAGAAGGAGCTGTTTGCCCATGTCTCCTTGTTGGAGTCGCGCAGTTCCAAAGGCAACGAGAAGGCGCTCGAAAAAGCCCGCGCCCATATTCGTGATCGTCTGACTCAGCTCGCGCCGGTGTTCTTGAAGAACAAGTTCATGCTGGGGGACAATTTCTCCATGCTGGACGTGGCTATCGCGCCTTTGCTGTGGCGCCTGGATTTTTACGGGATCGAGCTCAGCAAAAACGCAGCGCCGCTGCTGAAGTATGCCGAGCGCATCTTCTCCCGTCCTGCCTATATCGAGGCGCTCACGCCCTCGGAAAAAGTGATGCGCAAGTGATGGTGAGTGCCGTTCAGCTTCGCTGGTGGGCTGCCGCCTAATCACCGCTTTGTCGATGACCGTCAACGCGCAAGACACTCCATCCACCCGGCCGTACTTGATCCGGGCGCTACACGAGTGGTGCTCGGACAATGGGTTCTCACCCTACATCGCGGTGCAGGTAGATGGGTCGGTACAGGTTCCGATGGAGTTCGTGAAAAATGGCGAGATCGTGCTCAATGTGAGCTTCGATGCGACGAGTTCGCTGCGTTTAGGCAACGATTTCGTCGAATTCAAGGCCCGATTCGGTGGCGTGTCGCGAGAGATTGCGGTCCCCATCGATCATGTAATTGCAATCTACGCCCGGGAAAATGGACAGGGTATGGCGTTCCCGGCACCACCGGCCAAGGGCACTCGCGGCGGTGAAGATGCGCTGACTGTGATCTCTGCCGCTGACTCCAAGATGGTCGGCCGCGCCAGCTTGCATTCAGTTCCCAGTGAGGAGGGCGCTGGGCAAGCGGCCGCCGATTCGGACGAGTTGCCGCCGACGCCTTCCACTCCGACTGGCGGACCCAAGCTGCGCCGCGTCAAGTAGACTCTTGGGCTTTCATTGCCGCTTTAGCTCAGTTGGTAGAGCAATCGCCTTGTAAGCGATAGGTCATCTGTTCGAGTCAGATAAGCGGCACCACCTTCGCCATCGACCCTGTAGGAGTTGTCTGCCGACGTGGTCCGTTCATCGCCCGGTCGCTTGGACTTTGATTCGAATTGCGTTAACCTGCGCACCGTTTTGGCTTAGGGTGTTCAGCAGCGCTGGTAACAGCTGACGAAGTTTGGTCGACACCGAAGCGTTGCTGACCAGAAGGCACCACTCGGTGTCTTGAACCGGCCCGGCCTTGATCTGTTTCCTCAGACCAGCGGGCAACGTGGGCTGAATCCACTCCAGGTAACGCTGCGAATCCCTGATGCGCTGTTGTAGCGCTGCCAGCGAGGGCGCCGAATCAACCGCTTGCTCCAGGCTCAGCATCGTGTGGGTTCGAAAAGCAGTGACCATACAAAAGTGCTCTGATGCCACGCAGAGCCATCAGGAAAGGTTGGATCGTGCACATCATTATCACGGACGCTTGGCTGGCACGCAGCCAGGCCCTGCATCTCAATGGCTGGAAGTTGATCGGTGCTGCATTGGTGTCGTCGCTTCTGCTCATGCTGGGGTCGGTAGCGACCTACCACTGGGTGTTCCTAGAGGGTGTTCGCCAGGGCTGGCCGGGATTTGTCTCGGTGGCGCGCATGGTGACGCAGGACAGCAGCAATTCCAAAGAGTTGTACATGCGTGAGAACCTGGACGCAATGGCGCGCAGGCTCGGCGAAATGCAGGCGCGACTGATGCAGATCGACTCCTTGGGCGAACGCCTGGGCGGGCTGACCGGTCTGAAACCGCAAGATGTCCGCACCAATCCCCTGCCAGGCTCGGGCGGGATTTTGGTTAATGAGCGATCGCTGACCATGGAAGAGCTGCAGGGCGAGATGGACGCTCTGGACCAGCGCAGCAGTTCGAAAATCGATTGGCTAACGGCCGTTGAGTCTCGACTTTTCGACCTGAAGATACAAAACAGCATGGTGCCCACCGAGGAGCCGGTCAAAGGGGGGCGCATTGGCTCGCCCTTCGGCTTTCGGATCGACCCCATCACCGGGCATTCCGCACTCCACACGGGCCTGGATTTTCCCGCCGATACGGGCACACCCATCATGGCCGCCGCCGGTGGCGTGGTGGTGGTGCAGGAATTTCACCCAGCCTATGGGAACATGATCGAGATAGATCATGGTAACGACTTGATTACCCGCTATGCCCACGCTTCTGCGGTTGTTGTCAAGAAGGGCGATATCGTGAAACGGGGTCAGCTGGTCGCCAAGGTGGGCACGACCGGCCGGTCCACCGGACCACACCTGCATTTCGAGGTGCTGGTGTCCGGCGTGCCGCAGGACCCGAGAACGTTCCTAGATGCTGGCCAGGCGCTGGCTGCTGCGACTTCTGGGCCCCGACGCTGACGTCTTGGCTTGTTCGACACGGCGGGTAAAATCCGCGTTTTGCTCCAGATCCCGTGGGCGACTGCGCGCGCTGGCCGGCTGATCGCCGACCTGCGGGCTTTTGACGTTCGCAAGAGCGCTACTTCTTATTTGTCTGTTCGGCCAACCTCGTGTTTGCCACAGGCCCGACCGCATGGCCACAAACTTCCTCACCAAGATTTTCGGTAGCCGCAACGACCGTTCGCTCAAAACCTATCGCAAGACCGTGGAGCGCATCAATGGGTTGGAGGCAAAGTACGAGAAGTTCAGCGACGACGAGCTTCGGGCGCAGACCGAAGCCTTCAAACAGCGTATCGCGCAGGGCGAGTCGCTGGAGGCATTGCTGCCAGAGGCCTTCGCAGTGGTGCGCGAAGGCAGCAAACGGGTAATGAAGATGCGCCACTTTGACGTTCAGCTGGTGGGTGGCCTGGCACTGCACCAAGGCAAAGTGGCCGAGATGCGAACGGGCGAGGGCAAGACGCTCACCGCCACGCTGCCGGTGTACCTCAATGCGCTCACCGGCAAGGGGGTGCACGTGGTCACGGTCAACGACTACCTCGCCAGCCGCGATGCGCAGTGGATGGGCCGTCTTTACACTTTTCTTGGCCTGAGCGTCGGTATCAACCTGCCACAGGCGCCGCGGGACGAAAAGCAGGCTGCTTACCGCTCCGACATCACCTACGGCACCAACAACGAGTACGGGTTCGATTACCTGCGCGACAACATGGTCTACGAGCCCGGCGACCGGGTGCAGCGTGGCCTGAATTTCGCCATCGTCGACGAGGTGGATTCGATCCTGATCGACGAGGCGCGCACGCCGCTCATCATCAGCGGCCAGGCCGATGACCAAACCCAGGTCTACCAGGCGATCAAGGCGCTGATTCCTCACCTGACCCGCCAAGAGGGTGAGGCGGATCCGCGCACCGGCGAGGGTGTGATCAAGGCGGGCGACTTCACCGTCGACGAGAAGGCCCACACGATTCACATGACCGAGCAAGGTCACGAAAAGGCCGAGGCTTTGTTGGCTCAGGCCGGCCTGTTGCCCGAGGGCGCCTCTCTTTACGACCCGGCCAACATCGCGCTGATGCACCACCTGAGCACCTCGCTCAAGGCGCACCACCTCTACCACCGCGACCAGCACTACGTGAGCCAGAACGGCGAGATTGTGATCGTGGACGAATTCACCGGCCGCCTGATGTCGGGCCGCCGCTGGAGCGATGGTCTGCACCAGGCGGTCGAGGCCAAAGAAGGCGTGGCGATTCAGCCGGAGAACCAGACCCTCGCCTCCATCACCTTCCAGAACTACTTCCGCCTTTACGGCAAGCTCGCGGGCATGACCGGCACCGCCGACACCGAGGCCTACGAGTTTCAGGAAATTTACGGTCTGGAAACGGTGGTGATTCCGCCCAACCGGCCCAGCAAACGCAGCGACCAGCTCGATCGCGTTTACAAAACCACGCCCGAGAAATACACGGCGGCCATCCAGGACATCCGCGAGTGCTTGGAGCGAGGCCAGCCAGTGTTGGTGGGCACCTCCTCCATCGAGAACTCGGAAATCATTGCCGAGCTGCTGGTCAAGGAAAAGCTGCCCCACGAAGTGTTGAACGCCAAGCAGCACGCCCGCGAGGCCGACATCATCGTGCAGGCGGGCCGGCCGGGCGCGATCACGATCGCCACCAACATGGCTGGGCGCGGCACCGACATTGTGTTGGGCGGCAACCTGGAAAAAATGTTGGCTGTTGTCGAGAACGACCTATCGCTCGACGAGGCTACCCGCGCCCAGCGTGCCGAGAAAATCCGCAGCCAATGGCAGCAGGACCATGAGAAGGTCAAGGCGCTCGGTGGCCTGCGCATCATCGCCACCGAACGCCACGAGAGCCGCCGTATCGACAACCAACTGCGCGGCCGTTCGGGCCGCCAGGGCGATCCGGGCTCCTCGCGCTTCTACCTGAGCCTGGACGATTCGCTGATGCGCATCTTCGCGGGCGACAAGGTGCGCGCGATCATGGACCGGCTGAAAATGCCGGAGGGCGAAGCGATTGAGGCCGGCATGGTCACGCGCAGCATCGAGAGCGCGCAGCGCAAGGTCGAAGCGCGCAACTTCGACGTTCGCAAGCAGCTGCTTGAATACGACGACGTTTCCAACGATCAGCGCAAGGTGATCTATCAGCAGCGCAACGACATCCTCGATGCGCAAACACTGCGCGGTCAGATCGACTCCCTGCGCGAAGGCTGTTTCACCGATCTGGTGCAGCAGTTCGTGCCTGAGGCCAGCGTGGAGGAGCAGTGGGACCTGCCCGGACTCGAGAAGGTCTTGCGTGAAGATTGGTCCGTCGATGTTCCGGTGGCATCTTGGGTGTC
>JBBSDB010000167.1:0-8439 GCA_038249735.1 Burkholderiales bacterium
AATTCCATAATCCCAAACGCTTTGAACGCTTGACCGCGTCGATACCCGCGTCTGCCATTCGGCCTTCTCGCTCAAGCTTCGAAAATCGATCTTTATACGTCTTGGACCAGTGCTGTGCTTTGCGGGGAGAAATCAACTGCAACGTTCGATCTTCGTCCAATTTTCGCCGGATACCGTCGATCCAGCCAAAGCAGAGCAGTTCGTCTAGAACCTCTTGAACCGACACATAACTGCCTTCGATCTGTTTCTTAAAAGTTACCAACCAAAAGCTTTTTTCTTTCTTGTGGTTCTGTTCTAGCCATGATCGTAATTCGGCCGAAGATTTGATCTGAACTTTTTCAAAGTTTTCCGTTTTAGTCATGGTCCTTAGATTTTAATGCGTTGCTTTTGTTTACTTCTACGCCAGTGCCGCTAGTCCAAAGAGTGTCAGGTCGGTGGCTGCTTTGTTGATTTTTACTATCTCTTCGACGATGGTTCCGTCGAGCCACGCTTTCTTGGTCTGGGTCGCTTGAACGACGAGCGATTTCATCTTTAGTAAATCAGCGTGTTCATGTGACTCGTAATCTTCAAATCCACGAGGCATACGTTTCAGCTTTTCCATGTCACTAAATTCATATCCAGCTTTGGTCAACTTCTTTACAATGGAGGTGAACGTTTTTGTTTCATCAATGATATGTTGGCGAACTTGATTGAGGCGATTATTGTCGAGCTGATGAAAGCCCGAGGCGAGAAAGCCGCCGTCAGTGTTGAGATGAACGTAAATTAAGCCTTCGTCTTCCGCTTTGGTGCCTGATGGCGTCAATAACCCGCTAATATTATCTTTGTACGGTCGCTTGTCTTTGGAGAATCGAACGTCGCGGTAAATCCGAAAAACAGTTTCTTTTCCGCCAAGCATCGGATACTTAGTCTTTGCCATTTTCGATGATGCTTCTTCGAGAATTTCCGTGAAGGGAGTTTGCACGGATTCGGCATATGCTTTTTTGTGCTCGGTGTACCACTCGCGGTTGTTGTTCACCTTCAGTTCTTCTAGAAGTTCAAAAGCTTTCTGAGTGAGACGCGGTTTGCTCATGATTTCCTCCTACAGAGTTTTTTAAACGTGACAAGCCAAACGCTGTCTTGCCGCTCGTGGTTGGCCTGCAGCCAAGCATCAAGCTCGTCGCCACCGACGACCTCGACCTGGTCGAAAGCACCGGTGGCCAATGGCCCGCGTCGATTCATGTGCTCAAGGGCGTCTTCATTGGTACGCAGACCGCTTGGCTGTCTCATGGCGTTTCTCGCGCCGACAAGACATCTGCCGGGCGCTCGACAACACCACCGATCGCCCGAAACACCGCGACCGACGCCCGCGCTGCGGCAACCCGCGCGTCGGCCTCGCTTTGTTGAGCGTCGAGCATCCTGCGCTCGGCGTCGAGCAGCAGCGGCAGTCCGCTCAGCCCAGCGTCAAACGTGCGGCGCACGGTGCTCGCCGCCGCCACAAATGCGGCACTGGCCCGCGCCGCTTCGCGCTGCTGTGTGTCTCGGGCCACCAGCGCAAACAAAGCGTTTTCAACGTCCTCTGTTGCCAGAAGCAGTGCCGTTCGATGGGCCGCCAGCGCGCCATCGCCGCGTGCACGGGCAGCGGCCACCTCGGCGTCGATCCGCGCAAAGTCAAACAGGCGCCAGCGAATACCGACAAGCCCCTGGGCGTTCAGCGACGGGCCGGTGAACAACCGGTTGGCGTCCACTGCCTGAAAGCCCACCAGCCCGGCAATGGATATCGACGGGTAATACGCCGAAAGCGCGGCGCCGATTCGGGCGTCCGCCAGGGCAATGCCGGCCTCGGCGGCGCGCACGTCAGGCCGCCTGCGCAGCACCTGCGCCGGGGTGTCGAGACCGGCCAGGCCGGGCGCACGGGGCACTTGGATCGGCGCGGCCAGCGGTCCGCTGCCCGCTGTCAGCACCACCAACCGATTGTGCTGCGCCTCGGCCTCGATGCCGATGATCGGGACAAGCGTGTCCAGTCGCGCCAGCTCGCCGCGCGTCTGCTCAAGCTCGCCCAGACCTGCTTCGCCCGCGTCGAAACGGCGCTGTGTGGCTTGGGCCAATCGACGCAGCACGTCCCGCTGTGCCTGTGTGATCTTCAGCCGCTCGTTGGCACCAGCCAGAACGACATAGGCATCGGCGGTTTCTGCCGCGATGCGCAGGCGCACGCCGTCCAGCAAGGCCTCAGATTCAAGACTGCCCGACGCTGCCGCTTGCGCAACCGCGCCCAGTCGACCGAACAGGTCGATTTCCCAGCTGGCCTGCACACCCGAATCGAACACCGTCTGGTCACGCATGAACCCCGGGGCGTTGCGGGTCAGCGCACCTGTGGGCCCTTCCAGCGACTGGCGTTGGCGGGCAACACTTGCGTCCAGGCCGCCACCCGGTAGCCGGTCTGCGCGGGCGCGGCGCACCAGCGCATCTGCCTCGGCGAGGCGGGCTTTTGCCTGCACGATGTCGAGGTTCGCGGTCAGCGCCACCGTCACCAGCCTGCTCAGCTCGGGATCCCCAAACCGCTCCCACCAAGCGGCCAGCTCGGGTGCTTGTGGCGCCTGCGCGGTCGCCAGCGCTCCGGCGGCGTTGCGAAACGCAACACCGTCTGGTACGTCCGTGCGGGTCACCGGCGACAGCGATGTGCATCCTGCCAACGCCAATGCCGCTGCCGCCATCAGCGCTGCTGTGGCTCGTTTCGTGCTGCGGCTCATGCGGACACCCCCTTGGTGTTGATCGGCAGGGGCGATCCGTCTGCCGTTTGATGGACTGGCCCGTTCTCAGGCCGACGAACCCGAAACCACGCCGCATAGAGCGCAGGCACAAAAAACAGGGTGAGGATGGTCGCAACCGCGAGCCCGCCCATGATTGCAATTGCCATGGGCGCCCAAAACTCGGACAAGGTGAGCGGAATCAAGGCCAAAATGGCCGCGATTGCTGTCAAGACAACAGGGCGCGCCCGCACAACGGTTGACTGGACGATCGCGTCCCACGGCGGCGCGCCCGCATCGATGTTGCGGTCAATCTGATCGACGAGGATGATCGAGTTGCGCATGATCATCCCCGCCAGCGCAATGACGCCGAGCTGCGCCACGAACCCGAATGCCGTTTGCGTGATCAGCAGAGTGAGCGTGATGCCGATCATTCCCAGCGGTGCGGTCAGCAGCACCATGACGACGCGGCTGAAGCTCTGGAGCTGGACCATCAGCAACGCAAGCCAGACGCCCAGCATGAGCGGCAGCAGTTTGGCAATCGAGATGCCGCCTTTGGCCGACTCCTCAACCTCGCCACCCATTTCGATCTTGTAGCCCGATGGCAACGCAGCGCGGATCGCATCGAGCTTCGGGTTGATGGCGCCCGATACGCCAGGAGCCTGCACGCCCTCGACAACATCGGCCCGAACGATCAGATTCACGTCGCGGTTTCGCCGCCAGATCAGTCCGTCTTCAAGCACGGGAACCACCTGGGCCACCTGCGCAAGTGGCACCGATTGCCCCGACGCTGTTCGGATGGTGAGATCGCCCAGGCGTTCGGCAGCGGCTCGCTCTTCGGGTATGGCGCGAACCACGACATCCACCAGCTCGGTTCCCTCGCGCACCTGCGTCACCGTGCGCCCGCTCAGGAGCGTTTGCATGGTTTCAGCGATCTCCACCGGGGTGAGCCCCAGCGCGCGCACGCGATCTTGGTCAATGTCCAATCGCACCGCCTTGGTGAGGTTGCCCCACTGCAGATTGACATCGCGCGTGCGGGTGTCGGCGCGAACCGTGTCGCGCACCCGTCCAGCGATCTCGCGCACGGTGTCCGGATCCGGCCCCATGACCCGGAACTGCACCGGGTAACCCACCGGTGGGCCGTTCTCGATTCGGGAAACCCGCGTTCGGACGTCTGGAAACGCCGCAGCGAGGCGCTCGCGAAGGTCTCGGGTGAGCCCCGCACTGTCGGCTGCTTTTTTGGGATGGACGATGAAGTTTGCGTAAGCCAGGTTGGGCAGTTCCGGGTTCACCGCGAGGTTAAAGCGCGGTCCGCCGCCACCGACGTAAGACAGGGTGTACCCGGTGCGCGGGTCGGCAGCGATCAGCTGTTCAACCTGGCGCGCCTTGGCCAGTGTGGCCAGATAGGGCGCCCCCTCGGCAAGTTCGAGGTCGACGATCACCTCCTGGCGCGACGACGAGGGAAAAAATTGCTGCGGCACCAACGGGAACAACGCCAGACTGACGACAAGGGCCATGACCGTGGCCCCGATGGTCGTCTTTCGATGCGCAACGCACCAGTCAACACTTCGCTGGAGCCGCTGGTAGATCGGGCTGTTGAAGGCACTGGCAGCGTGAGCGCCGGTGCCCGCAGACAGCAGCTTGAAACCGAGGTAAGGCGTGAACAGCACCGCAACGATCCACGACATCACGAGTGCGATAGCGACAACCCAGAAGATCGCGCCGGTGTATTCGCCGGTACCTGAGCGCGCAAGGCCGACCGGCAAGAAACCGGCGGCGGTGATCAGCGTTCCCGTCAGCATCGGGAAGGCGGTGGAGGTCCAAGCGAACGCGGCCGCACGCGTTTTGTCCCATCCTTCATCGAGCTTCACCAGCATCATCTCCACCGCAATGATGGCGTCGTCCACCAACAGACCCAGCGCAATGATGAGCGCGCCCAGGGAGATCCGGTGCAAACCGAGCCCGCCAATGTCCATGGCGATGAACGTCAGTGCCAGCACGATGGGCGTGGACAGCGCCACGACGAGCCCAGCCCGCCAGCCAAGAGAGAGGAAGCTCACGCCCAGCACAATCCCCAGCGCCAGCAGAAAGTGCCCAATGAACTCGTCAACCGCGCGCCCGACCACGCTGGGCTGGTCAGCGACTTTCCTGATGTCGATGCCCGCGGGCAACGTCTTGGTGACCGCGCTCATTTCGGCGTCAAGATCGCTGCCCAGGCGCAGGATGTCGCCCCCGGGCTTCATCGACACCGCCAGCGATGTCACCCGTTCACCATCGAGACGAACCGAGAAAGTTGGCGGATCGGCGAAGCCGCGCTTGACCGTTGCAATGTCGCCGAGACGAAACTGCCGTCCACCAATGTCGATGGGCACCGCCGCGATCGCAGTTTCGCTCGACAAAGACGAGGCCATATCGATCCTAATCCGGTCGGTTGGCAACTCGATCGTGCCGGCCAGCATCAGAGCGTTCTGGCTTTGAATTGCATCGAAGATTTGTGCCGTTGAGAGACCGAGGGTGGCCAGCCTTGCATGGCTGAACTCCACATAGAAACGTTCAGCCTGCACGCCCGAGAGCTCGACCTTGGCGACATCGGGCAAGCGCAAAAGCCGCTGGCGCACGGCGAGCAGCACCTGCTTCATTTCCGCGTCGGAGAAACCATCGGCGCGAAAGGCGTAGACCGAGCCGAAGGTATCGCCGAAGTCGTCGTTGAAGAACGGTCCCCGAGTTCCAGATGGCAGACGTGGTGCGAGGTCGCCGACGCGTTTTCGCATCTGGTACCAGCTGTCGGGTACGTCAGCCGGTAGCGTGTCGTCTCGAAGCGTGGCGAACAAGGTTGCCTCGCCTGGGCGGGAGTAACTGGTTACGTAGTCGAAGTTCGGCGCCTCCTGCAAGACGCGCTCGATCGGGTCGGTCACCTGACTTTCCATCTCGCGTGCGCTCGCCCCGGGCAAGGCGACCGAGATGATCATGGTCTTGACGGTGTAGGTCGGGTCCTCGGAGCGCCCGAGGTTGAAGTAGGACGCAAGGCCTCCCGTGAGGATGGCAGCGATCATAAAAACCACGAGGGCCCGGTGGCGCAGTGCCCACTCGGAGAGATTGAAAGCGGTCATGGCAGTTGTCCGTCCCACAGCTTGACGGTTTGCTGGGCATCAAGGCGGTTAACGCCAGCGGTGACAACCCGCTCGCCGCGCTGTATGCCTGCGGTGATGGTCACGTTGTTGTCCCGGTAGCTGCCCAGCGTGACCTGACGCAGCTCCAGAACGCTTTCCCCTTTCACGATCCACACCGATGGCCGCTCGCCAGACTGTGTGATGGCGCTCAGCGGCAAGCTGAACACCTCGCCGTCTTTCTCGTCGCTTTTTGCGCTGTCGCTGGCACCTGCGAACGTGACGCTTGCCGACATACCGATGCGCGCAGCGCTCGACGTGGCAAGTGCGACCTTCACGCGGTAGGTGCGCGTTGCCGGGTCGGCTATTGGCGACACCTCGCGAATCCGCCCGGCAATGGGCTGCTGCGTGGAGACGAGCAAAACGGTCGCGGGCATGTCGGGGCGGATGGCTGCCACCGCGCTCTCGGGCACGTCCACCACCGCGTCCAAATTGTCTGGTCTGGCCACCCGGAACACCGGTTGTCCCGGCGTAACGTACTGACCGACCTCTGCGCTCACCTGCGTCACCACGCCCTTCGCTGGCGAGCGAAGCGTGGTGTGGCCGAGGTCGTCCTGCGCTGCTGCCTCCTGGGCCTGCGCTTGGGCGAGGCGGGCGCGAGCGGTATCGCGCTGGGCAAGCAACCGGTCGGCCTGTGCAGGCGCCACGATTCGCTCGGCCACCAACGGCGCATTGCGCGCCAGGTCGCCCTCGGCCTGTATCAGCTCGGCGCGAGAAGCGGCCACCAAAGCCTGTGCCGAGCGCACAGCGATGCGAAACGGTTCGGGATCGAGAGTCGCCAGCGATCCACCAGCCTTGACCTGATCACCCATCTCGACACCGCGCGTCAAGATGCGGCCAGGCACACGAAACGCCAGTTCACTCGCAAACCTGGACGCAACAACCGCAGCGTAAATGGGTATGCTCTCTGAGGCTAGGGGTTCAGCCACACTGCCCACAAGCACCGTTCGAACCGGTACTTGGACCTCTTGCGGCGTTTCTGTTTTACTGCACGATGCGAGCAACAGAACTGAGAACCCCACAAGAAGTTGTCTGTTGACGCTGAAAAGTGCGCTGGTCGGCGGTGTTCGCAAAAAATTCTCCTGGATGCAATGGGTTGTCAACACACCTTTGCGCATTGAGTAACGTACTGTACATTACCATTTTGACAAGCACTTCACAAGATTCCAATTTCGTGCCGAAACCGCGAAGCAAGCGGGGTGAGGCGCGTGTCGGCGCGATCCTTGATGCAGCCACCGACGTTTTTCTGGCGCGCGGGTACGAGAAGTCCACACTGGACGAGATCGTGGCGAAGTCGGGTGGCTCGAAGTCGCTTGTCTATGAGCAGTTTGGCGGGAAGGCGGGGCTGTTCCGCGCAATGATGGAGCAGCGCTGCGCGGGCATGATGGAGCCGCTTGCGGCGGTTGCAGAGGCGGGACGCACGCCACGCAATGTGCTGACCGCGTTTGCCCGTGGCTTCGTGGCGGCGCTCATGCACCCCGAGGTGATCGGTCTGCAGAGGATTGCCGTAGCCGAAGGCATTCGGTACCCGGAAGTGGCCGAGACCTACTTTGCCTGCGGACACGATGCGGCGTACGACCAGCTCGCCGCTTACCTCCATCGGGTTGGGCTTGGACCGCAGGACGCCTCACAGCTTCGTCGATTGGTGGTCGTTTTCTTCGCGATGATTCAAGGCGATGCGACCGAGCGGATTGTGGTGGGCGCCCAGCCCGTGCCAGAGGCCGAGATTGAGATTTACACCGCGCTGGCGGTGGAATGGCTGCTGGGCAAGCTTGTTGAAACTGAGCGCGAGGAAGGTCCCACGAAGGACCACCCGAACAAGGACGGCTGAAAGCGCTTCACAGGTTCGAAATGGGTCAGCTCCACCGCCTCGATCAGCGGAGGCACCCTGCCTAGACGCTCCACCAGGGCAGGTGCCTGAAAGCTGAAGTTCCCCAGCCTCTCAGGTCGACAGCACAAACAGACCTGAGGGCTCTGAGGCCAGCACCGGGCGGGCCGCTTGCGGCTCGCTGGACAGTTCTTGCGCGAGCAGCATGTCGCGGAAGGCATTGGCGGCGGCTGAGAGACGCTTCTGCGTTCGATGCGCCACAAACCACTGGCGCACGATCGGAAAGCCTTCGACAGACAGAACCGCCAGGCGGCCTGTCTGCAGCTCCAGCTCGATCGTCTGCGCTGGCACCACCGCCAGGCCCAGCCCGGCGCGCACCGCCTGCTTGATGCCCTCGTTGTCGCCCAACTCGCAGCCCGTTCGGATGGTCAGGCCATGCGAGGTGAAGTGGCGCTCCACGGTGGCGCGTGTGCCCGAGCCCGACTCGCGCACGACCAGTGTTTCTTGCGCCAGGCGCTGCAAGCTCACCTGTTTTTGACCGACCAGTGGGTGGCGCGGGGCGGCGATGACCACCAGCGGGTTGTCCTTGAAATGCTGTGCTTCGATGTCCACGTTGTGCGGTGGCTGGCCGATGATGGCCAGGTCGGTGTTGCCGTCGGCCAAGGCAGACAAAACGAACTCCCGGTTGGCCACCTGCAGGCTGACACGCACACCCGGATGG
>JBBSDB010000168.1:0-8368 GCA_038249735.1 Burkholderiales bacterium
ACGCCATACCCTTGCTGGATCAGGCTGGCCAGCGTCTGCCGGTCTTCGGGCTGGAGTTGTTGGTAGCTTCGGGGTGGTGACTTGTGCATCTGCGTACCTTACGGTGGCAGGTGTTGCACTTCAGGTTTGAATCCGCCGAGCGTTGCCTGTACTGCGGAGAATTGGCAGGGCGGTCCGATTGGTGTGGTCCTGTGCTTATTGGGCGCATTTTTTTAACTGGGGTGGGACAACACGGACAATTCGATCAAGTACACCTCAAGAGGGAAGGACTGCGCTGGTGCTGGTGGGCTTGCTGCCGGTGATTTTGTTGAGCCGCACGCTGAGCCGGCGGTAGGCGAACGGCCTGTTCGCCGACACAGCGTCGGCGTTTTGTCGGGGTAGCATCCGGGCATGCTTCCCTCGCTGTGCTGCCACGCTCACTCGCTTCGCTCCAAGCGGCCACGCGCGGCGCTCCTGGCGGCATTGGTGCTGGTGTTGGGCTTGCTGCTGGCTGGAGGCAATGTGCAGGCGCAGGTGCCAGCGCAAGGCGCTCTGCCGAGCTTTGCCGAACTGGAAGCAGCAGGGGCCACGGTCGGCGAGATCCGGGTGGTGCCGCTGGAAATCTTTGACACCAACGACCCAGCCGAGAACTACGCGCTGTTTCGCCTGGCCAACCGCTTGCACATCCCCACCCGCGAAGGCGTGATTCGGCGCGCCATCCTGTTCCGGACCGGTGAGCCTGTATCCGCGCGCCTGATTGAGGAAACCGAGCGCCTGCTGCGCAGCAACCGCTATCTCTACGACGTGTCGCTGCGACCGGTGGCGCTGCAGGGTGGTGTGGTCGACATTGAAGTGACCACGCGCGACACCTGGTCGCTCAGCGTGGGCGCCGGCGTGGGCACCAGCGGTGGCGAGAGCTCCAGCAATGTGGAGTTCAGCGAGAACAACCTGTTCGGTACCGGCACCACACTGGGCTTCAAGCGAAGCAACGATGTGGACCGCTCCAGCACAGAGCTGGACTACGCCAACAACCGCGCCTTCGGCACCTGGACCTCGGTGGCTGCCAGCCACGCCAGCAACAGCGACGGATCGCGCAATGCGGTCTCGGTGGTGCGTCCGTTTTACGCGCTCGACGCCCGCTGGACCGCCGGGGTTCGCGCCTCGTCAGACGACCGCATCGACCCGCTCTACCAAGCGGGCGAGATTGCCAGCGAGTACCGCGTGACGCAGTCGCAGGCGGAGGTTTTTGGCGGTTGGTCGTACGGCCTCGTGGACGGCTGGGTGCGGCGTCACACCGTCGGCTGGAGCGCCAGCCGCGTGCGCTACGCCGCCGAGCCCGGGCGGGTAACGCCCATGCAATTGCCGCAAGACCGCCGCCGCGCGGGTCCTTACTGGCGCTACGACCTGATCGAAGACCGCATTGAGCGCGAGCTCAATCGAAACCTGATCGGACGGCCCGAATTTTTCCAGCTCGGTCTGCTCGCCAGCCTGCAGGTGAACTGGGACGGCCAGGCCTTGGGTTCTGACCAAGACGCGCTGCGCTTTGGTGCCTCGATCAGCCGCGGTTTTGCGCCCCGGCCCGGTGATACGCTGATTGCCCGCGCTGCTTGGAGCGGCGAAATGTTGCGCGATGGCGCAGGCAGCCAGTTCCTGAGCGCTGGCGCGCAGTACTACCGGCCGCAGACCAAGTACCGCTTGTTCTACGCGTCGGCCGAGGCCGGCTGGCTCACCCGCCCGGGGCCGACCGACCAGCTCGTGCTCGGCGGCGACAATGGTCTGCGCGGCTACCCGTTGCGCTACCAGAGCGGCGCGCGCCGCGTGCTGCTTACGGCAGAGCAGCGCTTCTACACCGACCTGTATCTGTGGCGCCTGTTTCGCCTGGGCGGCGCGGCCTTCGTGGATGTGGGCCGCGCCTGGGGCGGCGTGTTGCCCAACACCGCCAACCCCGGCTGGCTGAGCGATGTGGGGGTCGGTCTGCGCATCGTGAGTGAGCGCTCCTCTTTCGGCACCGTGGTGCATGTGGACGTCGCCTTTCCGCTGAACCGGGCCGACGACATCAGCAAGGTGCAATTGCTGGTCAAGGCCAAGCGCAGTTTCTGACGATTCGGCTGGCCCGTTAGCATCGGCCTGTCTTCCATTGCGCCCATCGTCCCCGCGTTTTATGCCGGGCGCGGAGATTCACCATCAGCCCGACTTCCAGCCACCCGCCCGCCGCTTCGCTGCGCGACATCACCCTGGCCCACGCCATCCGCCTGATGGAGGAGGTCGGCGCGCTCGACGACGCCAGCGAAATGGCGCAGGCCCAGGCCCGCCAGCACAGCGAGCAAGGCCGTATTTTGGAACGCGCGCGCTTGCTGGCGCGGCGCCTGGGCTTGCAGGCCGACTGGGAACGGCTGCAAACGGGGCTGTGGATCGCGGGCGGTCTGTTGCTGGTGCTCGCCTATCTGCTCGCTGGCGGTTTGCTCACCCGCGTGCTGGGAAGCGGGCAGACGGTAAATGCCGCGTTTGCCTTCGTGGCCATGCTGGGCGTGCCTTTGCTGGCTTTGCTGGTCTGGGTGTTGTGGGCGCTGGCGTCCGCGTTCTCGCGCGAGGCCTCGGGCCCCTGGTCGCTCGGGCAGGCGATGCTCTCGCTGGCCGCGCGCATCCCCTGGCTGCGCGGGCCACACACGTTGACCTTGCTGCGCGGGGCCAACGCCATGCTGCGCGAACAGCGCCTGGGTCTGTGGGTGCTTGGTGCCATCAGCCATGCGCTGTGGGCGCTGGCGTTTGGCCTGGTGCTGGTCACGTTGCTGCTGCTGTTTTCGTTCCAGGCCTACCAGCTGACCTGGGAAACCACCATTCTTGATGCGCGCTTTTTCGAGCGCTTTCTGCAGATCACCGGATGGCTGCCGGGCCAGCTGGGGTTCCCGGTGCCGTCGCAGGCGCTTGTCCACGCGCCGCCCAGCGCTCCGGGCTCACAGGCCATCGCCTGGTGGCTGCTGGCCAGCGCGCTGCTTTATGGCCTGCTGCCTCGCGTGGTGGCATTGGTGATCTGCCTCGCGGTGTGGCGCCGGCGCGCCAGCCGCCTCACGCTGGACACCCGCGATCCCGATTTCCGCCGCCTGGTCGCACGCTTCGCCGCGATGGCCTCAGCCCCGGTGATCGACACCGAACACGCTGTGCCGCGCCCAGCGAGCCAGGGCTTTCGCGCCCGCTCGCCGGGGCAGGATGCTCGTACCGTGCTGATCGGTTTTGAGCTGCCCGACGAGCTGGGTGGTCTGCCCGCCGAGCTGCTGGCGTTGGCCGATCGCAGCCACACCATTCGCGGCAGCATGGCCGAGCGCCTGGCTTTGCTGGGCCAGCTGGCGGCCGAGCCCGGCGCCAACGCGCTGGTGCTCTGCTCGGCCAGCGCCAGCCCAGACCGGGGTGCCGAGCGCTTTCTGGGTCAGATCTGCGAGCAGACCGCGGGTTGCGCGCTGCTGCCCCTGGCCTTGGACGCGGCCGGCGCCGACAACAAACCCCAGCGCTGGGCCGACTGGCTGGCGGCCAGCGAACTGAGCGCGGTCAGCTATTGCGCCTCTGCGCAAGACGCGCGCCACTGGATGGAGTCTCATCGTGGCTGACTCTGAAAAACACAAAGGCGCTATCGATATTGTGGTCGTCGGCCACACCAACGCTGGCAAGACCTCGCTGCTGCGCACCCTCACCCGCCAGGCCCGCTTTGGCGAGGTCGCGGAGCGCCCGGGCACCACCCACCATGTGCAGGCGATCGCGCTGGAAACCGATGGCCAGACGCTGGTGCGCTACTTCGACACGCCCGGTCTGGAAGACTCGGTGGCGCTGCAACACCACCTCAAGCAACTGCCTGAGTCTCTCTCGCCACCGCAGCGCGTGCGCGCTCTGCTCGATGGACCGGAGGCACGCGGCGTGTTCGAGCAGGAAGCCAAGGTGTTGCGTCAAATGCTGGCCGCCGATGCCGCCATCTACGTGATTGACTGCCGCGAACCGCTGCTGCCGAAACACCGCAGCGAGATCGAGGTGCTCAACACCTGCGCCCGGCCCATCATGCCGGTGCTCAATTTCGTGCGCAGCGCCAGCAGCCACGAGGCCGAGTGGCGCGAAATGCTGGCGGCCTACGGGCTGCACGCCGCGGTGCTGTTCGATGCGGTCGCGCCGTTTGTGGGCGCCGAGCGCCAGCTCTACGAAGACCTCAGCGTGCTGATGCGCCAGCACAAAGACACGCTGCAGACCGTGCTGCGCGATCTGGAGCGTCAGGCGGCCGAGCGGCGCGCTGCCAGCGCCCAGCGCGTGGCCGACACCTTGATTTCGGCGGCCGCCATGCGCCGCGAGATCGCGCCCGAAACCCTGGCCGATGCGCGCGCCAAAGCCGCGTTTGTGCAGGCATTTCGAGACGAGCTGGTGGCCAGCGTGCGCCGCTGCGTGCACGAGCTGCTGCAAATGCACGGCTTCGCGCCCGACGACGCCACGCTCGACGTGTTGCCCTGGACCAGCGAGCGCTGGGCCTCCGACCTGTTCAACCCCGAAACCTTGGCCACGGTCGGGCGCCTGCTGGGCAAGGGCGCGGCGGCCGGTGCGGCGGTGGGCCTCACGCTCGATCTCGCGCTGGCCGGCCTGTCGCTGGGTGCTGGCACCGCGCTGGGTGCGGCCATCGGCGGCGCGCTCAGCCAAGGCTGGGGCCAGGCGCCGCGCATGCTGCGCAACAAGCTCATGGGCGTTGAGGAACTGACGCTGGACAACAGCGTGCTCGTGCTGATGGCCGACAACCTGGTGCATCTGTGCCTGGTCTTGCAGGTGCGCGGCCACGCAGCTCAGGACACGATCGAAGTCCGCATGGCGCCGTCCAGCGCCCACCGCAAGACGCTGTTGCAACTGCTGGAGCCGTTGCAGCAGGCGCGTGCCCATCCCGAGTGGGAACACCGGCCCGGACAAGCCCGCGACCGCAGCCGACGGCGTGAAGCGCTGGGCTTGGCGCTGGCGCAGGCTGTGCTGGATGCGGTGCCACCCGAGCCGGGCGATGGCGTGCTGACCAGGGCTCCCTGACGGGTGCCCTCGACGGAAGACGAAACGACTGCTGGCCGAAGGCGCTCAGCGGCCAGCCAGCCAGACAGCAAACTGGTAATAGATCGGCAGGCCAAACAACAGGTTGAACGGCAGCGTGATGCCCAGTGACGCAGTCAAGTAGATCCCCGGGTTGGCTTCAGGCAGCGATGCCCGGCACGCCGCTGGCGCGTCGATGAACGATGCGCTGGCGCAGATGGCCCCCATCACGAACGCGCCGCCCACACCCAACCCGGCCCAGTAGCCGAGTGCCACGCCGACGATGCCGTTGAAGATCGGCACCAGAACGCCGAAGCCGACCATGAACACGCCGACCTCCTTGAAGGCGCGAATCTGCCGCGCTGCGGTGATACCCATTTCCAGCAGGAAGAGCATCAGCATGCCGCGGAACAGACCTTCGTAGAACGGGGCGATCTGCGCCCATTGGCGGTCGGTGGAGAGGTAGCCGATCAACATGCCGCCCAGCAACAGGAGAATGCCGCGGCCTCGGATGACGCTGAGGAACAGCTCGCCGATATGCACCCCGCCGCCAGCGCGACCCATGGCGATACGGGCGATGGCCAGCGAATAGATGACGCCGAATTCCATCAGCGCAACCATGGCCGCCATGAAGCCCTCGGCGGGCGTGCCCATGTTGGTGGCGAAGGTCATCGAGGCAAAGAAGGTCGCTGTCGACACCGAGCCGTAGTGCGCCGCCACGGCTGCCGCGTTGGAGATGTCGAAGTTACCAAGCCGCCTCAAGATCACGTAGGCCAGCGAGGGGATGGCAAAGGTCATGAACAGGGTGACCGCAAGCACGGGCGCCACAGCCGAGATTTCCGCCTTGGCCAGCTCACGCCCGCCGGTCAAGCCCAGCGAAAACAGCAGATAGATCGCCAGCAGCTTGATCACCGCTTCGGGCAGCTCAAGCTCGCTTTTCACGAAGCCGGCAATGGCGCCGAGCATGAATGCCAGCACGATCGGCTGGACAAGGTTGGTCATCAGCAAGTCAATACCGGGCATGTCGTTCTTTTTGGTTAGGTGGTTGAACGATCGAGATGCTAGACAGCCTGGCGATTCTTGACAAATAGAACTAAACGATCGAAACGTTCCGTAAAAAAGAATAAAAAGGACGCCTGAGAAGCGAGTCTGTGCCCCCTGCATTTTTCGTGCGCTCGGGCAGGCAATGCTCCCTGAGGCACCTGCTACTGAGTGGTCAAGCTGGTCGCCAGACTGTGCCAACGACCGGCTGACTCAGCACCTTTTGGCGCTGGCTCTGCCCCATGCGCACCAAAGCCCCGGGCCGGTTTCCCGTGAGAATGCCGCCGTGGCAGGTGCGCTCACCGGCCACCCAGGTGCTGACGTAGCCGTCGGCTTTTTGCACGAAGCGCTTGCCGCCACCGGGCAGGTCGCGGTGCAACTCGGCGGCGCCCAGCTTCAGGGTTTTCGGGTTGATCAGGTTGATGTCCGCGCGTTGCCCCACGCGGATTTCGCCCCGGTCTTGCAAACCCAGGTAGCGGGCGTTGCGCGCACTCATCATGTGGACCGCCTGGTTCAGCGGCAAGCGGTGGTGCGCCCGGTCGAGCACCCAGTGTTTGAGCATGAAGCTGGAGAAGCTGGTGTCGCACACCGTGCCCACATGCGCGCCGGCATCCGACAAACCGTACAAGGCGCGCGGGTGGTCCAGCATGCTGCGCACCACGTCCAGGTTGCCCTGGTTGTAGTTGAAGATGGGAAAGTAGATGAGGGCGCTGCCATCGCCCGCGCTGAGATAGTCGTACATGGCTTCGAGCGCCGTGGTGCCGGCCTGCTTCGCGCGCACGTAGAAGCTCTCGGTCACGGCGGGCTCGTAGTTCATGTCGTTGGTGAGCGGGAACATGCGCGCGCTGATGCGCTCGATCTGCGCCAGCAAGATGTCCACCAGCGGCGGAATGGCGGTGCCATCGCCCGACATGCGCTGGCTTTTGCCGTTCAGGATCGCGGCCTTGCGCGCCGGTTCGCGCAGGGCAGCGGCGCGCTGGCCCAGCGGCAACTGGGCCACTTCCAGGTAGGCGGTGAAGCCCATGAAGGGGTGAAATGAAGCGTCCAGCCCTTGTATCACCCCAATGCCGCGCACCGCGGTTTGCAAGTGCAGCGGCAAACCCCGCGCCACCGCCGCTTCTACCCGCTGAGCCATCACCTGGTGCTGATCGCCGCCGGGATCGCGCTGCAGCCAGCTCATGGAGAGCGGCCGCCCGCTGGTCTGGGCCATGTCTTCGACCAGCTGAAACTCCCTGTCAAAGCGCTCCGGGCCTTTGAACAAATCAAAATCGCTCACCACCTGAATCACGCCGTGGTCCAGCCCCTGAAAGGCGCTGGCCAGGCCACGCAGCTCGGCGCCGGTGGCCTCGCTGGCGGGGGTTTCTTCGCCCAAGGCGGTGCGGTGGTTGTCGCTGCGCCCGGTTGAAAACCCCACCGCGCCCGCTTGCAACGCCTCGCGAAGCAGCGCTTTCATCTGGGCAATGTCGGCTTCGGTGGCGCCCTGCTGCGCCACCGCGCGCTCGCCCATCACGTACATGCGCAGGGGATCGTGCGGCACCTGCACCAGGTAGTCCATCACCCGCGGCGTGCGCTCCAGGGCATCCATGTAGTCGGTGAAGCTCTCCCATGACCACTGGACACCCGCGGCCAAGGCCACGCCCGGAATGTCTTCCACGCCCTCCATCAGCTCAATCAGCTTGTGTTGCTGACCGGGGCGCACCGGCGCAAAACCAACGCCACAGTTGCCCATCACCAGGGTGGTGACGCCGTGGTAGACCAAGGGGGTGAAGTCCGGGTCCCAGGTGGCTTGGCCGTCCATGTGGGTGTGGATGTCCACAAAACCGGGCGTGACCCAGCAGCCGGTGGCGTCCACAGTCTCCTTCGATGCACCGCTGATCTGTCCCACTTCCACAATGCGCCCGTCGCGCACGGCCACGTCTTGCACCGCCGGCTCCGCCAGCGTGCCGTCGACCACCAGACCGCCTTTGATCAACAAGTCAAACATGGTTCTTTGTCTCCGTATTCATGGGGCGGCCGGGGTATGCCGGCGCCACATCGCGGCCAGCAGCAGGCCGCTCACGATGTGCCAGATGCCCCACAGGCTGGCGATGATGACCATGCCCAAATCGTTTTGAAACTGGGAGGCGATCACGGCGAGTGCCAGCGCTGAGTTTTGCATGCCGACCTCGATGGTGATGGTGCGCCGCTCGGCCCAGCCGACGCGAAACGCCCACGCGCTGAGCCAACCCACACCCAACCCCAGCAGGTTGTGCGCGACCACCAAGGCAAACGTGGGCACCAAGGCGAGGGTCAGCAACTGGCGCTGAGCCAC
>JBBSDB010000169.1:0-8354 GCA_038249735.1 Burkholderiales bacterium
AAATCGCCATGCAGCGCTCACCGGCGCTTCCATAGGCCGCGCCGATCAGCGCGTCCACCGCCTGATCCAGATCGGCGTCGGGCATCACCACCATGTGGTTCTTGGCGCCGCCCAGGGCCTGCACACGCTTGCCGTGGTGGGCGCCGGTCTCGTAGATGTAGTTGGCGATCGGTGTGGAGCCGACGAAGCTGATCGCCTTCACGTCGGGGTGCACCAGCAGCGCGTCCACCGCTTCCTTGTCGCCCTGCACCACGTTGAACACGCCGTGGGGCAGGCCAGCTTCTTTCAGCAGCTCGGCCATGAGCAGCGAGGCCGAGGGGTCGATCGGGCTGGGCTTGAGGACGAAGGTGTTGCCGGCAGCGATCGCCACCGGGAACATCCACAGGGGCACCATCACGGGGAAATTGAACGGTGTGATGCCGGCCACCACGCCCAAAGGCTGGCGCAGCGTCCAGTTGTCCATGCCGGTGGAGACCTGATCGGAGAAATCGCCCTTTAGAAGCTGCGGCATGCCGCAGGCGAATTCGATGATGTCGATGCCGCGCGACACCTCGCCCTGCGCGTCGGTGAACACCTTGCCGTGTTCCAGCGTGATCAGGCGCGCGAGCTCGTCCTTGCGCTGGTTCACCAATTCCAAAAACTTGAACATGACCCGCGCGCGGCGGATGGGCGGCGTGTCGGCCCAGGCGGGGAACGCGGCTTGCGCTGCGGCGACTGCTGCGTCGACATCTGCGGCGCTGGCCAAGGCCACGCGGCCGGTGACGGCGCCAGTGGCGGGGTTGAATACGTCTTGGGTACGGGGAGAGCTGCCAGTGGTGTGTTGGCCGTTGATGAAGTGATTGATATTTGAAATGCTCATGGAAAGTTTCCTTGTGACCGCACAGTGTCTCTAAAAATACGCCGAGTGTCCGATGAAATGGGCCGAATCAGCTTGTGCGCTGGGCAAATATGAAAGCCGATTTTCGCCCCATCGCGCTCTGACTCGACCCCCAGACCCTGCGCGCTTTCGCGGCGGTCGCGCGCGAGGGCAGCGTCTCGCGAGCTGAATTGCACATGCATCTGAGCCAGCCGGGGGTGAGCCTGCAGCTCAAGGCATTGACAGAAGCGACCGGCCTGCCGCTGTTCACGCGCACACCGCAAGGCATGTCGCTCACCGCAGACCGCGCCGCCCTGCTGCCGCTGGCCCACAAGGCACTCGCCGCGCTGGCCGATTTCGGCCAGGCCGCAGCCGGCCTGCAAACCACGGTGCGCGGCACGCTGCGCACCGGAACCATCCACGACCCGGAATTTATTCGCCTGGGCGCCTTCCCCCAGCAGCTGGTGGAAACCAGCCCACAAGTGAGTACCGAGCTTCGCCAAGGCATGAGCGGTGAGGTGTTGACGAGCATCGATCGCGGCGAGCTCGACGTGGGCTTTTTTTTCGATCTGCCTGATGCACCGCTGGCTGCGCAAACCAGCTCGCCCTACCGTCTTCGCCCGCTGGCTCGCTTCGGCTACCGCGTGCTCGCGCCCCCCGGCTGGGGCCCGCAGGTGCGCGGCAAAGACTGGACAAGCGCTGGCTGCACTGCCCTGGCTGGCGACACCCGCAGCCAGTGCCCACCACCAGTTGCAACAGCGGGTGTTCGGGCCGGGCTCCACAACAGGGCTGGAGCGCAGGCGTGTGGCCCTGGTGGACCAGGAGGCATCCATGCTCGATCTGGTGAAAAGTGGCGTGGGCCTGTCGCTGGTGCGCGACTCGATCGCGATCCTCGCCGCGCAGCAGCGGGTCGGTCAGGTTTTATCGGCTCGGCGTTGCCACCGCCTTGCGCCGAAATCAGAAACAGAACAACGCGTTTTGACTTTCAAGGCCACAACGCCTGCGTGCGCCACCCAAATTTAGCGCGACACAACCGACTTGACGCCTTTGATCTCCACCTGCACGCGGCGGTTAGGCAACAAGCACTCCAACAGCTCGGCCCGCTTTGTGAATTGCGCTTGGCAAGCCTCCACCTGGACGGTATCGCCCTTGGCGTTGGTGGTCACGCTGGTGGCGGTCAAGCCTTCGGCGGCGAGCAGATCGCGCACCGTGTTCACCCGCTTTTGCGACAGCTGCAAGTTGTAATCTTCCTCACCCGTGCTGTTGAGCCTATCGGCGTGGCCGATCAGCGCCAGAGAATCAATTCGGATGCCTTCGAGCTTAACGCGGGCAATCAGCGTATCAAGCTCGGCGCGGGTGCTGGCGCGGATGCGGTCTGGCGTGTGCTCATCGAATTCAAACAACACTTGCGCCGACAAGGCAACCGCTACCGGCAGCGGGACAGCTGCTGCCACCACGGGGGCTGCTGGCGCAGGCAGACATTGGCCCACCAGCTCATTCGCCTCAGAGACCAGATCTTCTGCAATCTGCACATACGGCTTGGCGTGGCGCCATTGCTGCTGGTTGTACTCGTTGCCGGCGTGCACCAATTCCACCTCAGCGCAGGCCACTTGCCTCCAGGCGCATTTGAAGCCTTCGTGCCGCTTGAGGGCAGCCGTGCGCTCCCACAAATCAGGGCGCAGGCGCGCGGCGCCATTCACCAGCGGCGTGTCCATGGGCATGGGCGTGACTTTCTGTTCCAAGCCAACGATGAGTTTTTCCGACTCGGTCATCGCCTCTTGCGGAAACGCACTGCGGTCGTTGCGGGTGTATTCGTGCAGCGACACGTCCAGCCAACACTGCGCCTTGCTGAGGTGGTAGTCGCGCACCAAAACGCTGCGTTCATTGAGCTGATGGATGCGACCTTGCAGTTGCTTGTAGGCGCCGTGGTCGGCGTGAATGGCCGTGTCCGATATGCGCTGCGCCGCAGGGGTGAGTTGGGTGGTGGCAGCGGTTTGGGCCAGGGCAGCAGTGGCACTGCACAGCACGAGCGTGGCCAGGGAGAGGGCTGGTTTTTTCATGATTCAGGGTCCGTCAAGGGCTCAGCGGTCAAGGGCGCGGTTGATGGCGGTGTTGCCACTGGAAAAAAGGCTTTGATCAAACTTGAAGCGCAGTCGCAAGTACACGCCTTGTTTGGTGTACTCGTAGCCCAACAAGTCGCGGTCCGCCGCAAAGCCCGAGTGGTTGTAGCCCACCGACAGCCACAGGTTCTGCTGGAGCAAATAGCCCACCTCCACGCCCGCAGCGTGCTGGCGCGCACCAAACTGACCAAACTGCAATGCGCTCATCAGGCCAAGGTCCCAGTTTTCTGTGATGTCATAAACCACGCGACCGGACAACAGATGTGCCCGAAAACTGTCTTGCACACCGCCCTCGAACTGGTCTTTTTGCCACTTGGCTGCGCCACGCCCGGTCACCCACCAGGGGCGTGAGGGGTGCCAGTCGGCATGTACCGACACGATGTGCGCGTTGCTTTTGAGCGAACCCGTGATGTCATTGCTGTTGTCGCGCTCGGTTTTGAACTCGTACTTGGCCAGGGCGTTGACACGGTTGGTGTCGGTGTCTCGGTAGGCAACGCCCAACTGCACCCGGTCCTGAAACACGCCGCCGCGGGCTTTGTAATCGGTTTTCAGCAGGTAGTTCCGTGCCAAAAAGGTCCAGTCCCGGTCCAGCTTGCGTGCGGCCATGACTTGCCACAAGGTGGTGTTGAAAGCTTCGTTGATGGATGTGCCCGACACATCGCCACTCACCCGGTACTCAAGCTTGGTGCCGCCCTTCCACAGCGGGTGCGCGGTGTAATCCACCCCGAGAGAAGCCGCCCGCGTGCTGGGAGCCAGCCCAGACACAACCTGGGTCACCTCGAGCGCGGTGTTCAGGCGCAAGCCCGGGGCAAAGTCCCAGCTGTTGCGAATGCCCGAGGCCATCTGGTTGTCACGCCCGCTGAGCGCGTCGCGCAAGCGGTACTCGCTGAACACCTGCGTGTCGCGCCAGTAACTGGTGTCGACACCGAAGACCAGGGCGTTGCTGTCACGCGCGTCGGTGGTGATGGCATTGGGGCCACTCAGACCGGTTTGCCGCTCAGCCCGGCCGTACAGGCGGGTGCGTTCGGAGATTTGATAGGTCGCACCCAGCGCATACCGCTGGCGGGGGTCGCCGCTGATATCGTGTTCGATTTCACCGCCAACGGTCAGCCGCTCGGTGGCCTTGAAGCCCAGGCCAACCCGCAGCGAGTCGCTGCTCAGCCCGGTGCTGTTGGTCACCGTGGTCCCCGTCACCCCGGTGCCCGCCTGAATGATTGGCAGGCCGGTAACAGGGTCCACCATCTGATTGCCAAAGCCCACAGCCCCTCCGCCCGAACCGGTGGCAATGCTGCCGGTCAACCCAGCGGTGGAGGCAAAGGGCGAAGCCAGCGTGCCAATCGTGGTGCCGGCCGATTCTCGCAAAGAGCGCAGGCCCACGTCCAAGGTCAGGCGTTCGCTCAGCTTGAGGATCACGCCCACCTGGGCGGCTTCGCTGGTGGCTGAACCTGGGTTGCTGTCTTCGCTGCGCTGCGCCTGCGCATAAGCCTTCACCGCGTCTGTGACTTTGTAGGCGCCGCGCGCCAGAGCCTCAGCGCGGCCACCGCTCAGGGGCGAAGCGAGATTGTTGAACGTGGGGTCCGAGCGGCCGATGAACACGCGGCCCTCGGTGCGCTCGCCCTCGTGCGCCAACTCCACGCGCCAGGCTTGGCCTGTTACATCGCCGTTCAAACCCGCCAAGCCTGGCAAGTTGGATTGATTGACGGTGTTGGTGTTGACCTCCGAGGTGGTTTGCGCCACCTCGGCCACCAACACGGTTTGCGGTGACAGCCTGAAGCCGATGTTGGCACTCGCCAGGCGACTGGCAGCGAGCGGGTTCTGATCCTCCACCAGCGAGCCGCCAATCTCCAACTGCTCATTGATGCGCAACTGACCGTCGGCGCCCATCACCCAAAACGCATCGCCGCCTTGGTCAACCTCATAGCTCACTCGCAAGGTCACGGGATTCAGGTTGTCATCAAATGCGGGCAGAAACTGATTCAGGATGATGCGACCGCTGAAGGGCTCAAAACTGTAGTCCGCCAGCCGCGCCAGGGGCCTGACGCTCAGAATGCGCGCCGGCTGGTCGCGGTCGCGCACCACCACCTCCACCTTTTCGCTGTCCAGCAGCACCTCGTTGTTGCGCAGGCCATAGGGGCCGCTTCCCTGGCTGGCAAACTCTTCCACCACCTGGCGAAGTGTGTCCCTGAAGGCAAACACATTGCCAAAGCTGCCTTCTTTTTCATGGTGCCAGCGCACGCCGGTGGCACTGCGGTTGTAGGCGCCCAGGCTGCGCTGCTGCACCGATGCCACCGCGCCGGTGCCACCACGCTGGCTGAAGCCGTCGCCTGTTGTGAAGTCGCCATAGAGCAGATAGCTCTTGCCCTTGTCCACCCGAACATACAGAGCGCTGGACGACTTGGCCTCTTCGCCTCTCAGGGATGAGTCGCCATAGACAGGGTAAAACTCATCGGGCTGGATGTCCGACAGCAGCCGGGAACGCACCTCTTTGTCGGAGTCGTAAGCGGCGGTGAGCAAATACTCGCCCTTCACAACGCCTTTCAGAAACACCGCCGCCCGGGCCCCCGCGCTGCTTTTGCCATCGTTGAAAACCTGGCTGAACTTGCGAATTTCGCGCTCAAAGGTGTCGTTGTTGCGATCCAGTTGCAGCAGGTTGCCCCGGCCACTGAAATTGATCACGCCCTCGACCAGCCCCACGGCGACCATCTCGCGCATGTCGGGCACAAAGCTCACCACCCCGGAAGCCTCCTGGCTCCCCACCGTGACCCTGAGCTTCACATCTTGCGGTGACACCGGAGCCAGCAAGGTGAAGCGCGCCAGGCCATCGCGCACCGCCAACTGAACGCCTGGCGTGGTGCGGTCGCTGTCGCGGGCACCCGGACCCGCTTCGTCGGTGGCCGCACCCGGCAGCAAAATGCGTCCGCCCGTGGTCTCCAGGGTGGCGTACACGTCACCCGTCAGGGGCTTGCCGTCCGCCCCCAACACACGCACCACCACAGCCACGGGTGTCTGACCATCGGCAGGCACGCCATTGCGCGCCACCTCCACCACCAGGCTGGCGGCGCGGCGGTTCACGCTGTAGTCGATGCCACCGACCACCGCCTGGAGCACGCTGGAAGCCTGTCCAGGCTGCGGTGCCTGCTGGTTCGCCAGCGGGTACAGGGCTTGGGCACCTGTCATCGACTGGGCTCCAACGCCCGGCGACAACACAGCCAACACGGCCAACGCGACAACGCCCAATGACACGCGGTTATCCGTGGAAAAGCGGGCAAGGTTTCGCATGGTGCGCGGTGTCGTGGTCAAAGTGGGCGCGAAACGGCTCAGGGTGCGCAACGAGGTGAGGTGATCAGCGCGCATCACGGTCTCCCTGGCGAGGCTGCAGCAGCGGCTGGTTGGCACTGTCGGTACCCTGCTGCGGGGTGCCCGGCGGCTTGCTCAGGAATCGAAGCGCAGGGCCTGCGGGTTTTTCGGTTTCAACGGAGCGCACCTCGCCCTGGGTGCGGCGCGCCTTCACCTGCTCCAGCACCCGGTTGGAACAGCTGCCTTCAATGAAATCTGCACGGTGCAACTCACCGTTTTTCAGGTCAATGAACAGGCTGTTGGCGTCACCCAGGTTGCGGTTGGTTGAGGTCGTCAGTCGCGAACCGAGGGGCAGGGTAGAGGGATCAGGCGCCAGCACATGGCTGCGCGGTGCAATGCCACACCGGCTGTACTTGCCCTCGCTGTCGCTCACCAAGAAGTGGCCATCGGAGAAATACAGACGGACACCCGGAATACCCAACTCCTCAGCGTCTTGAATGTGGTTGTTGTTGCAGTCCACAAATACCTTGCCCAACAGGCAAGCGTTGTCGGTAAAGACGCCACCGGTGACCTCAACCTTGTACTGGCCTTCGTTGGAATCCACTGTTCCCGGCAGAGGCTGCAGGCTGACGGAATCCAGACAACCAGCCACCGCGCCGCAACCGTGAGCGCGCGCTGTGTTGATGCCAGTGCCTTGCTGCGAGCCGACGCCCACGCGAACACGGTATTGCAAGGAGACCTCAGAGGCCGGATTCATCAAACCCAGACTGAAGCCCAGCACCGGCCCCAAGTTGCCCGCAGGGTCTGGCGCAGACACCCAGACACCGCCATTCACGCGCTGCCGTACGGTGCCCTTCACCAACGTCAGGCCCGCTGGCAAACGATCACGCACGGTGACCTGAGGCAAGGCTGCCCCTGACAGAAGCCGAACGGACAGGGTGTACAACACCGTATCGCCCACCTCAACCAATCGCTTGTCTCCGGTTTTGGTCAACACAAGGCGAGGCAAGGAAGCCGGATCCAACGGGATATGGTTATGCACAATGCCCGACACACCGTTGCCACCTGTAAGGGTCAGGAAATACTGCGTTGATGTGCCTACACCACCCGTTGGCGCAGTGGCCTGCGGCTGCACCAGAAACACCGCACCTGGTCCACCGGGTGGAGACAGCGTGCCGGGTTGCGGCGCGATCACGGCCGAGACAAAACGGTGCGTGGCCGGCGGCGTCACCGTCAAGCCAAAAGTACAGGACGCCGGAGCGCCAGCGTTGGGAACAAACAGGTACTGGTAGAAACCATCGGCACCCACAGTCATCGAAATGCCGCCGCCTGCACTGGTGTAGCCTCCCGCGGCCGCGCCCACAATGGCGGTGGTTGGGTTCCAGCCGGTGCACACACCCACGGGGGCCAGGGTCACAAGAGCGCCTGGTACAGGCTGGCGCGTCACGGAGTCATACACGACGCCGCTGGGGTCCACCGGCAAACTTTGCTCGGCCAGATTCGTACCTGCCCGCAACACGATGGACAACTGGCTGTTCGGTGCCGTCACGATGCAAGAGCTGGCCGTGCCAGCGGCAATGGCGGCCGTCTCGTTACACGGTGCTGGCGAATTGGGCACCAACTCGCCATTCACCGGCGTTCCCCAAGTCACGTTGGACAAGGGCTCCCGGAATCGCACCGACAACGGAACGCCAGGCGCCAGCTGGCCAATGGAATAGCTTCCATCGATCGCAGTCGTGGCAGTGCCAACCACCGCATTGGAGGCATCAAGAACCTCGACAGTCCAACCCGAAAGGCGCCTGTCGCCTCCGTCCAAAACGCGGGTCTGTGCCCCGATGTCGTACCACACCATGCCCGACAGCGAAGCCGACAAGGCCACCGTGGCGGGGTCTTGGCAAATGTTCTGTGTGATGGCAGGGTCACAGTTGGGCAAGGTACCTGGACCGGCCACTTTCTCGGCTGGTGTCGGCCTCCTCAGTTCAGGCTCGCCACCGCCTTCCACAAACACCACGTTGAAAACCGGCTGAGGCAGCGCGGCCAAAGCCGCGGGCACATTCACCTGCAGTGTTATGGCGTTGGGG
>JBBSDB010000170.1:0-8256 GCA_038249735.1 Burkholderiales bacterium
AACTGCCAGTCGGCGCGGGAGCGCGCAGCGTCTGGAATCCCGGCGAAGCCCCAGACGCGCAGGCGCGGTGCGCCGTCTGTGTCGTCCCTCAGGGCAAGCGGCCATTCCACCGCCACCGCCTGCTCGATGAATTCCTGCCCCAGCACGTCGGCCAGCCGCTGGCGCAACGCTTCGAGGCCGCTGCCAGCCACCGCGCGCCATTGCGCGACCAATTTGCCCTCGTGCCAGATGGCAAAGCCGACATCGGGCCGCGCCAGCGCGTGGCGCCGCACCGCTTCGATGCAGTGGGCCAGCTCGGTGGCGTCGGTCTTCAAAAACTTGCGGCGAGCCGGTGTGGCAAAGAACAGCTCGCGCACCTCGACCGTGGTGCCGGTGCTGCGCGCGGCTGGCTGCAACTCACCGCTGCGGCCATCAAGCAGCCAGCCGTGGGGCTCGCCCTCGGTGTCCACCCGCGTCAGCAAGGTCACCTCGGCGATCGAGCAGATGGCGGCCAACGCTTCGCCGCGAAAGCCCATCGTGTGCACCGATTCCAGATCGGACAGGCTGGCGATTTTGCTGGTGGCGTGGCGTTTGAGCGCGCTGGGCAGCTCGGCGCGCAGAATGCCGCTGCCGTCGTCTTCCACGCCGATCAGCCGCACGCCGCCGGCCAGCAGGCGCACGGTGATCTGGCTGGCGCCAGCATCCAGCGCGTTGTCGACCAGTTCTCGCACGACCGAGGCAGGCCGCTCCACCACCTCGCCAGCAGCGATCTGGCTGATCAGCTCGTCGGGCAGTTCGCGGATGGGGCGGCGGGGGGAGGGGAGGGTGCGCGATGAATTCACCGCGAAATTTTAGGCGCCGCTGGGTGCTGGGAGGCAGAAGGGATAATCGCGCCGACGTGGAGGGTGTGCCCGGATCAGCCAGGCCACCCATGCACGACCAAGTTATCGATGGGTTTGCTTTGAAACTGTTTGAACCGCTGTATGACCGCGTGATCGGCTGGAGCCGTCACCCCAAAGCACCCTGGTTTCTGGGTGGGCTGAGCTTCGCTGAGTCATCGTTCTTCCCGATCCCGCCCGACGTGATGCTCATGCCCATGTGCCTGGCGCGTCCCAACCGCTGGTGGCAACTGGCGCTGCTCACCACGATCACGTCGGTGCTCGGTGGTCTGTTTGGCTACTTCATCGGCGCCTGGGCGCTGGAAGCCCTGATGCCCTGGATTGAGCGCATGGGATGGTCGGCCAACTTGGCCACTGCGCAGAACTGGTTCGACCGCTGGGGCTTCGCCGCCGTATTCATCGCGGGTTTTTCACCGATTCCATACAAGGTGTTCACGCTGGCGGCCGGTGGCATGGGGATGGCGCTGCTGCCTTTTGTTGCCGCATCCATCGTGGGCAGAGGCGGGCGCTTCTTTCTGGTGGGCTGGCTCATGGCCCGGTTCGGTCCCAGCATGGAACCCCGCCTGCGTCCGTTCATGGAGTGGCTGGGTTGGGGCGCGGTGGCTGTGGTGATCGTGGCGTATCTGATGCTTCGCTGAAACAGGTCGATTCCAGGATCAACCGGATCCATGCCGTGCCGGCGGCGGATTCTGCGAGAAGCTCTGGCGCGCCGGCCGCGCGGAGACGGCGCGAGCTGCGGTGCCTTCTGTCGCTGCGCTCAGGGCGATCAAAAACATGGCGGCGCAGGATGGGAAGCCTCCCCGACTCAGGACGCGAGGCCGCGAATCCATCCCCACCCCCATCACGATCCCGCCTTCCCCTGGCCATCACGATCGTGATGTTGCTGTCTGCTGCGGGTTCATTCGGCTGGCCTTGCCTCCAGCGCGCGCACCAGGCCCCGCCCGGGGCACAGCCGGGGCTCGTGCCATCGCCGCTGCCATGGGCGCCGCCCTCGCTGGCCGCTGCGCCTGCCCCACTGCCCGTCATTGAGCACCCCGCGGAACCGCCCGCCAGCGACAGCCTCGGGCTGGGTGCGCTTTGGGTACGCCGACCCGGCGATGGAAGCGATGTCGGCAGCGCTCTCGATACGCCATGCCCGATGCTAAGCTGGCCGACATGGCTCTGACGCCCCCCCATTTCACTGTGGTCTCCGCTCCGCTCCCCGCTGTGTTGCCCGCGCCCGCATCGCGCTTGATCTGCTTCAACAAGCCCTACGGCGTGTTGAGCCAGTTCACACCCGAGGGACGCTGGCGCGGGCTCAAAGATTTCATCGATGAGGCCGGGGTTTACGTGGCCGGTCGGCTGGACGCGGACAGCGAAGGCCTGCTCCTGCTGACCAACGACGGTCAGCTGCAGGCCCGCATCAGCGACCCCCGCTACAAGATGGAGAAGACCTATTGGGTGCAGGTGGAAGGCCAGCCGGATGGGGCCGCGCTGGCGGCGCTGCGCCAGGGCGTGAACTTGAACGATGGCCCTACCCGCCCGGCGCGCGCCCGGCTGATCACCGACCCCGCGGACCTGTGGCCGCGCGACCCACCGGTGCGCATTCGTCAGCACATTCCCACCAGTTGGCTGGAGCTGGTGATCACCGAGGGCCGCAACCGCCAGGTGCGCCGCATGACCGCAGCCGTGGGCCACCCCACACTGCGGCTGATCCGCGCCGCCATCGGACCCTACTCGCTGGACGGTCTGGCGCCCGGCACGAGGCGGGGCTGATCAGCCTCGATCACCCCCATGCAACAGCCAAAAGTCCTGCTCACCGGCTTCGATGCTTTCGGAGGCGCGTCGCTCAACCCCAGTTGGTTGGTGATGAAAACGCTGCACGGCCGACAGATTGCGGGGCACCGCGTGGTGGCTGCGCAGCTGCCCACCGTGTTCGGCGAATCGCTGCACCGGTTGAAGGCCATGCTGAATCAACACCAGCCGGCGCTGGTGATCTGCGTGGGGCAGGCTGGTGGCCGCAGCGCGATTTCGTTGGAGCGCGTGGCCATCAATGTGAACGATGCGCCGCTGGCCGACAACGCAGGCGCACAGCCGGTCGACACCGCCGTGGTGCCCGGCGAGCCCGCCGCCTATTTCACCAGCCTGCCTATCAAGGCCATGCTGGCCGCGCTGCAGCACGAAGGCATCGCCGCCGAGGTGTCTCAGAGCGCCGGCACCTTCGTCTGCAACCACGTGTTCTACGGGCTCATGCACGCGCTGGCCACGCAGCGCCCGCTGCGCCACACGCGCGGCGGCTTCGTGCATCTGCCCTGGCTGCCCGAGCAGGGCACGCCCAACATGGCGCTGGACGAGATGGTGCGCGGGCTGCGGCTTGCGTTGCGTTGCGCGCTGCTGGCTGACGGCGACGCCGCGCTCGGTGCCGGCGCTGCGCACTGAGAGCGCCGCTAGCACAAGCTCGCACAGCACGCGCGGGCGGTGGCACTGCAGACAAAGCGACCACGGCCTAACATGCAAGTTTGCGGCAACGCAGCGCAGCGGCATGGGCGCAGCACTGGCCCAGCGCCTCGCCGCTTCGGTCCCTGCAGGCACAGAATGTCCCAATTTCCACACCCATCTGAAAGCTTTTCCCATGACCGACAAAACCGCCTACACCCCGCCCGCCGTCTGGACCTGGGACCAAGCCAGCGGCGGCAAGTTCGCCAACATTAACCGCCCGATCGCTGGCCCCACGCACGACAAGGTGCTGCCCGTGGGCAAGCACCCACTGCAGCTCTATTCCCTGGCCACGCCCAACGGCGTGAAAGTCACGATCATGTTGGAGGAGCTGCTTGCACTGGGCCACAGCGGCGCGGAATACGACGCATGGCTCATCAAGATCAACGAAGGCGACCAGTTCTCCAGCGGCTTCGTCGAGGTCAACCCCAATTCCAAAATCCCGGCCCTGCTCGATCGCAGCACCGAGCCACCCACCCGCGTGTTCGAGTCCGGTTCCATCCTGCTGTACCTGGCCGAAAAATTTGGTGCCTTGCTGCCCAAGGCGCCAGCCCAGCGCACCGAGGCCCTGAACTGGTTGTTCTGGCAGATGGGCTCAGCCCCTTATCTGGGTGGCGGATTCGGCCATTTCTATGCCTATGCACCCGAGAAGTTTGAATACCCCATCAACCGCTTCGCCATGGAGACCAAGCGCCAGCTCGACGTGTTGGAGCGCAACCTGGCCGATCGCGCTTTCATGGCGGGCGACGAATACACCATTGCCGACATCGCCATCTACCCTTGGTACGGCGGCCTGGCAGAAGGCAAGCTGTACAGCGCGGGCGAGTTCTTGTCGGTGCACGAGTACACCCACCTGCAGCGCTGGGCCGCCACCATCGCGGCGCGCCCAGCGGTGGCGCGCGGGCGCAACATCAACCGCGTTTGGGGCGATGAAGCTGGGCAGGTGCCAGAGCGGCACTGAGAGACGAGATGGGCGACAGATGAGCGTCCACCAAAGCCTCTCACAGTCCCACGGCAGTCCGACCCAGCGCAGGTCGGTGCTGTGTCCATCAGCCGGTTCGCCATTGCGCTGTTTCGCATCGGGCGTACCGTGGTTTTGCACTCTGTGAGTCGCCCCCCCGCTTGGTGGTCAGAGTCTTGGCAACGCCTATTCAGCGCTTGCCGCCGCCGCTTTTCTGCTGGTACGCCGGTGCTCGCTGGCCTACCCACACGAACCGCTTGCGCTGCTGCCATGGGCGGCGTGAACGACCCCCGGCCAGTGCCGACGCCAACGGGCTGGCACTATGGCGGAATCCGCCAGACAGCCCATGTGCCGGGCCACCGGATCAGGCCTGCCACACCCCAAACCCTGCCGATCGCAGATCGATGCCCACTTCGATTTCCTTGTCCACCGCCGCCTTGTAATCCATGGGGTTGAAGCCCTCGAACAGATCGGGCAGCAAACGCAGGCCGTACCTTTGCACATAGGTGTTGGCCTGGATGCCTGCCTTGTGCTTGTCGAAGCGCACGTCGGGGTCCAGCCCGGTCATGCCCACGTAAACGCAGGGTTTGCCTTGAACGTAGCCCGGGTTGTTTCGCCTGAACCGGGGTTCGTTCAGCACCTCGGGGGAAAGCTCCACCACATAAACGCTGTGGTGGAGACGATGGGGCTTGGTCATGCGGGGTTGGCGGTTGTCTGTCGCAGCGCGCAGCAGCCTCACGCGCCGCTAGCGTGTTCCATCCGCCTTGCTGCGCCGATCGGCTTCCATCTCCCGCACCCGCTCCCGAGCGTCGTCGCCTTCGGGTATGGGTTCGCCGCCATCGCGCCATTGCACCGCTGCTTTGAATCCCTGCTCCTGCGCATAGCGGCGGAACCAAAGGCCTTCAGGGTTGTGACGGGTGATGCCGTCGAACACAGTGGCCATCTGCTGGCTTTGTTCCAGGCCCATGGCCAGCATCACCTGGTTGACCACGATCTTGTGCATGGCCAAGTGGCTGCTGGGCACGCCCGCGATGCGGGTGGCCAGCGCCATCACGGCAGTGTCGAGCTCGACAGAGGGCACGGCTTCGTTGGCTAGGCCCCAGGCGGCGGCGGTGCGGCCGTCGATCACGTTGCCGGTGAACATGAGCTGTTTGGCGCGGGCCGGGCCCAGGCGGTAGGTCCACATGGCGGTGGTGGGGCAGCCCCAGACGCGGGTGGGCATGTAGCCAATGCGCGCATCGTCGGCCATGACTAGCAGGTCGCAACACAGCGCGATGTCGCTGCCGCCGGCCACCGCGGCGCCGTGCACCTGGGCGATCGTGGGCTTGGCGCTGCGCCACAGGCTCATGAAATCCTCGGTGTTGCGCTTCATGAAGGCGTAGTCTTCCATCGGGTCCCAGGGGTGGCGCTCCTGCTGGCAGGGGTGGTCGATCTCGCTCTGGCCGAAGTGGGTCAGGTCGTAGCCGCCGCAAAATCCTTTCCCCGCGCCTTCGACCACGATCACATGGATCTCACGCTCGGCGTTGGCCCAATCCACCGCCGCGCGGATCTCGCGCGGCGTGTCGTCGTTGATGGCGTTGAGCTTCTCGGGGCGGTTGAGCAGCAAGCGGGCGACGCGCGGGTTGCGGGCGTCGGGCCGGATGCTGAGGGTGCTGAAGTCGGGCATGGGTGGTCTCCGGTTGGGTGGAGCCATGCTAGGCGTACCGCAAGGCCGCTGGCAACTGCGCAGGTGACTTGGCACGGCACCAAAAAAATGCTGGCGCGGGCGCGTCGGCATTCGGTGCGATTCAAGGGTTGATCAGTTCCGGCCGGAACCCTGGCGCTTGGGCATCAACATGGGTTGACCACCCTGGTGTCCGCCCATGCCACTGGAACCGCCTTGCATCCCGGTGCCGGGCATGGCGCTTTTGTTCTGTTGCATGGAGCGCAGGCGCAGATCCATCTGTTCGCGGTGCTGCTGGCGGATGCGCTCGCGCTCCTGATCGGTCTGGGCCATTCGCATGCGCTCCATGTAGGTGTCGCGTTCGCGCTGTGTCATGTAATCATAAGAATAGATTTGCTCGCGCAACTGGACCATGTCTTGGCTGCGGAGCTGATCCTGGGCCATGGCCGAACCAAGCCCGGTCAAGGCGACGGCCAAGAGGCTGGCTTTTGCGAAGGTGCTGTGTTTCATGTGTATTCCTTGTGTTGATTTGGAAGCCATGCGTCGGCCTGCCTCTGGTTTTGAGGTCAGCTTTGGACTGCCGGTCGGATGAACTGGCGGCTGTCGGGTGCGCTTGGCCGCAGGCACTTTTCGGCTCTTGGTGCTTATTTCTTGCCGCCCGCACCCGCGCCGGTGCCCGCGCCCGACGAGCCGCTGCCGCTGTCAGCACCGCCATCGCGGTGCATGATGGTCACACCGCGTTCCTTGGCCCGGGCGTCCATCTGGACGCGGTGTTCTGCGCGGATACGGTCGCGTTCCTGCAGCGTCTTGGCGGCGCGCATGCGCTCCCGCTGGGCATTGCGCTCCTGGTCGGTCATGAGCTCATAGCCGTGGATGTGGAGCCGGTCCTGATCGCGCATGCGATCCTGATCTTTGTCCATGTCTTTGTCTTGCGTGCGAACCTGATCCTGCGTCTTGAGCTGGTCTTGCGCCATGGCGGCACCCAGACCCATGCCCGAAAGGGAGGCAACGACGATGAGGGCCTTGATCAAACTGGGCTGTTTCATGAGAACTCCTTGAATGGTTGAATGGAACTTCTTCAAGCGGCTGGTGAGGGTGACTTCAGGTACTCCCTACGGTATCCGCTCATGAACCAGCTTGGCCTGCTGAGGCCGATTTCAATTGACGCAAGTCAAGGGCGCAGGTAAGGGGTTTGCCGCAGCTGTATCGGTCTGTAACGCCGCTTCGCCAGCAGGGGCGCAATCGGGAGCCCGACCCAAAACGCGCATCAACCGTACACTTGAGGGTTATCTCTTGTGTCTCCATGAACGCTCCCATCGACGTCTCTTTCTTCGCGCGCGCCGCCAAGCCGATCACCAGCTACCGCCCCTACTGGGCCAAGCGGTTCGGGGTGGCGCCGTTTCTGCCCATGAGCCGCGCCGAGATGGAGCAGCTGGGCTGGGATTCGTGCGACATCGTGCTGGTAACGGGCGACGCTTACATTGACCACCCCAGCTTTGGCATGGCGGTGATCGGGCGCGTGCTGGAGGCGCAGGGCTTTCGGGTGGGCATCATTGCTCAGCCCGACTGGCAGAGCGCCGAGCCGTTCAAGGCGCTGGGCAAACCGAATCTGTTCTGGGGCGTGACCGCCGGCAACATGGATTCCATGATCAACCGCTACACGGCGGACCGCAAGATCCGCAGCGACGACGCCTATACCCCCGGCGATGTGGGTGGCAAACGGCCCGACCGCGCCGCGCTGGTCTACAGCCAGCGCTGCCGCGAGGCCTTCAAAGAGGTGCCAATCGTGCTGGGCGGTATCGAAGGCTCGCTGCGCCGCATCGCCCACTACGACTACTGGAGCGACAAGGTGCGCCGCAGCATCGTGGTCGATGCGAAATGCGACCTGCTGCTGTATGGCAATGCCGAGCGCGCGCTGGTTGAGATTGCGCACCGCATCGCGGCGCGCGAGCCGGTGGAGCAGATCACCGATGTGCGCGGCACCGCCTTCGTGCGCCGCCCGGGCGACCCGTCGGCCGTCGGCTGGATCGAGATCGATTCCACCGAGGTGGACATGCCGGGTCGGGTGGAAGATCACCTCAACCCGTACCTCACCACCAGTGAGCAGGCGCAGGCGCAGGGCGAGACCTGCTCCAAAGAAGACAACCCGGCCACGCTCGCACTGGGCGAGAGCAAGCCGCAAGGCGCTTCGAACATCAAGCCGCTGACCTTCCAGCCCAACCCGGCGCTGCAAAGCAAACGCAAGCCGCCCGCGCGCGAGCGCTCGGTGATCCGCCTGC
>JBBSDB010000171.1:0-8108 GCA_038249735.1 Burkholderiales bacterium
CGACAAGCCCAGCGTGACCATCGTGCACAAGGGCAACATCATGAAATACACCGAGGGTGGCTTTCGCGATTGGTCGTATGCGCTGGCGCAGAGGGAGTTTGGTGCCGAGCTGATTGACGGCGGACCCTGGTGCAAATTCAAGAACCCCAAGACCGGCAAAGAGATCACGGTCAAAGACAGCATCGCTGACGCCTTCTTGCAGCAGATCCTGCTGCGCCCGGCCGAGTACTCCGTGATCGCCACGCTCAATTTGAACGGGGACTACATTTCCGACGCATTGGCCGCGCAGGTGGGCGGCATCGGCATTGCGCCGGGCGCCAACCTGTCCGACTCGGTGGCCTGCTTCGAGGCCACCCACGGCACTGCGCCCAAATACGCGGGCAAAGACTACGTGAACCCAGGCTCTGAAATCCTCTCGGCCGAGATGATGCTGCGCCACATGGGCTGGGCGCAAGCCGCCGACCTGATCATCAGCTCGATGGAAAAATCGATTGCCAGCAAGCAGGTCACCTACGACTTCGCACGCCTGATGGACGGCGCCACCCAGGTCAGCTGCTCGGGTTTTGGTCAGGTGATGATCGACCACATGTAACACCGTTTCAGGGCGTCTCATGACGTCCCACCAGGTTCCACCTGTAAACCCCGGTGCGTTGATTTGACTGGGGTTTATTGTTTCCAAACGTCCGGCGACGTTTCTTGAATTCCAACGGCAACAGGGCCATGTTTGGGGCCATCTTGGGGCCATGGCTTAGGCCAAGTCATCAAGATGCGCCACGTCAACTGCTCCCTCCAACCCGCGACGATCGATAACGCCAAGCCGCGTGAGAAAGCCTACGCGCTGACCGACGGGGGCGGCTTGCAGATCGAGATCCTGCCGTCCGGCGGCAAGATCTGGCGCTTCAAGCACCACCCGAATGCCAAGCGCGAGAAGGTCACGATTGGTGCCTAGCCAGCCTTCACCCTCAAGCAGGCCCGCGACCTCCACGAAGAGCTGCGCGCGTTGGTGGCCCGAGGTCAGAGCCCTGCGAAGGCAAAGCAGGCGGCCGTGTCAGCGCAAAAGATCGCCGAAGCCCGCCGGCTGACGTTCCGGAGCTTTGCTCAGCGCTGGGTGGACGAGACTCTCTTCTACCGCTCCGGCGGCTATGCGGCTCAGACCGTGCGCTGGCTGGATGCCTGTGTCTACCCGGCGATTGGTGACATGCCGCTGGACGAAGTTCTGCCACGCGATGTGTTGGCCATCATCAAGGCGCGCGCAGACACCACCGTGACCGCGGAGCGCATCCGCGCGATCGTCCAGTAAATCCACAACCATGCCATCCGCAACCTGCTGGTGACCACCAACCCGGCGCAGCCGCTGCGAGGCGCCATCGCACCTGCACCGGTGGAACATCACCGGCATCGCAGCGAAAAGCAGCTGGCAGCGTTCTGGCGCAAGCTCGACGACCAAGGCGCCCAGGTCACGATAATTGCAGCGACCCGGTTGCAGATGTTGACGATGTGTTGCGATCTCGGCATAGGCAGCGATTGCTGCCGATGGCGGCAGCCAGGCAAACTCACGCTGATGGCCTTTAAGCGGCTGATGGGTGCAGGGACCAGCGCTGGTTCGAACGAGGGCTGTGCGAGTGACTGCAGTCACAGGTTGGGCAAGCGTTCGGCTGTGCTCGGGTTCCCAATGAGGGTTGATGTACAGGCTTGCGAAGAGTTCGGGGTCCACAACGAGGCGATTGAATCCAGCTCGCTCATGACCTGGACTTTGGGCGGGCCTGAAGGCACATCCCGGAAATCTAGCCATCCATTGGCTTCGGCCTACCGTTGGTTCCCATGGTCGAGCGCGTGACAGGGTTCAATCGCGACACACCCGCACCACGGGTGGTGTGAGCTTGCTGCGCAGGTGTTGGACATGGTGCGGTTTCCAGAGATCTGCCGGCGAAGGGCGAATCTCTAACCTGGACATGCCCGCAGTCCTGGGCGCAGTCAAGCGCTGGCACATCCCAAAAACAGGGGGTGGCGTATCCGGTCATACCGTTTAACATTCCGTCTGTCGGTCACATCTCTCAATCGGGCTCGTCCCGTTGACGGAGATTTCGGGCGATTCCGCCCCTCTCATCCTTGTACAGAGCCATGTGATGCCCACCGAAACACCGCACCCTCTTGCCAGCTTCCTCATGGTGCCTGCCGCTGCGGTGGCTTTCGTGCTGGTTGCTTGGACGGGCACGGCCGCAGCCCAGGACAAGGCACCGATCGGTTATGTGAAGAACGTCAAGGGAACGGCCACGGTCACCACCGACGGAGTGGTGGTGCAAGCTCAGCCGGGGACACCACTTCACCAGGGCAGTGCGCTCAAGACCGATGCGCAATCGAGCATGGGCGTCATGTTCAAGGACAACACCATGATGTCCTTCGGTCCGAGCACGGTACTCACCGTCGATGAATATCTTTACGAGCCGGGCGAAGGCAAACTCAAGCTGGGCGCGCGCATGGGCAAGGGGACGCTTAACTACGTGTCGGGCGTGATAGCTAAACTGCAACCCGAAGCCGTCTCCATCAAAACCCCGGCAGGCATGATCGGCGTTCGTGGCACGCAATTCCTGCTCAAGGTCTCGGAAGAATGATCATTTGGTGTTGAGCACGATACGGTCGCCCATTTCGTCCTCAGCTAACCTCCTGCTATACAGGGCCACCAGCGGATCGCCGGGGTACTCCGCCTGAAGGCGCCCAAAGCGCTCTTTCGCGCAAGGGTCCCCATCACGTATCGCTTCGTAGGCCGCCAGGTACATCGCGGTGGGCGCATATCCCGGCGGATGGGTTTCGGGCAATGGTTCGAACACCTGCAGCGCGTTCTTTTTGCCTTTGAGAACGAGATGGCCCACCGGTCTGGCCGACACGTGAACGCAAGCCGACAGCGTAGCTTCCGACACGCAGATCAGCGTGCCAAGATGTTTGTTCACGGTCTCCAGGCGCGCCGCTGTGTTCACGGGGTCGCCGAGTGCACGGTAATCGAAGAGCGCATGCCCGCCGAAGTTGCCCACGATGACTTCACCCGAGTGCACGCCGAACCGGGTGTGCCCGAACGCAATGCCCTTGCCCTGCAAGTCCCGCGCATACCCCATGGCGAAAGCGTGCATCTCCATCGCGCAGTCCAGCGCGCGCTGCGCGTGATCGGGCTGCACGACGGGAGCGGAAAACATGATGGCCAGGGCGTCACCCACGATCCGGTCCAGCGTGCCCTGATGACGGAAGGCGATGGAGATCATTTCTTCAAGATAGCCGTTGAGCAGGGTGACAGCGGCCGCCGGGTCGATGTCCTCCATCAGGGTCGTGAATCCCGCCAGGTCGGTGAACACGAAGCTGCAGTGCTGGCGCTTGCCGCCCAGCTCCAGTTGACCGGGGTTGTTCATCAAATACTCCACCCGGTTGGGGGAGACATACCGGGAAAACGCCTCTTTGACCCAACGCTGCTGCCGCTCGCTCCAGAAATGGCGAAACAGGCTGGCCAGAGCGAATGCAACCACCCAAGCGAGTGAGGGCGTGAAGCTGTCCAGCAGCAGGCTGTGGTTTGAGAAGGCCGACCAGCCGCCCCACAACGCGCCCACCACCAGCGCCAGCGAAATGCCAGCGGCCCACAGCGAGGGCAAGAAGGTGCCTATCCAGACCATCGCAACGCAACCCACCACCACCGCAATCGCTTCCGCCGCCACGGCCCAGTTGGGCCGAATCAGGTATTGCCCGGAGAGCACCTGCTCCAGGGCTTGCGCATGCGCCTCAACGCCAGGCATCACCCGGCCGAGTGGATTGAAGCGCAAGTCCATCAGGCCTTGCGCGGAACTGCCCACCAGCACGATGTGCCCTTCCAGCAGCGCGCGATCCGCGTCTCCTGCCAACACCTTCCACGCCGGCACAAAACGCTCGGGTTGCGCGGAGGTGTAATGCAGCCACATTTCGCCTTGCGCGTTGGTGGGCACGGTTGCCTGGCCGATGCGCACCTGCGCCACGGCGGGCACGTCGCCCTCGGCGAGTCGAAGAATGTAGTTGTCGACGCCCTGGGCCACCCGCAGCAGCTCGGCGCTAAGGCTCGGTACGGGAGCGCCGGCTAGCGCCAGCACCATGGGCACGCGGCGCACCACTCCATCGCCATCGGGCAAGAAGGTAAGCGCGCCGCTCCCGTTGGCCGCCGCATCGAGCGCCGGCAGCGGTGGCACCGCTGCGACAAACGCGTGGAGGGCCTGGGGGCTCGGCTGGCCTACCCACACATAGCGATAGGGCCTCTTCGGAGCGGCCTGCTGCGGCTGCGGCTGCGGCACCGCCGCGTCGCTGCGCAACGCGAAGCCCAGCACCACGTTGTGCGCGGCGATGGCTTGGGCAAAGGTGTCATCGTTGTCGGGCAGCGCCTTCAGTGAGCGTGCCTGTGCTGGCGACAATGCCCACTGGGCAGAGACGCGACTGGGGGAAGTGCGATCCGGCTCGGCGAACACCACGTCGAAGCCGATTGCGGCAGCTCCCTTGGCCCCCAGTTGTTCGACCAGCTGAGCCAGCTTGTCGCGCGGCCAGGGCCATTGGCCAATTTTCTCCAGGCTCGCTTCATCGATGTCGACGATCCTGACCGGCATGGCCTCGTAGGTACGAGGTTGCCAGCGCTGGTACTGATCGAAGCCCTGGTGTCGGAGCGTCTGCAGCGCCAGAGGATCAACCAGCACCAGCGACAGGCCGAGCAGTGCCGTTGCGAAACTGAGCAACACGGCGACTGAATGCAGGGACAGCTTTTTTCTCATGCATCAGGCCGATGCAGAACTCACGCTTCCCGGATGCCCCACGCCTGTTTCTCGGCGAGGCTGAGCGCGCCGAGCACTTCGCGAGCATGGTCATCGCCCTTGGTGACGATGGATGAAAAGCGTCCCCATTGCAGAAATCCGAACTTGTACAACTCAGGGTTGAAGTAGAGGTCAGTCTGCTTGCGCGACTCGGACTGCCGCGACACGCTGTAGAGCACCGACACATTGAGCAGGTACGAGACCAGCGAAGGAACGCGGTAGCGCTGCTTGGCGCGGGGTTTGAGCCGATCGAAGAAGACCTGCCAGGCGCCCGGCATCTCATCGAAATCGAGCCGGCGCGCGCGCCGGGCGCTGAGATCCACGCCGATCACCTTGCCGACCCCGCGCATGTTTCTCATGACATCGGCCGGAAAGTTGTTGAAGGTGCCGCCATCACAGAACAATTCGCCATCCATCACCACCGGCGGCAGTGCGCCGGGAATCGCGATGCTGGCCCGCAGTGCGCGGCTTAGGTCGCCCTTGTGCAACTGCATTTCACTGCCTTGGGAATAGTTGCTCGCGATGCAGAAGTAGCCCTTCCACAGATCGACGATGTCGACTGGCCCACCCATCAGCGAGGCGATGGAGCGTTCGACAATGGCGCGTATACGCCGGCCTTTGATCAGCGAAATCAAGGGCAGCAAGTTGTAGTCACCGGTGGGGTTGATCTTGAACGCCTGCTTGAGAACATCAAGGGTGTTCGGGATGCCCCGGTCCGCCGCAATGGCAGCGGCCATCACCGCGCCCATGCTGGTGCCGCCCACGCAATCGATTTCGATACCGAGATCATCCAGCGCCTTCCAGACGCCAAGGTGGGCAAAGCCGCGCGCGCCGCCGCCCGCAAGCACCAGACCCACCGCGTTGCGGCTCAGCAGGCGTGCCAGCCGCGCGATATCGCCATCCCGTTCGGCACGCAGGTTAACGTGGCCAGTGACGGACCGGCGTTCGACCCACTGACGCATTCCGAGGGGCGACTGCGTGCTCCCCGGGTGCAACAGCACCAGTGTTTCCGCCACCTCGCTGCGATGCGGTGGGTCGACCAAACAGGCCTGCTCCACCGGGTGGATGGCAGCAGGCTGCGTCGCATCCGCCAGCAACAACACCTCGTCGCTCTGGCTGATACACAGCTCGGTCCATTCGCTCGCCTCGATGTCCGCCACCATCAGCACGAAGTCGTGCTCGGCCTCCAGATCTTCCAGAACTTCGGAGGCCACGCCGGATGCCATGGTGGTCGAGTCCACCCGGCAGACTCGGCCGAACGGTTCCAATGCATGCATGAGGCGCTGCGCCAGGGCAGCGGCCTCCACACCCTCGGTAATCGGGAGCAGCGTGACCGTGACAGGCGGCGGTAGTGGGCGCCGATCGTGCTGGGTCTGCAGACGCTCGATGATCTTCTTCGTCAGCGCCATGGACACCTTGGGATTGCGCGCCACCAGCTCGGTGAAGTGCTGCTTGTCCAGTCGCACCACCACGGTCCTGCGGATGGCCACCACCGTCGCCGATCGTGTCGCATCGGTGTACAGGCTGATTTCCCCGGTGATCTCGCCGCGCCCCAGTTCACGAACCATGCGAGGCGCCTTGTCATCGGTCTTGACGTAGACGCGCAGCCGACCGCTGATGGTCAGGTAGGCGGCATCCCCCGGCGCGCCCTGCTCCATCAGCACCTCGCCCGCGCGCAACTCTATCCACTGAACGTTGTTCTGAACGTCTTGCAGCGTCTCTTGGTCTATGCCCGGGAAATTGTCACCAAGATAACTCGCCAATGAGACGCGGTGCCGCTGAAATTCGGTGTCCTCTGAAGTCATTTCGCCCTCAAATGTGGTGATGCCACACACGGGAAAATGCGGCGCTGTGACCCGGCGGGACCCGTTTCCCGCAGAAAATGATCAGCGCGGATACTAACATCGCATCTGCGAAATCCATGTCGCGTTGACATGGACGGAATGGCAAGATTCGGCGTGGCATTTGCCCATGGATTGCCGGCATCAATCGGTTTTTGAAAAAGGGGAGTGATCGCTATGGTTGACATGCAAAAACTTCGTTGCCGCATGGTGGTGCCGGGTCTTCTGGGCGCAATGTTGCTACTGTCAGCCTGCGCCCCCAGCATTCCTCGCTCCTACGTTGTGCTGGTGCCCGATCTGGATGGCGCTGTAGGTCAGGTCATCGTGAGCGGCCAAAAAGGAAGCCATGTGTTGACGCGCGCAGGGCAGGTGGCCGGAATCGATGGCAATGAAGTCAAAGCCGAACTCGCCAGCGCGAAATTCGACGCCGATTTCTCAGAGGCCAAGGCCGCCCAGCCCATACCGCCCGAGCATTTCATGCTGTATTTCGTCAGTGGGGGAATTCGGTTGACCGATGAATCGGAAATTCAATTCACTGACATATTGACCCGCTGGAGAACCCGCGGCGCACAGGCGATTGTCGAGGTGGTGGTGATTGGGCACACCGATACCGTGGGCACCGCAGAGAACAACTTGGCGCTTTCGGCGCAGCGCGCCAAAGTAGTAGCCGATCGGCTGCGGGCTTCCGGGCTCAAGCTTTCGGCATTGACGCTGGAATCGCATGGCGAAAAAAATCCGCTGATGCCGACCAGGGACGGCGTGGCAGAGCCTCGCAACCGCCGGGTGCAGGTCACGATCCGCTGAGTACCTTCAGCCTTGCCCGGTTGGCGCTTCGTGCCGCCGGATATTCCAGGATGCGCGTCACCTCGTTGGCCACCTGCTGCGCGCAAAGGTCTCATGGGTACGCCGCACCATGAAGCCTACTTTCTGCCACCCGGTCGCTTGTTTGCCGATGCGCCACGCGCAGTGGGGGCGGTGGACGACGCGCGACCCGACCGCTGGGGCGAGAAAGTGATCTGGTTTGTGAACAACCCCCAGCGCCGGTCGCTGATGGAGTACCTGTATTGCGCGGGGGGCGATCGCTTTGGTGCGCTGGGTGTGTCCACTTCGGCGCAGCGCTACGAACCACGTCCCGGCGGGCCACAGCCCAGGCTGCAGGATGCCCAGCACCTGAGCGAGGTGGTGGCCAAGATCGAGGCTGCCGAGCCGCTGACGGTGCTGAAGGCCCGCACCATTGCGGGCGGTGGCAGCCCGCTGGGCGGTGGCAAGCCCAAGGCGCTCATCGACATTGATGGTGGTTCCTGGGCCATCAAGTTTTTCAACAACGAGCCCGTGGATATGCCGCTGATCGAGCATGCCACCATGACCTTGGCTGCGCGCGCGGGCATCACCGTGGCGCAGACCCAGCCCATCCCGCTGGTCGGGTTCAATGCGGTGGCGATTCGCCGTTTCGACCGCG
>JBBSDB010000172.1:0-8043 GCA_038249735.1 Burkholderiales bacterium
CGATGGCTGAGACGCCCAGCGCGATCAGATCGCAGTCGGGCTGGGTGCTGTAGCCCTGGAAATTCCGGTGCAACCGACCCTGTCGCTTGGCCACCGCCAGCGCGTCGCTGGGCAGGGCGAAATGGTCCATGCCGACATACACATAGCCCGCATCAAGCAAGGCGTCCAGTGAAGCCGACAGCATGGCGATCTTGTCACCACCGCTGGGCAGCTCGGCCGAGATGATGCGACGCTGCGGCTTGAAACGCGACGGCAGGTGGGCATAGGCATACAGCGCGATGCGATCGGGCCGCAGTTCGTTCACCTGGACGAGGGTGCGCGCGAAAGATTCGGGGGTTTGCAGCGGCAATCCGTAAATCAGGTCGACGTTCACCGATTCGAAGCCGATCTTGCGCGCGGCATCCACCAAGGCAAACACCTGATCGGCGGGTTGCACCCGGTGCACAGCTTTCTGCACTGCAGGATCGAAATCCTGCACACCAAAGCTCAGGCGGTTGAAGCCAAGCCGGGCCAGGGTTTGCAGCCGCTGGTCGGTCACCGTTCGGGGATCCACCTCGATCGAATACTCACCCCCGGGCACCAGCGTGAAGTTGCGCCGGATCATGGTCATCAGGTCTTCGAGCTCGGCGTCCGACAAAAAGGTCGGCGTGCCGCCACCGAGGTGCAACTGCGACACGCTGTGTCCCTGCCCGAAATGCGCCACCTGCAACTCCACCTCACGAGACAGGTAGCGCAAATACTCCGCCGCACGCTCGTGGTGCTTGGTGATCACCTTGTTGCAGGCGCAGTAGTAGCACACCGACTCGCAGAACGGCACATGCACATAGAGCGAAAGCGGCAATGCCAGCGAGCCTGCTCGCCGCTGTTCAAGCGCCTGAATGTAGTCCCGCTCACCGAATGCCTCGACAAACCGGTCGGCGGTGGGGTATGAGGTGTAGCGGGGTCCGGGAACATCGAACCGCTTGAGCAGGTCGTTGGGAATGGTGTGCGTCACAGGGCAGTCTCCGATAGATGCGTCACTTTGCCCCAGCGATGCCGGCCTCCCTTTGATCTTGGTCAAGGCCAGCTCAGGCTGCTGCCCGCGAATGCCAATGTCGCCCTAGGGGCCGTGGTGACCGGCGCAAACCCCCATGGGTTAAGCTTGAAAGGCTTCTTGGGAAATCGAAGCGCCAGATTTGGCGGATCGAAAGGGAAAAATGGACGTCCAAAGCATCAAGGTGGCTTGCTCGAGCTGCAACCTGCGCGAACTCTGTCTGCCCATGGGCTTGAACCCTGACGAGGTCGACAAGCTCGACAGCGTCATTTCCAACCGCCGCCGTATCAAGCGCGGCTCGGCGCTCTTCAACACCGGCGACAGGTTCACCTCGTTGTACGCGGTGCGATCGGGTTTTTTCAAGACCTGTGTGACCACGGCCGATGGGCGCGACCAGGTGACAGGGTTTCAGATGACGGGAGAGATTCTTGGGCTTGACGGTATCGTCAGCGACCACCATTCGTGCGACGCTGTCGCCCTGGAGGACGCCGAAGTCTGCGTGATGCCGTTTGACCAGATCGAGGCCCTTTCGCGCGAGTTCACCACGCTGCAGCACCATGTGCACAAGATCATGAGCCGCGAAATCGTACGCGACCACGGCGTGATGCTGCTGCTGGGCAGTATGCGAGCCGAAGAGCGTCTTGCAGCCTTCCTTCTCAACCTGGTTCAGCGCCTGCACGCGCGCGGTTTCTCGCAATCCGAGCTGATTCTGCGCATGACGCGCGAGGAGATCGGCAGCTACTTGGGCATGAAGCTGGAAACGGTGAGCCGCACCTTCTCGAAATTCGTTGAAGACGACATCATTGAGGTGAAACAGCGCTATGTGCGCATCAAGAGTACCGACGGGCTCAAACAGATCGTCAATCCGCAAAGTTGCCGCTGAACGTCAAGCGGGCCCCAAACAAAAATCCCCGGGCGGGCAACCGCTAGCCGTTGGCTTGAAGTGTTGACGCATGCCCCTGTGGGGCCCTGATTCGCCCTCTGAAGCTTCATGTTTCAGAGGGCGTTTTTCTTCCGAAGATTTTTCCAGCGATGAGGCCGGGCTCTAGGCACCGACTATTGAGCTTGTCGCTATTCGAGACCCTCCGACCAGTGGTTGCGTATCTGGGCTCTGGTGCATATACTTCCGAGCTCTCGGAGGTTTACTTCAATGCCCACATCACTCTTCATACCTACTGCGGAAGCTGCGTTCATCGCTGGCCTGACGGACCGGCAGATGAATCGGGTCGTGGATGAACACCTCGTGCCGGAGCCCCTCTTTGAGCAGCGGGGCAGCAGCCGTTTGTTCACTCGGCTGGGCGCTGCATTCGCAAAGTTTTACTTTGCGACCGAGGACCAGCTCCTCGCAGGTGCCCGTAGACAAATTCTCGATGAGCTCAACAGCCGCGTTGACAGGCTGGCAGCAAAGGACCAAGTCTTGACGTTGAGGCTGCTGGATTCCATGAGCTGGAAGGTTGAGCGCAAGCATGTCGAAGTCGATGTGTTGCCATTCCTCCAGGAGGCCTTCTATCGTGCAGAGGAAGTGGACCAAGCGGATGCGCTGGTGACTACCGACCCAGAAGTCATGGGCGGAACGCCAGTATTCGCGGGCACGCGGGTGCCAGTAGCTATTGTGCTTGGCTCGTTAGCGACAGGTATCCAGCTAGACCGCCTGAAGGCTTCGTACCCCTTCTTGACCGAAGCGCACATCCAGTCCGCCAAGGTCTACGAGGAGGTACATCCTCGTCGAGGTAGGCCTCGTCGCTTCGCAGACGTGAACCCGGAGCTCCCTCGTCGGGTGACCCGGGTCATCAAGCGTGCCGCCAGGGCATGACGCTTCGATTTCTCATTGACGAGTGCCTCACGCCTGAGCTTGTTCAAATGGCGGTGAAAGCTGGACACAGCGAGTCCACCTGTGTGCGTGACCGCGGCTTGGCAGGGACGAAAGACTGGAAGCTCATGGAGTTCGTGGTCGAAGGCGACTTCACGCTGGTGACCGATAACTCCGTCGACTTCCGTGGCGGCGGCCCGGGCAAGCTTGGGGGAGAGCATTCGAGACAGATGATTCACGCGGGGCTTGTGTGCCTGAACTCGGTGCACCCCTCGGACCTTCAGCGCCAGCTAGACCTTTTCCAGATAGCGCTCGACGAGCTTGAGAACAAGGCTGACCTCGTCAATCAGGCGTTGGAAGTCTTTGAGGAGGAGGACGGCTCTGTCGAGGTTGCTGTCTACGATATCCCTGACCCCACCTAGCCCATATCGCCAGTCCTCTGGGCGGGGCATTCATCAGGGTCCGACAGGTCCCCAGGGAGTTCTTGGGGAGGGTAGGTCGGCCAGAGTCGTCAACACTTTAAGCCAGCGCCTAGCGGGCAACCGCTGCGGGGATTTTTGTTGCATGAGCGAGGACGCAATCGGTCCTTCGGGGTTGCCGTTTTGTACGTCAAAACCGGCTCGCTGCTCGGGTGGTGCAGGTTAGCGGTTCACCTCGAAAGGCGACATGGCGAGCAAGGTGGTGAGCGCGCTCGATGCCATGGTCATGCCCCAGAAAACGAAGAACGACAGCGTGTAAACCGCCTCGCGCGAGAGTGCAACCGGTTGTCCAAACCAATGCAGGGTGGACGGATCAACCACCGCGAACACCACCATTTCCAGCACCGCTGCGACCAAAAAAGCGGGCCATACGATCCACATCCAGCGTTGCGACCACATGCTGTGGCCGCCGGTGAACGCATTGGCTTTCGGTGGGTCCGGCGAGTCCATCATTTTTCGCCGGGCACGACCGGCGACGCCGCGTGGTTGCGCGCCTGATTCGCTGGCTGCACAGCCATCAAGGCATCGATTCGAGCCTGCCCTCGCAGCACTTGTGCGGCCCTCAGTTCTCGCTCGTACACCTCTTTGTCAAGCACCGGATCCTGGTCCATGGACGATATGACCACCATGGTGGAGGTGGCCAGAACACCCAATAACAAGAGCGCTGGAACGAACACAACCTGTGGGATGCGCCACCAGGGGATGTCTTCAACGCGAGGTGTCGGGTTCGGGGGTGTGTTGCTCATGTGGCATCTCCAAAGCAAGGGGTGGGCGTGTTCGGTCTCATCGCGGGATGAGGAAGGCGGCCTTCTCGGACACCTCGCTCGGATCATCGCCGACCGAGCGGATGACGAACTGGATCGGGTGCGAGCCGGTGGCAGCAGCGTCGGGTGGTACCTGCACCCGCAGCACCGCCGATCGCACCTCGGTGGGCAGTACCTCAACCTCTGAATCCGAGGCAATGACGATTCCCGGCAAGCCGGACACGGTGATGGTGTATCGCTGAGTCTCTTCGGTGGCGTTCATCACCTGCAAACGGAACACATTTTCAATGAAGCCTTGCTCCACCTGGCGCGCCAGCGCCCCTCGATCGCGTATCACATCGACCCGCAGCGGCGTGCGCATGAACAGGCTGACCATCACCGCCGTCGTGATCGCAAGCAAAATGCCCGAATAGACCAGCACACGCGGGCGGAAAGCGCGGCGGATCATCTGGGCTGTGGTCCAGCCCTGTGCCATGCCGTTCTGGGTCGAGTACTTGATCAAGCCTCGCGGGTAACCCACCTTGTCCATCACCTCATCGCAGACGTCAATGCAGGCGCCGCAGCCAATGCACTCGTACTGCAGGCCGTTGCGACTATCAATGCCGGTGGGGCATACCTGTACGCACAGGGTGCAGGAGATGCAGTCACCAAGACCCAATGCTGCGGGGTCGGCCTTCTTCGATCGGGCACCTCGCGGCTCACCGCGTTTTTCGTCATAGGTGACGATCATGGTGTCTTTGTCGAACATGGCGCTCTGGAACCGCGCATACGGACACATGTACTTGCACACCTGCTCGCGCATGAAGCCGGCGTTGCCGTAGGTGGCAAAGCCGTAGAAGAATATCCAGAAGGTTTGCCACGGACCGAGCGAAGCAACCAAGCTCAGCGCAGCAAGCTGGCGAATGGGTGTGAAGTAGCCCACAAAGGTGAAGCCCGTCCACAGCGCAAACGCAATCCACAGCCCGTGCTTCAGCCACTTCTTGCCAAATTTGGCTGCGGAGAATTCCGCCTTGTCCAGCCGCATCCGAGCCGAGCGATCGCCCTCGACCTTCTTCTCGATCCAAAGGAAGATTTCGGTGTAGACGGTCTGCGGACAGGCGTAACCGCACCACAGGCGCCCCGCCACTGCGGTGAACAGGAACAGCGACAACGCAGAAATCACCAGCAAGCCGGTGAGATAGATGAAATCCTGCGGGTAGAGAACCAGGCTGAAGATGTAGAAGCGCCGTGTTTCCAGATCGAACAACACCGCCTGGCGGGCATTCCATTGCAGCCACGGCAGACCGTAGAACACCAGTTGTGTGATCCACACTGTGACCCAGCGCCAGTAGGAGAACACCCCCGACACCGAACGGGGATAGATCTTGGCGCTTGAAGCGTAGAGAGAGACCCACTCATCACCGCCATCGCCTCCACCGGTCGGGGGGACAGGGGAAAGGCTGGCGGTTGAGTCGGACGCATTGCTCACTGGGTGCACGGAAAAAATAGCCTGATTGTTAGATAAGCCGGTCGTCTCTGCCCACATCAAGACAGAACGACCGACCGAGAGAGCCGTCAGTTGGCGGGTTTGTTCGACATGCCCCAGACATAGGCGGCCAACACATTGACCTGATCGCCATTGAGCAGCGCAGCCTGGCCCGGCATGGCGTTGTTGATGCCGTTGTTCATCGCGCGGATGATGGCTTCTTCACCCCAACCGTGCAGCCAGATGCCATCGGTCAGGTTGGGCGCTCCGATGGCGCTTATGCCCTTGCCATCGGCCCCGTGGCAGGCGGCGCAGGAGGCGAACTTCGTTTTCCCCTGCACCGCCCGAACCGGGTCGTGCGGGGTGTTGGACAGGCTGAGCACGTATTGGGCGACGTTGCGCACATCCTCCGGGCCGCCCACCGCTGCGGCCATGGGCGGCATCACGCCGTTGCGTCCGTTGGTGATCACGGCATTGATGATCTCTGGGGAGCCGCCGCCGAGCCAGTCGTTATCGGTCAGGTTGGGGAAGCCTTTGGCTCCCCTGGCGTCCGAACCGTGGCACTGCGCACAGTAGTTCATGAACAGTCGCTCACCAATGGCCTTCGCCTGCGGATCTGCGGCGATGGCCTCGGGCTTCATGTCTTTGAAGCGGGCATAAATGGGCGCAATGGCTGCTTCCACCTTGGCCACCTCTGCGGCATGCTGGCCGGTCGACGACCAGCCCAGCACGCCCTGGAACTTGCCGAACGTCGGATACAGCAGACCGTAAACGAGCGCGAAGACCACGGTGATCACGAAAAGGTACACCCACCACTTGGGCAGCGGGTTGTTCATTTCTTTCAGGTCGCCGTCCCACACGTGGCCGGTGGTGTTGTCGTGCAACGTTTCCGCCTTGGTGGTGCCGCTGATCCAGAGCAGGATCAGGCAGGCAAGGATGCTGACCAAGGTGAGCCCGGCCACGTAGTAGTTCCAGAATCCGCTGGTGAAGTCACTCATGATGTTTCTCTGTGTGCGGTGTCAATTTACTCGTCACCGAAAGGCAAGCGGGCGGCTTCGTCAAAGCCAGCTTGGTTCTTCTTCGACCAAGCCCAGACGATGATGCCGACGAAGGTCACCAGACTGAGCACGGTGACGATGCTTCGCATGTCGTTGATGTCCATCGCAATCTCCTGTTTCACTGAGCCGTAGCGGCGGGTTTCACCTGGGCGACCGAGCTGTCGGGCGCGATCAGACTCTGGGCCGGGGCGGGTGCCGCAGGAGGAGCGGTGAGCGCGCTTCGGTGGATGCCCAACACCTGCAGATAGGCGATCACGGCTTCCATCTCGGTCTTGCCCTTGACGGCTTCCATCGAACCGGCGATCTCTTCATCGGTGTAAGGCGCGCCCATCATGCGCAGTACTTCCATGCGCTTGGGCAGCTCGGTCTCGTCGACCACCTTCTTGGCCAGCCACGGATAGGCGGGCATGTTGGACTCGGGCACCAGATCGCGCGGGTTGGTCAGATGGATGCGGTGCCATTCGTCGCTGTAGCGGCCACCGACCCGGTGCAGATCGGGGCCGGTGCGCTTGCTGCCCCACTGGAACGGCCGGTCATACACAAACTCGCCGGCCACCGAATAGGGGCCGTAGCGCAGCGTCTCGGCCTGGAACGGACGAATCATCTGCGAGTGGCAGTTGTAGCAACCTTCGCTCACGTACACATCGCGCCCAGCCAGTTGCAGCGGTGAATAGGGCTTGAGGCCTTCGATCGGCTGTGTGGTGGATTTTTGGAAGAACAGGGGCACGATTTCCACCAGACCGCCTACCGCCACCACGAGCGTGATGAGCACGATCATGAGGAAGTTGTTGGTCTCGATCCGGGCGTGGCCGACAGGTTTTTTTTCTGGGTTTGACATGGCACTGACTCCTTACGCGTGGGCCGGATTGACAGCAAGAATCGGGACACCGACCACACGGCCTTGGCGGATGGTCATCACCATGTTCCACAACATAATCAACATGCCGCTCAGGTAAAGCACGCCACCGACCAAACGGATCACGTAGAACGGGTAGGTGGCTTTCACCGACTCAACAAAGGTGTAAGTGAGGCTGCCGTCGGGGTTGACCGACCTCCACATCAGGCCCTGCATCACACCAGCGATCCACATCGCGGCGATGTAGAGCACGATGCCGATGGTGGCGACCCAGAAGTGCATCTCGATGGCGGGCACCGAATACATCTTCTTCTGGCCGTACAGGCGAGGAATCAGGTAGTAAAGCGATCCCATGGTGACCAGGCCGACCCAGCCAAGGGCGCCGGAGTGCACATGACCCACGGTCCAGTCGGTGTAGTGCGACAGCGCGTTGACGGTCTTGATCGACATCATCGGACCTTCGAAAGTGGACATGCCGTAGAACGACAGCGACACGATCAGGAAGCGCAGGATGGGATCGTCACGCAGCTTGTGCCAGGCGCCCGAGAGCGTCATGATGCCGTTGATCATGCCGCCCC
>JBBSDB010000173.1:0-8039 GCA_038249735.1 Burkholderiales bacterium
CGGCTTCATGATCCAGGGCGGTGGCTTCACCGCCGATCTGCAACAAAAGCCCACCCGAGCGCCGATTCCCCTGGAAGCCAGCAACGGCCTGAAAAACGACCGCGGCACCATCGCCATGGCCCGCACCGCCAACCCCAATTCCGCCACCGCGCAATTCTTCATCAACCTGGTGAACAATGCTCCGCTGAACGCGCCGAGCCCCGACGGTCATGGCTATGCCGTGTTTGGCAAGGTCGTCGCCGGCATGGACGTGGTGGACAAGATCAAGGGTGTGGCGGTCGACAACCAGGGCCCGCACCAAAACGTGCCCAAAACCCCCGTCACCATCCTCAAAGCCACACTGGAGAAATAACACCATGGCCAATCCAAAAGTTGAACTGCACATCGCCAACCACGGCGTGATTACCCTGGAACTCGACGCCGAGAAAGCGCCGCTGTCCACCGCGAACTTCCTGTCGTACGTGAACAAGGGCCACTACAACAACACCGTGTTCCACCGCGTCATCCCCGGTTTCATGGTGCAAGGCGGTGGCTTCGAGCCCGGCATGAACCAGAAGACAGCCGACGCACCGATCAAGAACGAAGCCAACAACGGCCTGAAAAACGATCTCTACACCGTGGCGATGGCGCGCACCAGCGACCCGCATTCGGCCAGCGCCCAGTTCTTCATCAACGCGTCCAACAACGGCTTCCTGAACCACACCGCGCCCAGCGCACAGGGCTGGGGCTATGCGGTGTTCGGCAAGGTGGTCGGCGGCAGCGACATCGTGAAAAAGATCGAAGCCGTCCCCACCGGCAGCAAAGGGGGTCACGGTGACGTGCCCAAGGACGACGTGGTGATCGAGAAGGCCGTGGCCCTCTGATCGCGCAGGGTGCAGCGCACCCTTTGCCCATGTCCGATCCCGCTGTCGACCGCTTTGCCACATGGCGCGCCCCCGCGCACTGGCAGGCGGTCGATTGCATTTCCGATCTGCACCTGCACAGCGCCGACCAGGCCACCTTCGCCGGCTTCCGGCGTTACCTGGAGGCGGCAGTGGCGCAGCGCGCTGATGCGCTGTTCATCCTCGGTGACCTGTTTGAGGTGTGGGTGGGTGACGACGCGCTGCTGCCGCAAGCCGACGACGCGCAGCAGCCCGAGCGCGGATTTCTGCGTGGTTGCATTGCCCTGCTGCACGCGCACAGCCGCCACACACCCACCTTCTTCATGGTCGGCAACCGCGACTTCCTGCTTGGCCCCGCTGCGCTGGCCGCCGCAGGCATGACCAGCCTGGACGACCCAACCGTGCTGGACTTTCTGGACCAGCGCTGGCTGCTCAGCCACGGGGACGCGCTGTGTCTGGAAGACATTGACTACCAGCGCTTTCGCCGCGAGGTGCGCAGCCCCGCGTGGCAGCACGCGTTTCTGGCGCGCCCGTTGGCCGAGCGCGAAGCGCTGGCCGCCGACATGCGCGCGCGCAGCGAAGCGCGCAAGCAGGCGCTGGGCAACGATGCCGCGCTCTGGGCCGACGTGGATCCGGGCGCGGCGCGCCAGGCCCTCAATCAGGCGGGCGCCCGCACCCTGATTCACGGCCACACCCACCGCCCGGCGAGACACGCGCTGGGATCCAACGGGCACGGCGAGGACTTGCAGCGAATCGTGCTCAGCGACTGGGATCTGCGCGCCCATCCCAAGCGCGCCGAGGTGTTGCGGCTGGACGCACAGGGCTTGAAGCGGCTGCCTCTGCACACCATCTGCCCAGGCTGAGCACTTCACGTCCGAGCGAATGAAAACACCCTCCCTGACCGCGCGGTTGCCGCGCTTTGCGCAGGCCTGGCTGCCACGGCGCTGGCGCGAGCCGCCGCTGGTGCCCGAGCGCCTGTGGCGCAAGACGCTGGCCAGGCACCGCTTTTTGCAAGCACTCAACAGCGCAGAGCAGCAGCGGCTGCGCCAGCTGTGCCGCCACTTCCTGGTCGAAAAAGAGTTTCATGGTGCCCACAACCTGGTGATCAGCGACAGCATCGCGCTGGCGATCGCCGCGCAAGCCTGCCTGCCGTTGTTGCATCTTGGTGGGGTCGGTAAAGCGCCAGGGCGCGACCCGCTCCAGGCGCTGGACTGGTACAGCGATTTCGTGGGCATCGTGGTGCAGCCCGGCGCTGCAGTGGCGCAGCGCGAGGTGACAGACACGGCCGGCGTGGTGCACCGCTACCGCGAGGTGCTGGCCGGTGAGGCGATGGACCGCGGGCCGATCATGCTGAGCTGGGAATCGGTGGATCAGGCCGACGCGGGCGCAGACCGCGGTCACAACGTGGTGATCCACGAGTTTGTGCACAAGATGGACATGAGCGGCATCGCCATGGGCCAGCACCCCGGTGGCGCCCCGCCGCTGCCACGCGGATTTCTGGGCTCGCGCAGCGAAGCCGAAGCACAAACCCGCTGGCAATCGGTGATGCAACCCGCCTACCAGGGCTTTCGCGAAGCGGTGGCCCTGGCCGAGCGCTTCGGGGCGGACGCGCCCTGGCTGGACGGCTACGCGGCCACCAATCCAGCCGAATTTTTCGCCGTGACCTGCGAGGCCTATTTCGTCAACCGCGAGCGCTTCGCTGCCGAGTTCCCGGCGCTGCTGGCGCTGTATGACGGCTTCTTTCGCCCGGGTCGCTGAACCCGGATTCGCCACGGAGACCACCAGGGCGAACCGTCGCTCGCCTGCGAATGCTCGTTCCCCGGCGGTTGCCCTCAGCGCTTGAGCAGTTGTTTGAGCACCTGCTGAAGGCGTCGCGCCTGGGTCGTATCGAAAGCGCCGCCCAACACGCGGGCCACATCCTCGCCCCAGGTCTGCGCCGGGCCCGGGTCGTTGCGGCGGGTCAGCAACTGCAGCTGCAACATGCGCCGCTCGCTCAGCGCCTCGGCAGGGCTGGGCACCTCGGCCGCCATCTCCAGCCGCAACAAGGCGTCCGGCGGTGCAGCCGCTGCCGGTTTGGCTAGCGCCGTTGCCCAGGCAGCTCGCGCTGCTGGGCTGAGACGACCACCAAGCGCCTGCGTGGTGGGCAGGTGCTGGCCGTCGCGCTGTTCCCATGCGCTCATGAGCTCTGTCAGCACCTCGCCATGCGCCTGCTCGGCCAGCTTGCGCAGGCTGTGCTGCGCCGCGTCGATCGCTTGGCGCTGGGCGCGAAACGCGGCGTCGCCCAGGCGCGGTCCGCGCGGCTCGCGCTCCTCGCGCACGCCCCGGTCGTCGCGCCAGCCGCCCGGCGCGCCACCCGCGCCCGGACCACCCGATCGGCGTGGGTCGGGCCGGTCGCCCCGGCGCCCGTCCCGCCCTGCGGGCTCGGTTTTTTTCATGCCCGGCCGGTCGTCTCCGCGCACCGCCACCAGTTTTTTGGCCGGTGCAGCGGGCCTGGCGGGAACTGGGGTGGGTGCTTCTTCTGCCACGGGCGGGGCGCTGGCAGCGGACTCGCCGTCTGCAGGGGCCTCGGTCGGCGGCACCGCTTCAATCGCAGGCGCTGGTGCAGCTACCGGTGCGGGTGCGGCAGGAACCGCGCGTTGCTCGACCTGGCCGGCAAGCGCCGCCTCCAGCGCAGCCATGGCGACCCGGATCCGCTGCGCGTCGCCGCTCTGGCTGGCCGCCTCCACCTCGCGCGAGGCATCAAGCACCCGCTGGTCGTGCGCGTTCAGCGCCACCGCAGACCGTTCTCGATCGCTGCTCTTGCGGGCAAAGGCGGCGTCGATCGGCTCGCGGAAAGCATCCCAGAGCTTCTGTTCCTGCTTGCGGTCCATCGGCACCGCCTGCGCCTCGGCCTGCCAGCGCGCTTGCAATGTCTTGACCGCGTCAATGCGCAGCTGCGGCGCAGCACCCAATGCCTGCGCCTCTTCAATCAGGGCCCGGCGCGTCGCCAGGCTGGTCGCCTGCGCGGCATCCAGCGGGGCGTGTGCGGCGTGCATCGCGGCTTTCCACAGCGGCTGCATCTCGGCAAAAGCCTTCTCACCCAAATGCCCGCCCTGGCGCCAGCGCTCGGAAAAAGCATGCAGCTCGCGGATCTGCGCTTTCCAGTCAGACTGCTCGGCATGGGCCAGCGTCCATGCGTTGAGCTCCTCAATCAAGCCCAGGCGCTGCGCCCTGTGCTGATCGGCCTGCTGCCGCACTTGCGCCAGCCAGGCCTCAACGCTTTTGTGTGCCTCGTTGCAGGCTTCGTCAAAGCGCTTCCACAGCGCGTGGTTGGGCTGCCCGCCCTGGTCGGTGGTTTTCCACTGCTCGCGCAGGCCGCGCAGCGTTTCCTGCAATTTGCGCCCACCCGGACGCTGGCCCTCGGGCACAGTGGTTTGCACTTTCACCAAGGCCTCGGCCTTGGCCACCAACTCTTCGCGCAGCTGGTCGGCGCGCCAACGCTGCCAGCCTTCGAGCTCACCGGCTTGCGACAAGGCCGCGTGGGCACGCGCCTCCAGCTCAGGGCCGACCAGCCGGCCCTGGTTCTTGATCAGGTTGCGCACATCGGCTGCCGCCTTGGGCGTGGCCTTGCCGTGGCCCTCGGCCAGCTCGCGCTCCAGCACCGTCAGCAGCCGATCCAGCTCGGCGGCCACCTGGGCGCGCCGCTCCTGCTGGGCCTGGCTGTGCTGCGCATGCTTCTCGGCCGCCGCCAGCGCGGGCTCACCGCGCGCCTGGCGCAGCTCATCGGCCCACACGGGCACCGCGGGCAGCGTCGCCTTGGCGTCGGCATCGGCCGCCACCGCTTGCGCCAGCGCGGCATCAAACGCCTCCCACACCAGCTGCAACTGCTGACGTGAGCCGTCCAGCATGGGCGGGAACTTGGCCTCGACACACAGCCACTGCGCATCGTCCTGCAGGCTCTGGGCCTGCTGCTGCCAGGTCGCCACATCGGCGCGCAGCCCCTCGACACTGCGCTGGGCTTCGCGCCACGACTTGGTGGAGAGCACCTCGATGCGCTGCGCCAGCAACACCGCCGCCTCGCGCTCCACCTGCACCCGATGCTGCAAATCCTCGATCGCCTTGATGCGATCGGCCAGCGCCTGCCTGAGCGTGGCCAGCGGCTCGCGCGAGAGTGGCGCGCCGGCGCGGGCCGCGTCGCGCTGCCAGGCCAGCGCGTCGGCCAGGTTCATGCGGCTCTGGTCCAGCAGCGCCTGTGCTTTCTGCGCCCAGTCCACCGCGATCTGCTCCTGGGTTTTCTGGCGTTTCTGTTCGTCGAGCTTTTCCTTCAGCGGCTTGGCCGCGCCTCGGTCGCGCTGCGAGATCTCCTTGTAGACCTCGGCCATCTGCTCGGGCGTGGGTTCGCTGGCCAGCCACTCGCGCAGGCGCGCCGCGCGCTCGCCCGAGGTGGGCGCGGAAAACGCGCCGCCGGTGAGACTGTCCAGGGGATGGCTGCTGGCGGCGGACTTGGCGGTATCGGACGGGTTCACGGCGGGCTCGGCGGGTTGGGATGATTTGCGCAAGGAAAACAACGACATGGCAATAGAACAGCGGGCGGGCGGCAAAATGCCCGCGCCGACACGGCGCGAGCCAGACCGATATTGTCGCTGCCTTTGAAGCGACCTTCCACCCGCTCCGAGTCGACTCAGCGCGGGGCGAGCTTGAGTTCGGCCTGCGGAGCCCAGGCGTCACCCTGGCGGGTCAACACCGGCGCGCCGAGAAACATGCGCGATTCGGGCAGCTCGCGCGTGGCGAGGTAGTCCTTCACCGCCACCCCGCGCGCCACCGCCAGCTCGCGCAGCGCGTCTGCACTCACCGGTTGCGCGGCCAGAAGCAAGGCCTCCATCTGGTCCAGCGGAATGTCTTTGGCGATGCCGACCAGGTTGCGCGGCTTCGGGACATCGGCGCGCTGGTACACCGCTCTGAGCAGCGCAGGCTCGTCCTCTGGTGCCACCACCAGGACGCCAGCGATTGCAGCCCCATCGCGCGCGAGCTGGCGCCGTTTTTCAGCCAGCAGCAAGCGACCGAGCTGGGCGCGCTGGTAGGCGCTGCGCTCCACCTCCAGATCGCTTTGGCCGATCACGGTGACCTGCAAGGCCGGCCGGTCGTTGAGCGCTTTGGCCAGCGTGTCCAGGCGTTGGCGAGCGGCGTCATCAAGCACCGCGCGTCCGGGAGCGAAGTCGACCCGGCTGAGCTCGTCGCCACCGCCGCCGAACGCGCTGGCGATCAGCGAAAACGGCGCGGTGATGGCCTTGCCGATCAGGTTGAGCACCAGGCGCCAGACGATGGGGCCGATGCGGAACTGCGGATCGTTGATCGAACCGCTGACCGGCAGGTTGATGTCGATCACCCCCTGGCGATCGGCCAGCAGCGCCACCGCCAGCTTGACCGGCAGATTGGGCGCGTCGCTGCCCGCCACCCGCTCGCCGAAGCTGAGCTGGTTCAGCACGATCTTGTTGCTGGCACTCAGCTGGCCGTTGGGGTCGATCTTGTAGGCCACATCCACGCTGAGCTTGCCGCGCTCGATGCCATAGCCGGCGTATTTGGCGCTGTAGGGTGAGAGCGGTGGCAGCTCCAGATCGCGCACCTTGCCTTGTATGTCCAGCGCCAGCGGGCGGGCCAGCGGGTTGAGCTTGCCGCTGACATCGAGTTGCGCCGTGCCCTCGACGCGGCCCTCGAGGGTGAGGTCGGCGAGCAGCGGCGCAGCACCAGAGGCCGCCCCTGCCGGTGCGCTGGCGAAAGCCCCGAGGCCCCCGGTGAGCTCGCTCAGGTTGGCCGAGTAGTTGGGCCGAACGAACCGGTCAGAGAAAAACACCCGCCCATTGACCAGACTGATCGGGCCAAAACGGATGTCGGGCTGGGCGCTGGCTTGGGCCAGCGGGCTGGCCGCAGGGCCACGCGCCTCCGCGGTGGGCGCAGACGCAACATCTGCTTCCTCCTTGACCAGCCCCTGCAGATTGAGCGTTCCGTTGGGCAGCACGATGATGCGCGCGAAGTAGTCGCTGAGCGAGGTCTCGCCCACCGACAGGCGCACCGGCTGACCCGGCACCATCGCCAGCGCCAGCGTTCGCAGATTCAGGCTTTTCCAGTTCAACAACTCCTCGCTGGGGGACAAGGTGTTGGCGCGAAAATTCTCCAGCGCCGCGTCGCCCGCCAGGGCGAGCGCGAGACCGGCGGTTGGGAGAGCAAGCTCCAGCGAGCCGCGGTAGCTGGCATCGGCGCGCAGCAGCTCCAGATTGAGGCGGTCGCCAAAGTAGGGTTCCAGTGCGTGCACGGGCAGCCGCTCGGCCTGCACCCGGCCTTTGAGCGACAAACCGGCATCTCGCGCCCCATCTGCCGCCGCCAACCGCAGTGCACCCAGGAAATCCAGGCGCCCCGGATCGCCCTGCTGTGCCTGGGCCGAGGCCAGCCGCAGCTGCAGCGTGATCGGCATCGGTGCCTGCACCGCCGCCAAGGGCTTGAGATCTTGCATCTGGAGCTGCACGCCGCTCAGGCGCAAGGCCACCGGGCGCTCAGGCTGCCGATCTTCCCAGCCCAGATCGCCATTGTTCAGCGTCAGTTGCGCCAGCGCCAGCGACCAGGGCGGCGTTGTTTCAGGCGACGGCTCGCTGACCTTGAGCCAGCGCTGCGCCATCCAGCCGCCGTCTTTTTCGCGCACCACCGAAACGCGCGGGCGCTCCAGCACCAGGGCGCCAGCCTGCACCGAGCGCTCCACCAGGTCCACCGCCAGATCGGTCAGCTGCAACTGTTTGAGGCTGGCCAGCGGTTGGGCCGCCGGTCCCAAGGCAAGCTCGTCGAGCGAGATGCGCTGCGCAGACAGATCCAGGGCCATGGATTTGTCGCCGTTGGCCGCTTGCCAGCGCACCGACAGCTCGCCGCCCAGGCGCCCGGTGAGCGGGGGCACCAGCGTCTGGGCCAGATAGGGCGCCGCCAGCGACAGCGGCAGCTCGGCCAGCGTGACGGTGGCATTGGCCTGCGCGTCGGTGGCACTGCCATTCACCTGAATGGGTGTGACGCCCAGCCGGGCTTAGGCCTCGAACGGCACCGCTTCGCGCACCGGCCAGGCGATCGCCTGGGCGGAAAACTGCAGTTCTTCGAGCGACAACGATGCAGCGGGCTGCACCGCCGCATCGCGCCAGGCGA
>JBBSDB010000174.1:0-7991 GCA_038249735.1 Burkholderiales bacterium
ACTCGGGATCAGCTCGCGGCCTTCGCGCACGATGTATTTTTCGTAGATCAAACCTTCAATGGTTTGGGCGCGTGTAGCAGGTGTGCCCAGGCCCTTCTCGGCCATCGCTTCGCGCAGCTCGTCGTCGTCCACCAGCTTGCCCGCGCCCTCCATGGCGCCCAGCAGCGTGGCTTCTGAGTAGCGCGCGGGCGGCTTGGTCTTCAAGCCTTTCGCCTCCACGCTCTCGGCGCGCACGGTTTCGCCCTCGCGCACCGGCACCAGGTTCTGGCCTTTGTCGCCGGCTTGGGCCTCGGCCACGTCTTCAGCAGCTTCCTTGCCATAAACAGCCATCCAGCCGGGCTTGACCAGCACCTTGCCTTCGGTCTTGAAGTGGTGACCGACCGAACTGGTGATGCGGGTGGTCACGGTGAACTCCGCCGACGGGAAAAACACCGCCAGGAAGCGGCGCACCACCAGGTCGTACAGCTTCTGCTCGGCCTCAGACAGCCCGCTCGGTGCCTGCAGCGTCGGGATGATGGCGAAGTGGTCCGACACCTTGCTGTTGTCGAACACGCGCTTCGAAGGCCGGATGTAACCGTTGTTGAGCGCGGTGAGGGCGTGCGGCGCCAGGTGCTTCATGCCGCTGTCGGCCAGCATCTCGAAGGTCTGCTTGACGATGGGCAGGTAATCTTCTGGCAGGGCGCGCGAATCGGTACGCGGGTAGGTCAGGGCCTTGTGGCGCTCATACAGGCTTTGCGCGAGCTGCAGCGTGGTCTTGGCGGAGAAGCCGAAGCGGCCGTTGGCCTCGCGCTGCAGGCTGGTCAGGTCGTACAGCAGACCGCTGGCCTGGGTGGTGGGTTTGCTTTCTTCGGTGACGCTGCAGGCCTTGCCGCGCACCGCCTCGGCAATCGCTAACGCTTCGCGCTGGTTCCAGACGCGGTCGGCCCGGAGCTCGGCGTCAGCATCGTCGCCGGTGGGCTTTTTGAAGTTGGGGTCGAACCACTTGCCGGGGTACTCGCCAGCCTCGGCCAGGAAGCCGCCGTGGATTTCCCAGTAATCGCGGCTGCGGTGGGCACGGATTTTCTCCTCGCGCTCGACCACGATGGACAGCGTGGGTGTCTGCACCCGGCCGACCGTGGTGAGGAAGAAGCCGCCGTCGCGCGAGTTGAACGCGGTCATGGCGCGCGTGCCGTTGATGCCGACCATCCAGTCGGCCTCGGAGCGGCTGCGCGCCGCATCGGCCAGGCCGCGCATCTGCTCGTCGCTCTTCAGATGCGTGAAACCATCGCGGATGGCCGTCGGTGTCATGGACTGCAGCCACAGCCGCTGCACCGGCTTGCCCAGCGTCTGGTAGGCGCCGTTCTTGAAGCCGCCCGCGTACTGCTCGATCAGTCGAAAGATCAGCTCGCCCTCGCGGCCCGCGTCGCAGGCGTTGATGAGCTGGCCCACGTCTTTGCGCTTGGCCTGTTTCACCACCGCCGACAGGCGCGACTTGGTTTTGTCGATCGGCTTCAGATCGAAATAGGGCGGCAACACCGGCAGGTGGGCGAAGCTCCATTTGCCGCGCTTGACGTCGAATTCCTCGGGCGCGGCGATCTCCACCAGGTGACCCACGGCCGAGGTGACCACGTACTGGTCGTTCTCGAAGTGGTCGTCGTGTTTCTCGAACTTGCCGGCCACCGGGGTGAGCGCACGCACGATGTCTTGCATCACGGAAGGCTTTTCGGCAATGACCAGCGTTTTGGCAGAACCTTGATTTTTCATCTCTACAATCGGTTGGCTCACGCGTAGGTACACGCGCACATGGGCGCGCACACACACGTGCGCACCTGCATGAAACAACCTTACCAAAATTTCCCCACGTGAAAAAAAGCCCCCGTCCGGCGCCGGCGCGCCCCTCCGCCGCTGCAACTGCTGTCGGTGGGCGCCGCATTCAGTCCCGGCGCTCGGGTGTGCACGGCAAGGGAGTCTTTGCGGTGGTCGATCTGGCTGAGGGCGAGACGCTGATCGAATACGTGGGCGAGGTGATCGGCTGGGACGAGGCGCTGCGCCGCCACCCGCACGACCCCGCCGACCCCAACCACACCTTCTACTTCCACATCGACGAAGAGCATGTGATCGACGCCAAGGTGGGCGGCAACTCCTCGCGCTGGATCAACCACAGCTGCGCGCCCAACTGCGAGTCCGAGGTGGAGGCGGGCCGCGTGTTCATCCGCGCCCTGCGCAACATCCCGGCAGGCGAAGAGCTGTTCTACGACTACGGTCTGGTGATCGACGAGCCGCATACCCCGGAACTGCTTCGGGAATACCCCTGCTGGTGCGGCGCCAAAACCTGTCGCGGCACGCTGCTGGCGCCGCAGGAAAAGAAGAAAAAAGCGCCGCGCAAGCCGCGCAAGGCGACATCCCAGGCCAGGGACAAGAAGGTCGCCTCGGTCTGAGACCAGCGCGTTTTTTCCCATGCACAGCACCAGCCCACTCGGCGCCCACCTGGAGGACCTCTGGCAGGCGATCGAGCCCGTGCTGCCTGGCTTCACGGTGGAGTTGCTGCCCAGTGTGGACTCGACCAACAGCGAGCTCATGCGCCGCGCGCGCACTGGCGCCATCGAGCCAGTGCTGCTGGCCGCCGACCAGCAAACCGCTGGCCGCGGGCGCATGGGCAAGGGCTGGCACAGCCAGGCCGGCCAGTCGCTCACCTTCTCCTTGGCACTGCCGTTGTCCCCGGCGCACTGGTCGGGCCTGTCGTTGGCGGTGGGTGTGAGCCTGGCCGAAAGCCTGCACCCCGAGGTGCGCCTCAAGTGGCCAAACGACCTGTGGCTGCACGGGCGCAAGCTCGGCGGCATTCTCGTGGAGACCGCCCACCAGGGCGAGAGTGGGAAGCAGCCGCGCATGGTGGTGATCGGCGTGGGCATCAACATTGCCCGACCCGAAGCCACAGCCGTGGCGGTCGCCAGCGGTGCACCGTCACCGGTGCCCCCCGCCGGTCTGGCGGAAATCTGCATGGGCCAGACTGCGGGCGAAACACTGGCCGCGGTGGTGCCGGCGCTGGTGCGTGACGTGCTCCGGTTTGAAGCCGAAGGCTTCGCCGCCTTCTTGCAGCGCTTCCAGGCGCGTGACGCCTTGCAGGGCCGGGCGGTCACCCTGTCCGACGGCAGCCAGGGGCGCGCCGACGGCGTGGACGCCACCGGGGCGCTGCGGGTGCAGACCGATGCTGGCTGCCGCGTGGTCAGCAGCGCGGAAGTGAGCGTGCGCCCATGCTGAGGTGGGTCATCGCGCTCCTGCTGCTCGCCAACGCGGGCTATTTTTTATGGACCCAGGGCCACTTGGCGCCGCTGGGTCTGATGCCAACGCTGGAGCGCGAGCCCGAACGTTTGGAAGGTCAGATCCGGCCCGAGGTGCAGCGCCTGCTCAACGCGCCGAGCGACGGGCCGCTGCCAGCGCCCGCGCCAGCGAACCCACCACTCAGCCTGACCAGCACGCCCGCCAACGAAGCAACTCCCAGCCCGGCGCCTGCCGCAGACCCAGCCGAACCCGAACCCGAGCCGCCATCGATACCTGCACAGCCCAGCGCCGCTGCCGAGACCGCGCGCGCTTGCTGGCAGGCCGGCGCATTCACCGAGGCGCAGGCCGATCGCTTGCGCGCGGCGCTGCCCGAACTGGGCCTGCCCGCCAGCGGCTGGCAACTGGTGGAGAGCCGCAGCAACGGACGCTGGATCGTCTACATGGGCCGCTACGACAACGCCGAGCAGCTGGAGCGCAAAAAGGTCGAACTGCGCGCGCTCAAGGTGGATTTTCGTACCGTCTCTGCGCCGGGCCTATCCCCCGGCCTGGCGCTTGGCACGTTCTCCAGCGAAGCCGCAGCGCAGCAAGGGCTGGAAAAAGTGGTGCGCGACGGCGTGCGCACCGCGCGTGTGGCGCAAGAACGAGCCGAGTCCCTCAACTTTACGTTGCGCCTCCCCGCTGCCACACCAGCGCAACGCGCTGCCGTGGCCAGCTTGGGCGGTCCGCTGGCAGGCAAAACCATGCAGGCTTGCGATTGATACCGGCGGCGGTTGCAGAGCATTCAGTTTGAAAAGCGCTGCCGGCGCACCGCCGTACCGACGGCCAGCACCCAGGCCCACAGGGCCGCACCCCAAGCCCAGCCACTAGAGCCGCCTCCGCCGCCCTGCGCCGAGACAGCGGCCATGCTCTCGCCCCTCGACGCCTGCACGGTGAACTCGCTCTGCCCGGTCTCACCCCGGCTGTCCGTGACCGTGAGCCGGAAACGGTACGCGGCCTCAACGGCCGGCAACTGCGCGGTCACGACCGGCCCATTCAGCGCCGAGAGTGTGAGTTCAGGACCGTCGAGCTGGCTCCAGAGGATGCTTGCGATGGACGAGGCCGGCACCGCGGCGCTCCGGCTGGCGTCCAGCGTGATGAGTGCGCCGGGCAGCACCTCGGACAAGGTGTCGATCAGCGCCACCGGCCCACTGGCCAGCTGCACCGAGCGATCAGCGTCGAGCAGACCGGCGCCGCAGGTATCGCTGGTGCAGCGGCAGGCGCCAGGTTTCGACGCGCTGCAGATCGATACGCCAGGATCCACGTGTGGCCGGGTTGCGGCCTTCATGCGCTCAATGAGCTGCGCTGGCGTGAGCGCCGGATTGACCGCCAGCATCAGGCTGGCCACCCCGACGGCCTGAGGTGCGGCGAAGCTGGAGCCCTGCTTGAAACCAATGGTGTCGGCCACCGGGTGTGTCAAGCCACTGTTGTCCAGCGAAGTGATCTCGGTCAGCACATCACCCTGCCAGCCTGACCCACCCGGCGCGGCGAGCGCCACGCCAGGGCCAAAACTGGAATAGTCGGCCTTGGCGCCGTCGCGCTGCACCGAGACCACCGCGATCACGCGCTGGCAGTCGGCGGGGCGCTTCAAAGTCGCCGAAGCGTTGCCCGCAGCCACCACCACCAGCGCACCTGCGGCGGTGACAGCGTCGATCGTTTCCTGATAGGCCGGCGAGCAGGCGGTGTCGCCACCGAAGCTCAGATTGATGACGCGGGCCGGATTCGGGTTGGTAGGCACCCCGTCGACCGGCAAGCCAGCCGCCCAGCGCAGGCCATCGAGCAGGTCCGACAAGCGCGCGCCGCACTTGCCCGAGACCCGCACCGGCAGCACCTGGGCGCCCCAACTCAACCCGGCAGTGCCGGCCGCGTTGTCGGTGGCCGAAGCGATCTGGCCCGCAATGAAGGTGCCGTGCCAGGAGCTGTGACTGGTGCGGCAGCCCGCAAACTCTGGCCGCTGCAGATCGTCGGCGTGCAGCCAGTCGCCCGGATCGCTGGGGTCGTCATCGCGGCCGCCGCCGTCGTTGGCAATATGGGGCTCTCGGATCAGGTCGTAGCCAGGAAGCAGCCGGCCTGCGAGCTCGGGATGGCCCGGCCGCACCCCCGTGTCCACCACCGCCACAACCACCGGCGCGATCCCGGCAACCAGGGCGCCGGTCTGGCGGGCCCAGGCGGCGGGGAGGTTCAGCGCCACGAGCTGATTCGATTCAGGCGCTTGCAAGTGCCATTGCTGGCCGAACTGCAGATCGTTGGGTACCACCGGCGCCGCATGTTGCAACGGAACCATCACATCAGGCTCCACCCAAGCCACATCGGGGTGCAGCCGCACGCGGCGAATCGCATCGTCCAGCGCTGGTCCAGACAGCGGGCGCTCCAGGGCAATGCGCCGGCCGTCGCCTGCGGTTGGGAAACGCTGCACCGCCACACCGGTCTCTGCCGCAATGCGGGCCGATCGGGCCCGCCCCTCCAGGGCAGTGCGGCGTTCGTGCGCCTGCGCGGCTGTACCCTCGCGTACTGAGCGGCCGGGCGCACGCTCGGTATCTGGCATGGTGACGGCCCCCGGCTTGAACCCAATCAGCAGGCCAGCCACAGCGCCCTGATTCGGAAGCGCCTGCGCACCGGCTGACACACCCACGGCACACACAACAAGGCCCAACACCCAGCGGGCGACGAAGCGAGAGATCAGCGTGAGTGGAACAGCCATCACATCTTGTAACAGCAGTGACTGCACTCGCTGAAGGCGAACCTCCCAACAAGAGGGGACAAATCACGCACACCCGAAAAAACACTGCAAAGCGCTGAACCGAGCCGTCGCAGATGCGCCACAACCGAGGCGAGCACCCAACAAAAAAGCGCCCCAAGGCGCTTTTTTGACGCGGCTACAAGAGGGCCTACCTGGCCACCACGCGCACCATCTCCAGACACTTGTTGGAGTAGCCCCATTCGTTGTCGTACCAGGCCACCACCTTGACAAAGGTACTGTCCAGCGCGATGCCGGCGTCGGCGTCGAACACGCTGGTGCAGGTCTCGCCGCGGAAGTCGGTCGCCACCACCTTGTCGTTGGTGTAGCCCAGCACGCCCTTGAGCGCGCCTTCACTTTGTGCCTTCATTTCGGCGCAGATTTCGGCGTAGCTCGCCTCCTTGTTGAGCTCGACCACGAGGTCGACCACCGACACGTCGCTGGTGGGCACGCGGAAACTCATGCCGGTCAGCTTTTTGTTGAGCTCGGGAATCACCACGCCCACCGCCTTGGCCGCGCCGGTGCTGCTCGGAATGATGTTTTCCAGAATGCCACGGCCGCCGCGCCAGTCTTTGTTGCTTGGGCCATCGACCGTTTTCTGGGTCGCGGTAGCGGCGTGCACCGTGGTCATCAGGCCACGCTTGATGCCCCATTTGTCGTTCATGACCTTGGCAATCGGTGCCAGGCAGTTGGTGGTGCAAGAGGCATTGCTGATGATGGCTTGGCCAGCGTAAGTGCTGTCGTTCACGCCAAACACAAACATTGGGGTGTCGTCTTTGCTGGGGGCTGAGAAGATAACCTTCTTGGCACCGGCTGCCAGGTGCTTCTCGCCACCCGCCTTGTCCAGGAAAATGCCGGTGGCTTCAATCACGATGTCAGCGCCGACTTCGTTCCATTTCAGGTTGACCGGATCACGCTCTTGCGTCAGGCGAATTTTTTTGCCATTGACAATGAGGGTGTTGCCATCCACCGACACGTCGCCCTTGAAACGGCCGTGCACCGAGTCGTATTGCAGCATGTAAGCCAGGTAAGCGGGCTCCAGCAGGTCATTGATGGCAACGACTTCAATGTCGTCGAAATTCAACAGGGCTGAGCGCAAAACATTGCGTCCGATGCGGCCAAAGCCGTTGATACCAATCTTGATCGTCATACTTTTCTCCGTTGATAAAAAATTTACTTAACTGTTTTTGCCTTTGCGCCACGCAGTATTTTGACAGCGTTCACTACGGGAGGTTTCTTCGGCTTGATGGCTGCACTATTGAATGCAACAACTTTATCCCATGAAATCTGGCCACTGGGCTCCACGTAATCAATCATGAACTCACGTAGCAGTTGTTGATGCTTGACTTCAAATTGGACCTTGTATTGTCGCCCGTGCGCGCCCGCGAACTGCGCCATGGAACGGGAAATACGAAGATAAAAGTCTGCTTCGCCGGTTAACATCTGCCAAAACACTTGGCCTGCCAATTTTTCAACCGTTGATGCCTTGCGCTCGGTCTTCCTTCCGTACCCGTAGCCAATAATTGGCCTAAATTCCTTATTCATCTTTTTCAACCGAGCTTGCAAAGCCTGGAATTCGCTTCCTTGCCCCTTCGCGCTTTGCGAATTAAAGATATTTTTACTTGATTTCACCGAGATCGCTAGGTAACTTTGCGCAGTCTCGATGGCGATATCCTGCCCAGCGCCGGCACCGACAGTGACTGTGCGCGGCTCACCTTGTGCATGCTGGCTTTGCCTGGCCGAAAAAATCGCCAACGGCTCAATAAAGTCATTACCAAAAATGGTTTCATCTGAACTGGAAATAAAAGCAATCATCAACTGCATGATGAACTCAGATGAATCGCCCAACCCCAAAGCTCGATACAAGTAGGGATTTTTATTCAACAGCCGACCGAGGCCAAGATTTTCCAGCGCTGAAAAACGTTTCCCGTACAAGATATCAAGCAAACGCCCAATTTCT
>JBBSDB010000175.1:0-7966 GCA_038249735.1 Burkholderiales bacterium
AATCGCACGGCAGCCTGCTCGCTCAATCCGGTCACCGCCTCGGCGGTGGAGAGTTCGGAGATGTCGCCCACCTGTTTGTCGCGCGACAGCCAAGCGGCGAAAGCGAGCAGCAGGGCGGCCACGAAAAGCACGAAGGCGCCGGCGGCGAAGGCATGGGCTTTGTTTTCCATGGGGTACTTTTCTTTACGCAGGCGATGCGAGGGGTTGGGCGTTGTTGGGCGATGGCCCGTCGAGCAGGGCCATGGCGCGCTGGCCACGGCCGCCGCCGAAGTAGTGCTGAATGAACGGGTGCGGTGTGGCAATCACTTCGCGTGGCGTGCCGACCGCCACCACCTTTTGATCGGCCAGCACGGCGATGCGGCTGGAGAGTTCGAGCAAGGTATCCAGGTCGTGCGTGACCATGATGACGGTCAGGCCGAGTTCGTGGTGCATGTCGCGCAACAGCTCGCAAAAGCCATCGGCGCCCTCGGGGTCCAGGCCAGCGGTGGGCTCATCGAGCAGCAGCAGCGGCGGGTCCATGATGAGCGCGCGCGCCAGTGCCACCCGCTTGATCATGCCGCCCGAGAGGTCGGCAGGCATCTTGCTCGCGTCCTTCGCTTGCAGCCCCACCATTTGCAGCTTGACCAGCGCGGCATCACGCACGAGATCGGGCGGCAGGTGTCTGAGTTCACTCAGGGCAAAGGCGATGTTGTCGAGCACGCTGAAGGCGGAGAACAAGGCGCCTTGCTGAAACAACATGCCGACCCGGCTGGCGGCGGTGCGCGGATCGGCCTGGCCCGTGGCTTGCCCCATCACGCTGACTTGGCCTTTGGTGGGCGTTTCCAGACCGAGAATGTGACGCAGCAGTGTGGTCTTGCCGGAGCCAGAGCCGCCCACCAGCGAGAAGATTTCGCCCTGGGCGATTTGCAGATCGAGGTCGCGGTGCACCACGAACTCGGGCGCATCGCCACCGCCGTACACCGTCCACAGGCCGCGGATGTCCACCGCCAGGGGCCGGTCTGAGGCAGGCGCGGGGCTCATACGCCCAGGTCCTTGAAGGCGATCGCAAACAGGGCGTCGACCAGAATGACGACGGTGATCGAGGTCACCACAGCAGCGGTGGTGCCCTTGCCCAGGCTCTCGGTGTTGGGTTCCACCCGCAGGCCGAAATGGCAGGCGATGAGTGCAATCAGCAGACCAAAGACCACGGTCTTGCCGACCGCCAGCCACAGGTTGGCCAGATCCACCGCCCCGGGCAGCGCCTGGATAAAGAAGGTGGGGGAAATGCCCAGCGCGATGTCGGCCGCGACCATGCCACCGAGCAGCGCCACCACGGTGGTCCACAGGCTGATGAGGGGCATCGCCACGGCCAACGCCAGCGCGCGGGGCATGACCAGCCGAAAGCCCGGCGAGATGCCCATGACGCGCATGGCATCGAGCTCTTCGGTCACCCGCATGACGCCGATTTGCGCCGTGATGGCCGAGCCCGAGCGGCCCGCCACCAAAATCGCTGCCAGCATGGGACCGAGCTCGCGCACCAGCGAGACGCCCAGCAGGTCGACGATGAAGGCGTCGGCGCCGAACTGCCTGAGCTGCTGGGCGCTCAGGTACGCCAGCACCACCCCGATCAGAAAGCCGACCAGCGCGGTGATGGGCAGAGCGGTGGCACCGAAATGAAACAAGTGGCCCGAGATGTCGCGCCAGGGCGCGCGAGTGGGGGCGCGCAGCAAACGCAGCGTGTCCAGCAGCAACTGGCCCAGCAGCCCGATGAAGCTGTGCAGGTGCGACAGCAGCGCAAGCACCCCATCGCCCAGGCCGAGGTAGCGCTGCCACAGGCTGCGCGTGGGCGCGCGCTGGGGCGGCTGGGTGAAACGCGCCACGCGTTCAAGCAACGCGCGCTGGGCCTCGGTTGTGTGGATCTTCGCTGGCCATGCTTGGCCCCATCGCTTCCAGAGCAGCTGCGCACCGATGTGATCCAGGGCTTGCAGGCCCGCCAGCGACCATGCGTTTGCCGCCGGCTTGTCACCCGCGTGTTGCTTCAAGCTGGCCTGCAGACCGCGCCAGAGCCGGGCGTCGGCCAGCTGAGCGGCGGTCCATTCGCCCAGCGCCTCCAGTACCGGGCCGTCTGGCCCCGTCTGCCGTTCCACCCGCGGCGCTGCGTCGCCCGCGATCGAGGCGGCGTCGGTGGGATCGCTTGCAGCGGGGATATTGGCCATGAATGAAGTTGTTGACGCCGAGCCGGGCTGGGGGTCGAAGTCCATCATAGTGATCTTGATCGAGCGGTGAGTGCAACACCGCGGCCCGGCGTCGGCTTCGGGTCAGCGGCGACAGGTGGAGCGTGCCCCGTTCCTCAAGGCACGCTGCGCTCATCATGGAATCGTCGGCGGGGGCTCTGCCTAAGACCGAGGTAAGTTCCAAAGAGCAGGCTCCCACGGGCCAGCCAGTGGGCCGATTCGCTTGCAAGGCCAAAACCCAAGACAGGAGAATTTCCATGAAGAACACCAACTGGTACATGCGCTTTGCCAAATCCGCTGCCCACTTTTGCGGCCGCCCGCGTATCTTTGTGCTGGCGGTGATGGTGATCTTGGTCTGGGTGGTGACCGGGCCGCTGTTCGGTTTCAGCGACACCTGGCAGCTGGTGATCAACACCAGCACCACCATCGTCACCTTCCTCATGGTGTTCCTGATTCAGAACACCCAGAACCGCGACACGGCCGCCATCCAGATCAAGCTCGACGAGTTGATCCGCGCCACCCAGGGCGCGCACAACGCCTTGCTCGATCTGGAAGAGATCGAAGAAGAAAGCCTGGACGCGTTTCGCAACCGCTACCTGGCGCTGGCGCGCAGCGCCCGCACCGAACTCACACGCGGCACCACCGACACCGGAACCCCCGAGGCATGAGCGGCCTGATCGCGCCGCAGGCGGCACGCGAACCTACCGCCCGGACAGCGCTGTGGCAGCGCCTGGCGCGTCATCAGCACGCGTTGGCCGCTGGCGCGGGCCTGCTGCTTTTCTCAGTCGCGCTCTGGGTGTTGCACCACGAACTGGCCGGGCTGCACGCAGCCGACATCCGCGTCGCATTGGGGCGGCTGAGTACCTGGCAACTGGCCGGCGCGCTGCTGGCCACGGCCTTGAGCTACCTCGCGCTCACCGGTTACGACGTGCTCGCGCTGCGCATCCTGTCGCACCGCCTGCCTTACCGCCGTGTGGCCCTGGCTTCTTTCATGGCAACCGCGGTAGGCCACAACGTGGGCCTGGCGATGGTCTCGGCCGGGGCGGTACGTGCCCGGCTCTACATCGCCTGGGGCCTGAGTGCCACGGAGGTCGCGGCCATGGTCGCGCTGGTGGGGCTCACGCTGGGCGTCGGGCTGGGGTTTGCCGGCGGCCTGGCCTTGCTGCTGGAGCCGGCGTTGGCCAGCGCGCTGCTGCGGCTGGCGCCTGGCGCGGTGCAGGCGCTCGGTGGGTTGCTGGTGGTGCTGGCGCTGGCCTACGTGCTGGCGGGCTCGTTGCGCAAGACGCCGGTGGTCTGGCGCCACTGGCGTCTGCAGTTGCCCGCCACCGGCATGGCGTGGCAACAGCTGGGTCTGGCGGTGGTGGACGTGGCGGCAGCGGCCACGGTGCTGTACCTGCTGCTCGGGCCGCAGCCCGGCCTGTCGTGGCCGGTGTTTGTGGCGGTGTATGTGCTGGCGCTGGTGGCGGGCATTGCGAGCCACGTACCGGGCGGGCTCGGCGTGTTCGAGACCGTGATGCTGCTGGCCTTGCCTTTGGTCCCGCGCGACGCCCTCCTGGCCGCGATGGTGCTTTACCGTGTGGTGTATTTCCTGCTGCCGCTGGCGCTGGCGATGCTGCTGGCCGGCGCCATGGCGGCACGCTCACAACGCCACCGCCTGGTCCGTCAGGTGCACAAGGTAAGCGGGAGCGTGCGCGGCATGCGGCGGGTACTGACCTGGGCCGCGCCCACGGTGTCGAGCGCGGCGGTGTTCCTGACCGGGGTGGTGCTGCTGTTCTCCGGCAGCCTGCCGGCCGAGCGGGAGCGCCTGCACTGGCTGCACGCGATGCTGCCGCTGCCGGTGCTGGAGTTGTCCCACCTGGCGGGCAGCCTGGTGGGTCTGGCGCTGGTGATCCTGGCGCAAGGGTTGTACCGCCGGGTCGATGCCTCGTACCGGCTCACCGCCTGGCTGCTGGCGGCGGGTGCGGCGCTCTCCCTGCTTCGGGGGCTCGATGTGGTGGCCGCCGTGCTGGCCTTGGTGGTGCTCGCCGGGTTGTACCTGAGCCGCAGCGCCTTCCACCGGCGCGCGGCCTGGTGGTCTGCCGGCGCCTCACCGGCGGCGCTGGCGGGGTTGCTGGCGGTGCTGGGTGCCACCGTGTGGCTGGGCCTGTTTTCCTACCAGCATGTGGCCTACACCGACGCGCTGTGGTGGCAGTTTGCGTTGCATGGCGACGCGCCGCGCTTTCTGCGCGCGAGCTTGCTGGTGGCGGTGGTGCTGCTGGCCTGGCTGCTCTGGCGCTGGTTGCAGCCGCGCCGGCCAGAACCCGCAGAGCCCGATGCGGCCGAACTGCACCGGGCCGCGCGTTTGGTGGCGGCCTCGCCACACGCGGAAGCTGCGCTGGCCCTGGTGGGCGACAAACGCCTGCTGTTCGACGAGCAGGACCGTGCGTTTCTGATGTACCAGGTGCGCGGCCAGAGCTGGATCGCGATGGGCGACCCTGTGGGCGATGCAGACGCTGCGGAGGCGCTGGTGTGGCGCTTTCGCGAACTGGCAGACCAGCACGGCGCGCGGCCGGTGTTTTACCAGGTGCAGGCGTCGCAGATCGGGCGCTATCTCGATCTGGGCCTGGGCGCGATCAAGATTGGCGAGGAAGCGGTGGTGCCGCTCGCCGAGTTTTCGCTGGCCGGTAGCACGCGCGCCGATCTGCGCCACGCCCACCGTCGCGGCCAGCGCGACGGGCTCACCTTTGAGCTGGTCGCATCGCTTCGCGACCAGCCGGCGCTGATGGCCGAGCTCGCTCAGGTGTCTGACACCTGGCTGGCCGACAAACACACCCGCGAGAAGGGCTTCTCTGTGGGGCATTTCGACCCCGAGTATCTGGCGCGCTTTCCCTGCGCGCTGGTGCGCCAGGAAGGCCGGGTGATCGCGTTCGCCAACCTTTGGCTCTCGGGCGAGAAGCACGAAATCTCGATCGATCTGATGCGCCACCGGTCGGGGTCGTCGGGCGCGGTGATGGACTTCCTGTTTGTCGAGCTCATGCTTTGGGGCGCGCAGCAAGGCTATGCGCAGTTCAACCTCGGCATGGCACCGCTCTCGGGCCTGGACACGCACCCGCTGGCACCCCTGTGGCACCGGCTGGGCACCTTGCTGTACCGCCACGGTGAGCACTTCTACAACTTTCAGGGACTGCGCGCCTACAAGGCCAAGTTCGCGCCGCGCTGGCAGCCCAAATACCTGATGGCGCCCGGCGGGCTGAGCCTGCCTGCTGTGTTGCTTGATGTGGCGGCACTGATCTCCGGCGGACTCAAGGGACTGGTGTGGCGATGAACCATCTTTTGCTCAAAGGAGCCTGACATGCTCGCCGCTGCATTCGCCTGCCTTGCGCTCATTGCCTTGACCGCGCTGGTGCACTACGAGGTGCTCGATGCACTGAACACGCGCTTGCCTGGCCTGCGCATTCCGCGCCGCTCCAAGCTGCTGGTGGTGTTCTTCAGCGCGGTGGCGGCCCATGCGTTCGAGGTGCTGCTTTACGGCCTGGCGCTGTATGGGCTGGTTCGATGGCTGGCGGTGGGCACCCTGGTTGGCAGTGCCGGGTTTTCACTGGAGAGCTGCCTGTATTTCTCGGCGGAGACCTACACCTCGCTGGGCTTTGGCGACCTCACGCCGGTGGGCCCGATCCGCCTGCTGGCGGGCGCCGAAGCGCTCAACGGCCTGCTGCTGATCGGGTGGACAGCTTCCTACACCTACATTGCCATGGAGCGCTTCTGGACCCAGACCGACCTGCCGATGTGAGGCGAGCCTTCTACAGGTCAATCACCGTGCCAATTGCAATGCCTGCTGGCGCTTCGTGATCGGCCAGCAGCCAGGCGCGGCTGGGGTGCTCGCTGGCTTCGGTGAGCAGTTCGCGCAGCAGCCGGATCGAGGGCGCGTCGAGCGCAGCAAACGGCTGGTCGATCAGTGTGAGCGGTGCACCGGCTGCAAACGCGGCACACAACCACACCTTGCGTTTGCTGCCAGTCGAGAGCATGTAGAGCGGCTTGTGGGTGTGTCCTGTCAGGCCGAAAGCATCGGCCAGTTCGGCCAGCAGCGTGGGGTTGAAAGAAGGGTAGCGTGCGCCCAGCGTGGCCCAGGCCTCGGTGGCGCTGACCGCGTCGAAATCGACGCTGTTGGGCGCGATCCAGAAGACCGCCTGGCGGTAAGCCGCCGGGTTTTCCTGCAGCAACACGCCCGCCACCCGCAGCCTGCCGCTCTGCGCCACTCGCTCGCCGGCCAGCAGCGCCAGCGCGGTGCTTTTGCCGCAGCCGTCTTCGCCGCGCAGCAGGTGCACACCCGGGCCCAGGGCGAGCGCGAGGCCGTCCAACAGCGGCCGCTGGTCGGGCCAGGCGAAGCGCAGTGCCTCGGCGCAGAGAACGAAAGCGTCGGCAGCCGGTGTGTTCGACATGTGCTCAGAGGCTGAGAGTTTTTAGGGCGTACCCGAGCAACGCGCCAAAACGCAGCCCATCCAGGCGCAAAGCACAGCCGTGGCTCGGGCCACGGCGCGCATTTGTAACGCCGAGCGGGTGGGTGTTGGCGTGGTGAGCGGGCATGAGCAAAAGACTCTCAGTAGCCGATGCGGTAGCGCAGGCCCTGGTGGTTGAGCACGGCCGAGCGCTGCTCGATGGTTTCCAGCGTGAGGCCAGGCCCGATTTCGCCGCCTTCCTGCACCACCTTGCCGTTGACGATGAGCATGCGCAGGGTCGGGTTCTTGGAGTAGGTGGAGCCGCTGACATTGACCGCAGGCAGTCGAGCGCGGGCTTCCGGGCTGAGCTCGGCGAAGCTGCGCACTTCGGTCGCGGTCGCGGCCGCCGGGGCGGCGCCGGGTGCCGCTGCGTTGGGGGCGACCTGCGGCGCTGCGGCGGGGGTTTCGCCGAGCGCCTGTTGGGCCGGTGTGGCTGGCTCGGCGGGCGCGGAAGCCGCAGCTCTGGCAGGCGCGCGCGGCGGCGGGGGCGCGAGGATGGGCAGCACGGGCGGGGCGGTGTTGCTGGTCGGGTTGCCGCTGGGCTCAGGCGGCGGGTTGGTCGGCGCCGCTGGCGCCTGCACGGCGGGTGTCACTGCGGGAACAACCGGCGCAGCAGGGGGCGCCGCCCGCAGCCACCACCACAGCACCGCGCCCAGCGCGATCAGCGCAGCCAGCGCGATCAGCCGCCCCAGCTGCGCCATGCGACCAGCCCCGCCCGCCGGTGTGTCGAACTCGGGTGTGGTGCGGGTGTGCAGGCCGGGCACATGGCCGCGCTCGCGTTCGGCGTCGGCCCGCTTGAGTGCGTCGAGGATGTAAGACATGGGTGGGTCAGGACGCCGAGGCCTTGCTCAGGCGCGGCTCGGCCACGCCGGCGGCGAGGTTCACCAGCATGAAGGTCATGGGGCCGGCGATGCCGTCGGTCTCAAGACCGTGGGCCTCTTGAAACGCGCGCACCTTCTGGTCGAAGCTGATCGCGCTGGCGGGCAGGTCGCCGCGCTCCTGCAGCTGCTCCAGCTGCTGCGTGGCCCAGACGGCGGCCGGCCCGCTGTTGCCGTTGCCCAGTCGGCCTGGCTGGCCCGGCGGCAGCCGCCACAGGGTGGTGTACTCGCCGCGCCAGATGTCCGCCAGGGCGGTGAGCGGCATCAGCCAGCGCTGATCGCCCACCTGGAGGGTGGCGGTGTCGCTCGTCATCGCGGTCAGCAGCGCCCAGCCGCGATCCTGGCCTGGGAAGCGCAGTGTGAGCGCGGCAGGGCGATCGATCTGGCGAAGACCGTTGAG
>JBBSDB010000176.1:0-7914 GCA_038249735.1 Burkholderiales bacterium
GACGCCGACGGCACCGGCATCGTGCATTCTTCGCCCGCCTACGGCGTGGACGACTTCAACTCCTGCATCGCCAACGGCCTGGCTTACGACGACATCCTGAACCCGGTGCAGGGCAACGGCACCTACGCGGCCGACTTCCCGCTGTTCGGCGGCCTGCACATCTGGAAGGCCGTGCCCGTCATCCTGGAAGCATTGAAAAACGCCGGGCGCCTGATGGCCATCGTGCCCATCACCCACAGCTACCCGCACTGCTGGCGCCACAAAACGCCGGTGATCTACCGCGCCGCGGCGCAGTGGTTCATTCGCATGGACGAGGGCGAGGGTGTGTTCACGAAAGACAAGGCGCCCAAGACGCTGCGCCAGCTCGCACTCGGCGCCATCGATCACACCCATTTCTACCCCGAGAACGGCAAGACCCGCCTGCGCGACATGATCGCCAACCGGCCCGACTGGTGCATCAGCCGCCAACGCAGCTGGGGCGTGCCAGTGCCCTTCTTCCTGCACAAGGATTCGGGCGAGCTGCATCCGCGCACCATGGCCATCCTGGATCAGGCGGCCGACACCGTGGCGCAAGGCGGCATCGAAGCCTGGAGCCGCGTCACGGTGGAGGAGATTCTGGGTGCCGACGACGCACCGCACTACACCAAAAGCACCGACATCCTGGAGGTCTGGTTCGACTCCGGCTCCACCTTCCAGCATGTGCTGCGCGGCAGCCACGCTCATGCTTACCCGAACGGCGCCTTCCACGCCGAGGGGCCGGAGGCCGATCTGTACCTGGAGGGCCACGACCAGCACCGCGGCTGGTTCCACAGCTCGCTGCTGCTGGGCTGCGCGCTTTACGACCGCGCGCCCTACAAAGGCCTGCTGACCCACGGCTTCGCCACCGACGGCCAGGGCCGCAAGATGAGCAAGAGCCTGGGCAACACGGTGGAGCCGCAAAGCGTGACCAGCAAACTCGGCGCCGAAATCGTGCGCCTGTGGGTGGCCAGCACCGACTACTCGGGCGACCTCAACATCGACGAGAAAATCCTCGCCCGCGTGGTGGACGCCTACCGCCGCATCCGCAACACATTGCGCTTCCTGCTGGCCAACGTGAGCGACTTCGATCCGGCCACGGACGCGGTACCGCTGGATCAGATGCTGGAGATCGACCGCTACGCGCTGGCGCGCGCTGCTGAGCTGCAGGCCGAGATCCGCGCGCACTTCGACGTTTACGAATTCCATCCTGTGGTCAGCAAATTGCAGATCTACTGCTCGGAAGACCTGGGTGCGTTCTATTTGGACGTGCTGAAAGACCGGCTCTACACCACCGCGCCGAAATCGCTGGCCCGCCGCAGCGCTCAGACCGCGTTGCACCAGATCTCCCACGCCATGCTGCGCTGGATGGCGCCGTTTCTGAGCTTCACCGCTGAGGAAGCCTGGCCGGTATTGGCGGGCACGCAAAACAAAGGCTCGATCTTTTTCGAGACCTTCTCCGCCTTGCCCGCGCCCAACGAGGCGTTGCTGGCCAAGTGGTCGCGCATCCGCGCGATTCGCGACACGGCCAACAAGGCGATCGAAGACGTGCGCACCGCAGGTGCCGTTGGTGCTTCCCTGCAAGCAGCCCTGACCATCACCGCTGGCGCCGACGACGCGGCTCTGCTGCGTTCGCTCGGTGACGACCTGCGCTTCGTCACCATCACCTCGACCGCGACCGTGGTTGACGGGCCCGAGTTGGCGGTTGCCGTCACGCCCAGCACCGCCATCAAGTGCGAGCGCTGCTGGCATTACACCGACGACGTGGGCATTGACGCGGCCCATCCCACTATTTGCGGGCGCTGCGTGAGCAACCTCGCGGAAGCGGCGGGCAGCGGCGCTGGCGAAATCCGAAGGGTCGCATGATGGCCACCAAAAACAACAGCTTCTGGCCCTGGATCGGCCTGGCCGCGATCATCCTGGTGGCCGACATGTTCACCAAGGCGCTGATCCTGGGCTACTACCAGCTGGGCGACAGCACCTACGTCACCTCGTTCTTCAACGTGGTGCGGGTGCACAACCCGGGCGCCGCGTTCTCGTTCCTGGCCGGTGCGGGTGGTTGGCAGCGCTGGTTCTTCACGGCGATTGGCATCGGTGCGGCGATTTTTATCGTCTGGATGCTGCGCTCGCACAGCGAGCAGACACTGTTCTCGTTTGCCCTGGCCTGCATTCTGGGCGGGGCGATCGGCAACGTGATCGACCGCGTGGTGCATGGCTATGTGATCGACTGGCTCGATTTTCACTTCAGTTTGCTGAGCGGCATCTTCCACGGCGGCCACTTCCCCTCGTTCAACATCGCCGACATCGGTATTTCGGTCGGCGCCTTCTGTCTCATCCTTGACGAGATCCTGCGCGTGCGCCGCGCCCGGTAGCACCTTCGAGCGGGAATCTGCAAGCCGACACTGCTCAACCCCAACCCGGGGGTACAGTGAACTGTCACGATGAAACACCTGTTGGATCTTTTGGCAGCCATTGCGCTGCTGGTCTGGGGCACCCACCTGGTGCGCACCGGCGTGCTCCGCGTCTTTGGCAGCCACCTGCGTCAAATCCTCGCGGTCAGCACCGGCAACCGCTTCACCGCGGCGCTCTCGGGCCTGGGTGTCACCGCCGTGGTGCAGTCGAGCACCGCCACCGCGCTCATCACCGCTTCGTTCGTCGAGCGCGGCTTGATCGCTCTGCCTGCGGCTCTGGCTGTGATGCTGGGCGCCGATGTGGGCACCGCTGTGATGGCGGTGGTCTTTTCCTTCGATCTGTCGTGGCTATCGCCCCTGTGCATCTTTGTTGGCGTGTCGCTGTTTGTGGCGCGCCAGGGGACACGGGTGGGCGACGTGGGCCGGGTGCTGATCGGTTTGGGTTTGATCCTGCTGGCGCTGCAGCTGGTCAGCCAGAGCACCGCGCAACTCACCAGCAGCCCGGCGGTGCAGATGATGCTGGCCTCGCTCACCAGCGACCGCCTGCTGGAGATCCTGTTGGGCGCGACGCTGGCCGTGCTGGCTTACTCCAGCCTCGCGGTGGTGCTGCTGACTGCCGCCCTGGCCACCCAGGTGGTGGGCATCGACGTGGCGCTGGGCCTGGTGCTGGGCGCTAACTTGGGCAGCGGTCTTTTGGCGGTGCTCACCACGCTCAATGCCAGCCGCGCCACGCGCCAGGTGCCGCTGGGCAATCTACTTTTCAAGGTAATGGGCGTTGCTATCGCCACCGGCTTGATTCCACTGTGGCTGGCGCTGGTGCAGCCGCTGGCGCCCGATCCAGCCTTGCTCACCGTGCTGTTCCACCTGAGCTTCAACCTGCTGGTGGCCGCGCTGTTCATCGGGCTCACCCGACCCGTGGCGGCGCTGGTGGAGAAGGTACTGCCCTTGCAGGACGCCGGCGGCGATGCGCTCAGCCGGCCCAACCACCTCGACCCGTCTGCCCTGGCCACGCCCTCGCTGGCCATTTCCTGCGCCGCACGTGAAGCGCTGCACCAGGCCGACCTGGTGGAAACCATGCTGCGCGGTGTGATCACCGTCATCAAGACCAACGATTTGCAGCTCTCGCAGGAGCTGCGCAAGATCGACGACGCGGTCGACTCGCTCTACAGCGCGATCAAGTACTACCTGACCAAGCTCTCGCGCGAGCAGCTCGGTGACGCCGAGGGCAGACGCTGGGCCGACATCATCAGCTTCACCATCAACATGGAGCAAATCGGCGACATGGTCGAGCGGGTGCTACAAAGCATTGAAGACAAAAAAATCCGCAAAGGCCGCGAATTCTCCGAAGCTGGCATGGCCGAAATCGAGGCGATGCACGAGCGCCTGCTCGCCAACTTGCGGCTGGCCATGGGCGTTTTCCTCAGCAACAACATGCACGACGCCCAGCGCCTGCTGGAGGAAAAGGGGCGGTTTCGCGACCTGGAACGGGCGTACGCCAGCGCCCATCTGGATCGCTTGTCGGCCCAGAGCATGCCCAGCATGGAAACCAGCTCGCTGCACATCGACCTCATCAGCGATTTCAAGCGCATCAACTCCAACATCTGCTCGCTGGCCTACCCCATCCTAGATTCCGCGGGTGCGCTGGCGCCCAGCCGCCTGCGCGAACCCGAGCCGCCAAGCATCCCCTGAGGCGATGCCACCCGCTGCACCGCAACCACTCCGAGCGCTTCGCAGCGCGTCGACCCTGTGCTAACGTCAAGGGCCAGCCGTCCCGCGCAACCGCGCGCCAAAACGGCACCAGACAGGAGACACCCATGCCCGGATTGCTGCCCCAGATCGACCCCGATGGTCTGCTCGAATTCTCGGTCGTCTACACCGACCGCGCGCTCAACCACATGTCCACGCGCTTTCAGGGCGTGATGACCGACATCTCGGCCATGCTCAAGCGCGTGTATGGCGCCCACTCTGCGGTGCTGGTGCCCGGCAGCGGCACCTTCGGCATGGAATCGGTGGCGCGGCAGTTTGCCAGTGGCAAACACGTGATGGTGATCCGCAACGGCTGGTTCAGCTACCGCTGGACGCAGATCTTCGAGATGGGAAGCATCCCGGCGAGCCACAGCGTGTTGAAAGCCAAGCGCACCAGCGAAGGCTCGCAAGCGCCCTGGGCGCCCATGCCGATAGCCGAGGTGAAGGCCGCGATAGCCAAGGAAAAACCCGCATTGGTGTTCGCGCCCCACGTGGAAACCGCCGCCGGCATGATCCTGCCCGACGACTACCTGAGCGAGGTGGCCGACGCGGTGCACGCGGTCGGCGGCCTCTTTGTGCTTGACTGCATTGCCTCCGGTGCGATGTGGGTGGACATGGCTGCCACCGGCGTGGACATCCTCATTTCCGCGCCGCAAAAGGGCTGGAGCAGCTCGCCCTGCTGTGCGATGGTGATGCTGAGCGAGCGCGCCCGAGCCGCCATCGATGGCACCCAAAGCACCACCTTCGCGATGGACCTGAAGAAGTGGTTGCAGATCATGGAAACCTACGAAGGCGGCGGCCATGCGTACCACACCACCTTGCCGACCGACGCACTGGTGCGACTGCGCGACACCATGAATGAGACCGAGGCCTACGGCTATGCCAAGGTGCGCGAGGAGCAGATCGCGCTGGGCCGCCAGGTGCGCGCGCTGCTGGAGCATCACGGCTTTCCCAGCGTGGCCGCACCAGGCTTCCAGGCGCCGGGCGTGGTGGTGAGCTACACCACCGACCCCGAGATTCAGTCGAGCAAAAAATTCCTGACCCAGGGTCTGCAAACCGCCGCCGGTGTGCCGCTGCAATGCGACGAGCCGGCCGATTTCCGTACCTTTCGCATTGGTCTGTTTGGCCTGGACAAGTGGCACGACGTGCCGACCACACTGCAACACCTGGAGGCGGCACTGGCCGAGGTGGCGCCGGTACCCGCCACAGCCTGAGGCCAGGCAGGGCACACAAAAAAACCCGGCCTGATCGCCGGGTTTTTTTCTGGCCTGGAGGCAGGCAGAGTCAGGGCAGCAACACGGTGCAACCCGTGGTGGCGCGGGCCTCCAGGCTCTTGTGCGCGGCCTGCACCTCGGTCAGCGGGAAGCGCTGGTCGATGCGGATCTTCACCTGGCCGCTCTCCACCACCGCAAACAAATCGTCGGCCATGGCCTGGGTGCGCTCGCGGCTGGTGATGTGGGAAAACAGCGTTTGGCGCGTCACGTACAGCGAGCCCTTGGGGCCCAGGATGCCAGGCGCGAACGGCGCCACCGGGCCGCTGGCGTTGCCAAAGCTCACCATCAGGCCAAACGGCATCAGGCAGTCGAGCGACTTGTCAAACGTGTCCTTGCCCACCGAGTCGTAAACCACCTTCACGCCCTTGCCGCCGGTGATCTCTTTCACCCGCGCAGCGAAGTCTTCGGTTCGGTAGTTGATGGTGAACTCGGCGCCGTGTTCGCGGGCCAGCGCACATTTTTCGTCGGACCCCGCGGTGCCGATCAACCGCAGGCCCAGCGACTTGGCCCACTGGCAGGCGATCAGCCCCACGCCGCCAGCCGCAGCGTGGAACAGCACGAAGTCGCCCGCCTGCAGACCCTCCACCGGCAGGCATTTCTTCAGCAGGTACTGCGCGGTCAAGCCCTTGAGCATCATGGCCGCGCCGGTCTCGAAGGCTATGCCATCCGGCAGCTTGCAGACGTTCATCGCCGGCATCACGCGCACATCGCAGTAGCTGCCTGGTGGATTGGCGGCGTAGGCGGCGCGGTCGCCGGCCTTGAGGTGCGTCACGCCGGCGCCAATCGCCTCGATCACGCCAGCGCCTTCCATGCCGAGTGCCAGCGGCATGGTGTTGGGATACAGGCCGCTGCGCTGGTAAACGTCGATGTAGTTGAGGCCGATCGCGTGATGACGAATGCGCACCTCAGAAGGACCGGGCTCGCCCACTGGCACGGTGTCGAGCACGAGCTGCTCGGGGCCACCGGTGGCATGGATGCGCACGGCGCGGCTGGTCTGGGTCATGGGGTCTCCTGGCCGGTGATCCGGCGACATGTTTTGGAAAAGGGCCCACATGCTGCCACGGATTCGCCGCGCCTGTGCGACACCGCGCATCACGCTGCGCCAGTCAAAAAGCCTGGGCGTTGTTACAGTCCCACTCATGTCATCCCCTGCCTCCGGTCAGCTCACCGCCAGCACCGTCGCCCTGTTGCTGATCCCGCCCCTGATGTGGGCCGGCAATGCGGTGGTGGGCCGGATGATGCAGGGCGTGATCCCGCCGGTCACGCTCAATTTTGTGCGATGGTCGCTGGCTTTTTTGCTGCTGCTGCCGCTGGCTGGCTGGGTGCTGCGGCGCCACAGCGGGATGTGGCCCCACTGGCGCCGCTTTGCCTTGCTGGGCCTGCTGGGCGCAGGGCTCTACAACGCCCTGCAATACCTGGCGCTCAAGACCTCGACCCCCATCAACGTGACCCTGGTGGCCGCAGCCACACCGATCTGGATGTTGCTGCTGGGCAGCATGTTTTACGGCGTGTCCATCTCGCGCCGTGCCGCGCTGGGCGCTGTGCTGTCGCTCAGCGGTGTGGCGGTGGTGCTGTCGCGTGGCGATGTGTCGCAACTGCTCGCGGTGCAGCTGGTGCCGGGTGACGGATGGATGCTGTTGGCCTCCCTGGTCTGGGCGGCTTACAGCTGGCAACTCGCCCGGCCACCCGCAGGCTCAGAGCCCGCCGCGATCAAGGCCGACTGGGCGGCCTTTCTGCTCGCCCAGGTGGTTTTCGGCGTGGCTTGGTCGGGCCTGCTGAGCGCCGGCGAATGGCTGACACTGCCGCCAGCCACCGCTGGCCAGCCCCATATCGTCTGGGGCTGGCCACTGTTGCTGGCCCTGGTCTATGTGGCAGTGGGCCCGTCGCTGCTTGCCTATCGAGCCTGGAGCGCTGGCGTGGGCCGGGTCGGCCCGACCATTGCCGGCTTTTTCTCCAACCTCACGCCGCTGTTTGCGGCACTGCTGTCGGCCACGCTGCTGGGCGAGATGCCGCGCATGTACCACGCACTGGGGTTTTTGCTGATCGTGAGCGGGATTGTGGTGAACGCTCGGCGCTGATGCCTCAGTAGGTTCCCGGATATGCCCCGCCATCGGCCAGCACGTTCTGGCCCGTCATGTAGCCCGCGTGCACGCTGCACAGAAACGCGCAGATGGCGCCGAACTCTTGCGGGTTGCCAAAGCGGCGGGCGGGGATGGTCTTGCGGCGCGCGTCCATCACCGCTTCAATGGTCTGGCCGGTCTTGTTTGCAGCACCTTCCATCGTCGCCTTGAGGCGGTCGGTGTCGAAGGCGCCGGGCAGCAGGTTGTTGATGGTCACGCCCTGCGCGGCCAGGCCGCTGCGCGAGACGCCCGCGACAAATCCGGTGAGGCCGCTGCGCGCGCCGTTCGACAAGCCGAGGATGTCGATTGGCGCTTTGACCGCGCTGCTGGTGATGTTGATGATGCGCC
>JBBSDB010000177.1:0-7829 GCA_038249735.1 Burkholderiales bacterium
GACCGGCAGCCGAGCGCCCGGCCTTCACCACGATCACCGGCTTGTTGCGCGCCGCAGCGCGCGCTGCCGACATGAACTTGCGCGACGCCTCCACGCTCTCGATGTAGAGCAGGATGGCACGCGTCTTGGGGTCGCTTCCCAGGAAGTCGAGCAGGTCGCCGAAATCGATGTCGGCGTGTTCGCCGAGCGAGGCAAAGTGTGAGAAGCCGATGCCACGCGAGCCGGCCCAGTCGAGCATGGCAGTGACCAGCGCGCCCGACTGCGACACAAACGCCAGTTCGCCGGGCAAGGCGCCAATGTGCGAGAAGCTGGCATTGAGACCGACGTGGGGCGCCAGCATGCCGATGCAGTTGGGCCCGAGGATGCGCAGCGTGTGCACCCACGCGGCGTCGAGCATGGCCTGCTTCTGTGCCTTGTCCAGGCCGGCGGTGATCACGATGGCCGCGCGCGTGCCACGCGCGCCGAGCTCAGCGATCAGTGGCGCCACCGTGGCAGCTGGGGTGCAGATCACCGCCAGATCGGGCGCTTCGGGCAGCGATGCCACGTTGGCAAAGGTGGGCACGCCGTTGAGATGGGCGTGTTTGGGGTTGACCGCGTACAGCCGGCCTTTGAAGTCGGCGCTCAGGTTGCGCCACACCGTGCCCCCGACACTGGCCGGGCGCAGCGTGGCTCCAAAGACAGCGACCGAGGCAGGTGCAAACAGCGCGTCGAGGTTGCGGATGCTCATGCCTTGTTGTCTCCTGGGTTTGAGGCCATGAACGCGATCAGCGCGGAGCGCATCGCCTCCTCAACCGACATGTCGATCGGCGAGGTCCAGCTTCGTGGCACAAAGACCGTGTAGCCACCGATCATGTAGCCCATGGGCAGGTAGACGGCCACCCGGTCGTCCAAATCACCAAGCCCTCGCGGCAGGCCCTTGAGCGACTGGCGCGTGACCAGGCCCACGATCGACAGCTCGTGCCCCGGCATGCTGAGCAAAACCACCTGCTGTGCCGGTTTGTCGTGCGGTGCGAAATAGTCGGCGAAATTCTTCAACGAGGTGTAGATGCTTTTGACCACCGGCAAATTGGTGAACGGCAGCTCCACCCAGGACAACAGGCGTGCACTGATGGGCTGCGACACCAGAAAACCCAGCGCGAGGATCACGCCAGCGCCCAGCGCAATGCCCAGGCCTGGAAGATAGAAATCGCCCAGCACCGGACGGATCAGGGCCATGGCGCTGCCCTCAATCCAGGAGATGAACAGCACCAGCAGGTAGACGGTGAGCACCACCGGCAGGAAGGTGATGAGGCCGCGGAAGAAGTACTGGGAGATACGTTTCATGGTGCAAATGGCGTGAGCTCAGACGGGCAATTTTTGAGCATAGCAGCGCGCCGTGGCTTGGCCCTGACGCATGGCATGTGCCCATGCCTGGCGCAGCCGCAGCCCCCAAGGTTCCCAGCAGCGTGCCATTGCAAATCGGCACAATGACCTTATTTGGACAACGCCAGTGGGTGTCGTTTCGCAACCGACTGAACATGCCCGCGGCTTTTCGTGGGTGGCTGGGGCTCCCGCTCCTGCCATCTTCACCGAGTCACTCGAGGCTCTCTGTTTCCCGTCCCGGAACTCCGCTGGCGCTGTGGCGCTCTGACTTCAATGAACTCTCTCACCGATCTCCTGGGGCGTCTCCTGGCCGGCGCGATCAAGCTGCTGTTGGTGCTGGCAGCTTCCGTGTTCGTGGTGAGCTTTTTGCTCGCGGCGCTGGTGGCCGTGGTGCTGGTGTCGCTGTGGTCGCTGGTGACCGGGCGCAAGCCGGCGCCGGTGGTCATGTTCACCCGCATGCGCGAGCAGTCGAAGCGCTACACGCAGGGCGCTTGGCCGGCTGCCGCGCGTGGCGAACCGCCGGCCGACGTGGTCGATGTGCAGGCCACCGAAGTCAGCAACACCTCGCGCCGCGGCGACGACACCCCGGTGGAGGCCGACTTCACTCGCCGTTAACGTCGTCGCGGGCCGACCGGCGCGTCAATGCCGCGTTGTACAGTGCGTTGCGCGGCTCGCCAGAAATCTCTGCTGAAAGGCGCACTGCTGTCTTCAGCGGCAGCTCGGCCAGCAGCAGGTCGAGTGTGCGCAGCGCGGCGGTCGAGAGCGCGCCGTCATCGGTCGCAGCAACCTGCGGATGCACCATCAACACAAACTCGCCTCGCGTGCGGTGCGGGTTCATCTGCAGCCAGGCGCGCAGGTCTTGCGCGGCGACCTCAGCCACCTCTTCGAACTGTTTGGTGAGCTCGCGGCCCACCGTGACGCGGCGCGCACCCAGCGCGCCCAGCGCACTGGCGAGCGCCTCGATGCGGTGTGGCGCCTCCAGCAGCAGGCAGCCGCGCGCGTCTTCTCCGATCGCTTGCACCTCGCGTTGGCGCTCGACCGCCTTGGGCGAGAGAAAACCGGCGAACACAAACCGGCCTGAGCCGCCGCCCAGCCCGGCCACGCTGAGCAAGGCTGTCAGGCTGCTCGCGCCGGGAATGGGCACACAGCGCAGGCCGGCGGCCTGGGTGAGCGCCACCAGCCGCGCGCCCGGATCGCTCACGCCGGGCGTGCCAGCGTCGCTCACATAGGCCACTCGCTGGCCTTCGCGCAGGCGCTGCACCACCGTCTGCGCCGCCTCGGCCTCGTTGTGTTCGTGCAGTGCGAGCAGTGGCTTGTGCAGCCCGTAGCCTTGCAGCAGCGAGGCGGTGTGGCGCGTGTCTTCACAGGCCACGGTGTCGACCAGCGACAGCAGGTGCAGCGCGCGCAGCCCGATGTCGGCCAGGTTGCCGATCGGCGTGGCCACCAAGTAAAGCGCGCCCTGCGGATAATGCTGCTGGCCGGCGAACGCGCTGGCGGTGCTCAACAGGGAAGGGGCGTGTGCGGACAATGGTGTTCAACCCGAAGGCATGGCTGGTGCGCAAAACGCCGCCAGCTGTGGTCGCCAAGGCCACAAACAGCAGCACCAAGCAGCGCGGAGATGCCGCTGAAGACGCGGCCCTGGCCCACTTGCAAGCGCATGGGCTGAGCCTGGTGCAGCGCAATTTCAAGACCCCGGGTCGCGGCGGTGGCGAGATCGATTTGATTATGCGCGAGCCCGACGGCACGCTGGTGTTCGTCGAGGTGCGCCAGCGCGCCAGTGCCAGCCAGGGCGGCGCGGCCGGCAGCGTCACGCCCATCAAGCAACAGCGCATTGTGCTGGCGGCGCGGCACTTTTTGCTGCGTCTCGGATCTGAACCTGCGTGCCGTTTTGATGTGGTGCTGATGCAAGGCCCGAACCCTGCAACGGGTGGCCCACCAGCGGAGGCTTGCATCACCTGGCTGCGCGCGGCGTTCGATGCGCCAACAACTTTTTGACACCTGCCCCAAGACTATGATCGCCCCATGCTTGTGCAACGGATCCAACAACAATTCATCGACAGCGCCGACCTGAAGTACCAGTGCGCGCAGACGCTCGCGCCCCAGGTGGAAGCGGCGGTGGGCGCGGTGATGGCCAGCGTCACGGGCGGCGGCAAGGTACTGACCTGCGGCAACGGCGCTTCGGCTGCGGCAGCGCAGCAGTTTGCGGCCAGTTTCATCGGTCGCTACGACCGCGAGCGTCCCGAGCTGGCGGCGCTTTCTTTGTGTGCCGATGCCTCGGTGCTGACCGGCATCAGCAACGATTTTGACGCCCGCTCGGTGTTTTCGCGCCAGGTGCGTGCGCTCGGTCAGGCAGGTGATGTGCTGCTGGCGATCTCCACCAGCGGCAATTCGCCCAATGTGCTGGCTGCGGTGGACGCGGCACACGAGCGCGATATGACCGTGCTGGCACTCACGGGCGCGCGCGGCGGCGAATTGGCCAAGCGGCTGCGCGACACCGATGTGCAGGTGTGCGTGCCCCACGAGATGCCGGCCCGAATTTTGGAAGTGCACCATCTGGTGCTGCATTGCATTTGCGACGGGGTGGACGCCCAGCTGCTGGGCCTGCCCGACACCATCGATCCCGAACAGGAGAACACCGTATGAAGAAAGTTTTGTCCCGCCGCATGGGCCGGCTCGCCAGTCTCGGCCTGGGGGCCGTGCTGATGGGGAGCGTCCTGAGCGCTTGCGCGCCGCTGGTCATTGGCGGTGCCATGACCACGGCCATGGTTGCGGTGGATCGCCGCACCTCGGGCGCCCAGCTCGAAGACCAGGGCATTGAGTTGCGCGCAGCCAACCGCTTGCGCGATGTGATGGGAGACCGTGGCAACGCTAGCGTCACCAGCTACAACCGGCAGGTGCTGCTCACCGGCGAAGTGTCCACCGAGCAAGACAAGGCCTTGGTGGAGCAGACCGTGGCCGGGGTGGAAAACGTGCGCAGCATCGTCAACGAGCTCGGGGTGATGAGCGCAACCTCGCTGACCCAACGCTCAGCCGACGCGCTGGTCACCGGGCGCATCAAGGCGACCATGATCGATGCCCGCAATGTGCCGGCCAGCGCATTCAAGGTGGTGACCACCCGGGGCACCGTCTACCTCATGGGCCGGGTGACACAAAACGAGGCTGAGCGCGCCACCGCCATCGCCCGCAACACCCAAGGCGTGCAACGCGTGGTGCGCATGCTGGAGATCGTTGCCCCCGAGGAGCTGGCCCGCACGCAGCCGCAGCCCGCGCCGGCAAGCGACGCAAAGGCATCGCCGGTGAAGTGAGCCCAGGAGGCACGGCTGCTGACCTGTGGCGTTGTGTGCCATCGCAGCGTGAAGTTCGCCTTTCTGAGCCTCTGGCATCTCCCTCTGAATGGGGCTGTGAAGCCAAAGGCGGCGGCGGGCACTACCTCAATCTTTTGACCAGGCTGGAGGTGTCCAGGCGGTTGCCGCCAGCGGCCTGGATGTCGGCATAAAACTGGTCCACCAGCGCGGTCACTGGTAAGCGCGCGCCGTTTCGCTTGGCCTCGTCGAGCACCAGGCCCAGGTCTTTGCGCATCCAGTCCACCGCAAAGCCAAATTTGAACTGGTCGGCCACCATGGTTTTGCCTCGGTTGTCGAGCTGCCAGCTCTGAGCGGCGCCCTTGCCGATCACATCGAGCACCTGGTTCATGTCCAGCCCGGCTTTCTGGCCAAAGGCGACGCCCTCGGCCAGCCCCTGAATCAGGCCGGCGATGCAGATCTGATTGACCATTTTGGTGAGCTGCCCGGCGCCGCTGGGGCCCATGAGGGTGAAGGCGCGGGAAAACGCCAGGGCCACCGGCTGCGCTGCCTCGAACGCGGCCAACTCGCCGCCACACATCACCGTGAGCGCGCCGTTCTGCGCGCCAGCCTGACCGCCCGAGACCGGCGCATCGACAAAGCTCAGCCCAAGCGTCTTGGCCGCTTCGGCCAGTTGCCGCGCCACGTCGGCCGAAGCGGTGGTGTGGTCGACGAAGATGGCACTGGGTTCCATGCCAGCAAAGGCGCCGTCGGCACCGAGGGTGATGGCGCGCAGATCGTCGTCGTTGCCGACGCAAGAAAACACGATGGCCGCGCCCTTGGCGGCTTCGCACGGTGTGCCACGGTGCTGGCCGCCAAAGTCGGTGCACCAGGCCTGCGCCTTGGCCTGCGTGCGGTTGTAGACCGTGACCGAGTGGCCAGCTCGCGCCAGATGACCAGCCATGGGATAGCCCATGACACCCAGCCCCAGGAAGGCAACGCGCTGGGGTTTGACGGGCTGGTAACTGCGTTCGGCGATGGTGTTCATGCGGGGGATTTTCAACCAGTTCGCTGACATACCGCCGCGACATCACACAAGTCGCGTTGCATACGGGACAACAGGCGCACCTGTCGCGCGTGCCCGAAACCCAGAATGCCGTGGAACTGGCTTTGCCAGGCCACAGACATTGCCCCCTTGAGGGGGTCACGCGCAGTGCGGCGGGGGTGGGTCAAACAATCGTCAGGTGCTCGGTGCCTGCGGCCAGATCCTGTGTTTTGGCGCGCTGGCTGTGCAGCTTGATCTGCAGACGCAGGTCGTTGAGCGAGTCGGCGTTGCGCAGCGCGTCTTCGAGCGTGATGACGTTTTCCTCGAAGGCGTTGAACAAGGCCTGGTCGAAGGTCTGCATGCCGACGTTGGTGCTCTTCTTCATGATTTCCTTGATCTCGGCGACATCGCCTTTGAAGATCAGATCGGAGATCAGCGGTGAATTGAGCATGATTTCCACCGCAGCGTACCGGCCCTTGTTGTCTTGCCGCGGCACCAGCCGCTGCGAGACGAGCCCGCGCAGGTTCAGCGAAAGATCCATCAGCAGTTGCGGGCGGCGCTCTTCCGGGAAGAAGTTGATGATGCGGTCCAGCGCCTGGTTGGCGCTGTTGGCGTGCAAGGTGGCCAGACACAGGTGACCGGTCTCCGAGAACTGGATCGCGTGCTCCATGGTCTCGCGGGTGCGGATTTCGCCCATCAGGATCACATCGGGCGCCTGGCGCAGCGTGTTTTTCAGGGCGGCATCCCAGCTGTCGGTGTCCAGGCCCACTTCGCGCTGCGTGACCACGCAGTTCTTGTGCGGATGCACGAATTCCACCGGGTCTTCAATCGTGATGATGTGGCCGTGGGTATGCTCGTTGCGCCAGTCGACCATGGCCGCCAGCGAGGTGGATTTGCCCGAGCCGGTGGCGCCCACCAAAATGCACAGTCCGCGCTTGGATAGCGCCACGTCTTTGAGCACCTGTGGAAGCCCCAGCTTGTCGATCGTGGGCAAGACCGCGGGAATGGTCCGCAGCACCATGCCAACCTTGCCCTGCTGGATGAAGGCGCTGACACGGAAACGCCCGACGTTGGGCGGTGAAATGGCAAAGTTGCACTCTTTGGTGCGCTCGAATTCGGCCGCCTGTTTGTCGCTCATGATGGAGCGCGCCAGCGACAGCGTGTGCACCCCGTTGAGCGGCTGCGGCGACACCTTGACCACCTTGCCATCGACCTTGATCGCCGGCGGGAAATCGGCGGTCAGGAACAAATCGCTGCCGGTGCGGCTGACCATCAGCTTGAGCAGATCGTTGATGAACTTGGATGCCTGATCGCGTTCCATGGATTTTTACTTTCTCAATTTGCTCACATCAATCAAAGGCAGTGCCTTTCCCCACTCAGAACGCCGCAGATCCGGCTTCGCCGGTCTGCCAGCGTTGCCCCCTTGAGGGGGTGACACGCCGCGCAGCGGGCCCGGCGCGGGGGTGAGCACGTTCAGCCGGGGAAATTCTCCGGAATCTTGGCTTTGCTGCGTGCCTCGGCCGGGCTGATCACATTGCGCCTCACCAGATCGGTGAGGTTTTGGTCCAGCGTCTGCATGCCCACGTTGTTGCCGGTCTGGATGGCGGAATACATCTGCGCCACCTTGCCTTCGCGGATCAGGTTGCGGATGGCGCTGGTGCCCAGCATGACTTCGTGGGCCGCGACCCGACCGCTGCCGTCCTTGAACTTGCACAGGGTTTGCGAAATCACGGCCACCAGCGACTCCGACAACATCGCGCGCACCATGTCCTTTTCTTCCGCCGGGAACACGTCGATGATGCGGTCGATGGTTTTGGCGGCACTTGAGGTGTGCAGCGTGCCGAACACCAGGTGGCCGGTTTCGGCGGCCGTCATCGCCAGGCGGATGGTTTCCAGATCGCGCATTTCGCCCACCAGAATCGCGTCCGGGTCTTCGCGCAAGGCCGAGCGCAGGGCGTTGGCGAAGCTCAGCGTGTGCGGGCCCACCTCGCGCTGGTTCACCAGGCACTTCTTGGACTCGTGCACACCTTCGATCGGGTCTTCTACGGTCAGAATGTGGCCAACCTCGGTCTCGTTCAGGTAAATGCCCATCGCCGCCAGTGTGGTCGATTTGCCCGAACCGGTGGGGCCAGTCACCAGCC
>JBBSDB010000178.1:0-7727 GCA_038249735.1 Burkholderiales bacterium
AGGTGTTCATCGGTTCCTGCACCAACAGCCGCATCGAAGACATGCGCGAGGCGGCGGCACTGGTGAAGAAGCTGGGTCAGAAAGTGGCCAAGAATGTGAAGTTGGCGATGGTGGTGCCGGGTTCCGGGCTGGTGAAGGAACAGGCCGAGCGCGAGGGTCTGCACGAGATCTTCAAAGCCGCCGGCTTCGAGTGGCGTGAGCCCGGTTGCTCCATGTGCCTGGCGATGAACGCCGACCGGCTGGAGCCCGGCGAACGCTGCGCCTCCACCAGCAACCGCAACTTCGAAGGCCGTCAGGGCACGGGCGGCCGCACCCACCTCGTTTCCCCCGCCATGGCGGCCGCTGCGGCCATCCATGGTCATTTCGTCGATGTCCGTCAATTTACCTAAAAGGAAACTGTGATGAAGCCAATCGTTGCTCTGTTCGCCGCCGCCGTCGTTCTGTTCCTGAGCGCTTGCAACACCGTGCAAGGTGTGGGCCAGGACATTCAGAAAGGCGGCCAAGTCCTCGAGGACTCGGCCAAAAAGAAATGACACCGTTCAACACGCATCGCGGTCTGGTCGCCCCGATCGACCGGGAAAACGTCGACACCGACGCCATCATCCCCAAGCAGTTCCTGAAGTCGATCCACAAGACCGGCTTCGGCCCCAACCTGTTTGATGAGTGGCGCTACCTGGACAAGGGCGAGCCCGGTCAGGACCCGACGACGCGCAAGGCCAACCCCGACTTCGTGCTCAACCAGCCGCGCTACGCGGGCGCCTCCATCTTGCTGGCGCGCAAGAACTTCGGTTGCGGCTCGAGCCGCGAACACGCGCCCTGGGCGATCGGCCAATACGGCTTTCGCGCGCTGATCGCTCCCAGCTACGCCGACATTTTTTTCAACAACTGCTTCAAGAACGGCATCTTGCCCATCGTGCTGCCCGAATCCCAGGTCGACCGCTTATTCAACGAAGTGGCGGCCTTTCCCGGCTACGAGCTGACGATCGATCTGCAGGGCCAGACGGTGGTGACGCCGCAGGGCGATGCGCTTGCGTTTGAGGTGCAAGCGTTTCGCAAATACTGCCTGCTCAACGGGCTGGATGACATTGGCCTGACCTTGCGTCACAAGGACAAGATCGCCGCCTTCGAGGCCGCGCGACTCGCCACCAAACCCTGGCTCGCCAACACCATGCCGGCATGATTCGCCGACCGCTGGGCGAACCGCCCGTGCGGTCCGCCCAGCGGGTTCTCATACAAGACTCACGACATGAAAATTGCAGTTCTTCCCGGTGACGGCATCGGTACCGAAATTGTTGCCGAGGCCATCAAGGTGCTCGATGCACTCGACCTACCGTTTGAGATGGAGTCCGCCTTGGTGGGAGGAGCCGCCTTCGCTACCCACGGCCACCCTCTGCCCGAATCCACGCTCAAGCTCGCTCAGTCGGCCGACGCCATTCTTTTTGGTGCCGTCGGCGACTGGAAATACGACAAGCTCGATCGCCCGCTGCGCCCGGAACAAGCCATCCTGGGTCTGCGCAAGCACCTGGGTCTGTTCGCCAATTTCCGCCCCGCCATCTGCTACGAGCAGCTGGTGGGTGCCTCCAGTCTCAAACCCGAAATCATCTCGGGCCTGGACATCCTCATCATCCGCGAGCTCACCGGCGACATCTACTTTGGCCAGCCGCGTGGCCGCCGCACCGCCGTTGATGGCCACTTCCCCGGCGCCGAGGAAGCTTTCGACACCATGCGCTACAGCAAGCCAGAAATCGAACGCATCGCTCACGTCGCGTTTCAAGCGGCGCGCAAGCGCAGCAAAAAGGTCACCAGCGTCGACAAGGCCAACGTGCTGGAAACTTTCCAGTTCTGGAAAGACGTGGTCACCGAAGTGCATGCCGACTACCCCGACGTGGAGCTGCAACACATGTACGTGGACAACGCCGCCATGCAACTCGTCAAAGCGCCCAAGGCGTTTGACGTGGTGGTCACCGGCAACATGTTTGGCGACATCCTCTCCGACGAAGCCTCCATGCTCACCGGCTCCATCGGCATGCTGCCCTCAGCCAGCTTGAACAGCACGGGACAGGGCCTCTACGAGCCCAGCCACGGCAGCGCGCCCGACATCGCCGGCAAAGGCGTCGCCAACCCGCTGGCCACCATCCTCTCCGCGGCCATGATGTTGCGCTTCAGCCTGAACCAGGAAGCCGCTGCGCTGCGCATTGAAGCGGCCGTGCAAAAGGTGCTGGCGCTGGGACTGCGGACACCAGACATCCACAGCGCCGGTACCACCCAGGTCGGCACCGCGCAAATGGGCGACGCGGTGGTCAAGGCGCTGGGCTGATCGGCCCTGGCCTGTTTTTATTTGATCTGAAAGTGCATTGGAAATGAGCAACAAATTGGTGGGATTGGTCGGCTGGCGCGGCATGGTCGGCTCGGTGCTGATGGATCGCATGGTCGAGGAAAAAGACTTCGACCTGATCGAGCCGCTGTTTTTCTCCACCTCCAACGCTGGCGGCAAAGCCCCAGCGATGGCCAAGAACGAGACGACGCTGCAAGACGCACACGACATCGCTGCCCTGAAGCGCTGCGACGTCATCATCACCGCCCAGGGCGGCGACTACACCAGCGCGGTGTTCCCCAAGCTGCGCGCCGCCGGCTGGAAGGGCCACTGGATCGATGCCGCCTCCACCCTGCGGATGGAAAAAGACGCGGTGATCGTGCTCGATCCGGTCAACATGCCGGTGATTCAGAACGCCTTGACCCATGGGGGCCGAAATTGGATTGGCGGCAACTGCACCGTGAGCTGCATGCTGATGGGCGTGGGCGCACTTTACAAAGCCGGTCTGGTGGAGTGGATGAGCACCCAGACCTACCAGGCGGCCAGCGGCGGCGGCGCGCAGCACATGCGCGAATTGCTCATCCAATACGGCACGCTGTACGCCGAGGTGAAGAGCTTGCTGGACGACCCCAAGAGCGCGATCCTGGAGATTGATCGCAAGGTGATTGCCAAGCAGCGCAGCCTGTCTGCAGCCGAAACCGCCAACTTTGGCGTGCCCCTGGGCGGCTCGCTGATTCCCTGGATCGACAAGGACCTCGGGAACGGCGTGTCCAAAGAAGAATGGAAGGGCATGGCCGAGACCAACAAGATTCTGGGACTGGGCGAAGGCTTTGGCTCGGTGCCGATCCCGGTAGACGGCTTCTGCGTGCGCGTGGGCGCGATGCGTTGCCACAGCCAGGCGCTGACCTTCAAGCTCAAGAAAGACGTGCCGGTAGCCGATATCGAAGCCATGATCGCCGCCGACAATCTCTGGGCCAAGGTCGTGCCGAACACGCGCGAAGCCACCATGAAAGACCTGACCCCGGTTTCTGTCACCGGCACCATGACGATTCCGGTCGGGCGCATTCGCCAACTGGCGATGGGGCCGTCCTACATCGGCGCCTTCACCATTGGCGACCAGTTGCTCTGGGGTGCAGCCGAGCCGCTGCGCCGCATGCTGCGCATCCTGCTGGCGGCCTGAGTGTCTCAACATGCAACAACCGGCCCGAGCATCCTGCCGCTGACCCGTTGCGATGCCACAACGTCCAATCGACCAGACAGGCGACCAACGGACGCCTTGGAACATCAAGCGGATTCTCAGCTTGTCACTCTAATCCGTTGATGCTAAGGTGATTTGTCGGTTTTTCTCATCGAGGTCCATGTGCCATCCAACTCCCGTCAAACCCTTGTCCAGCCAGCCAATTCACCGCGCGAAAAGTCCCGCTTGGGCGGTATCAATCGGTTACAGGCGGTCGCCGCAGCGGTGGTGCTGAGCTTCGGCATGGCACACACCGGGGACGCGATGGCCCTGGCGCTCGGCCGAGTCGTGGTGCAGTCGGCTTTGGGCGAACCCTTGCGCGCCGAAATTGAAGTTCCCGAAATCAGTGCTGAGGAAGCCAGCAGCCTGCGCGTCGGACTGGCAACTCCCGCCGCCTTCACCGCTGCTGGGCTGCAGTTCAACCAAGCCCTGGGCAGCGCCCAACTCACACTGGAACGCCGGCCCGATGGCCGGGCCTACCTGCGCCTGAGCAGCCCGCGGCCTGTCAACGAGCCCTTTGTGGATCTGATGATTGAGGTCAACTGGGCAACAGGCCGCATTGTTCGCGACTACACACTTCTCATCGATCCACCCAGGGCGCGAGCCGCTGCGCCAGTCACGCCCATGCCCGCCGCCGCAGTGCCACAACCGGTGCGCCCAGCGGCAGCGCCGATTGCGCAGATCCTGCCACCGGCAACGCCGCCCGCCACGGGATCTTCAACCGCACCACGCGCGCCCGCTCCTCCAGCGGCGGTCGCCATCCCATCTGACCGCCCAACTCAGCTGCGCGTGCGCGGTGGTGACACCGCAGGCCGAATTGCCGAGGCCAACCGGCCGGCCAATGTTTCACTCGATCAGATGTTGGTCGCGATGCTGCGAGCCAACCCCAGCGCGTTCATTGGTGACAACGTGAACCGCATCAAGGCTGGCGCTGTGATCGACCTGCCAAGCGAATCCGCAGCAAGCGGCGTTGCTCGTGGCGAAGCGCGCCAAATCATCGCCGCGCAGAGCCGCGATTTCGACGAATTCCGCCGCCGTTTGGCTGGTCAAGTCCCCGCTGCCGCAGTCGACGCGGGAAATCGGGAGGCTACCGGCCGGGTCCAGGCTGAGGTGCAAGAGCAAACGCCGGCAGCCCCGACGCAAGACAAGCTGACCCTGTCCAAAGGCACAACGCCAGGTGCCACCACCGCCGAGGACACGATCGCCCAGCAGCGCAAGGCCAACGACGCCTCCACCCGGGTGGCTGAGCTGGCGCGCAACGTCGACGAGCTGGCCAAGCTGGGCGTTCCCGCCACCACCACGGCCCCAGGCGCATCAGCGCCCGCAGCCGCCAGCGGGGAAGCCCCGGTCACAGCGGTGACGGCACCCGGTGCTGTGTCAGCCCCTGCAGAGGCCACGCCCACAGCGCCAGCCGCGAGCGAGCCTGCCGCGGTTGAGCCGAGCGCGGAGCCAGCGACACCGGTCCCGGCTCCCGCGCCGGCGCCAGTGCCAGCTCCCCTGGCCGAAGAGCCGTCGCTGCTGGACCAGCTGCAAGAAAATCCGCTGGTGTTGCCTGCGGCCGGTGGCCTGCTCGCGCTGCTGGCAGGCTTTGGCCTCTACCGCATGCGCCAACGCAAGAAAGGGGCAGCCGTCGACAGCTCGTTCCTGGAAAGCAGACTGCAACCCGACTCGTTCTTCGGCTCGAGTGGCGGCCAGCGCATCGACACCGCCGAAGCCGCGGCCTCAGGCTCGTCCATGGTGTATTCGCCAAGCCAGCTGGATGCAGCAGGCGATGTGGACCCGGTCGCCGAGGCCGACGTTTACCTCGCCTACGGCCGCGATCTGCAGGCAGAGGAAATCCTCAAAGAAGCCATGCGCAGCACCCCCACCCGCGTGGCCATTCACAACAAACTGCTGGAGATTTACGCGAAGCGGCGCGATGCCAAGGCCTTTGAGGTGGTTGCCATCGAGGCCTACAGCCTCACTCACGGCCAAGGACCCGAGTGGGATCACGCCTGCGAGCTGGGCAGGGAGCTCGATCCGAACAACGCGTTGTACCAGCCTGGCGGCGCACCGGCCGAAAAAGTGGTGGCCATGAGCGCAGCGGGCGGCGCGCTGACCCAGCCTTTCGGCATCAGCACACTCGCCCCCGGTGGCAGCGGTCGGGCAGCCGATGGTGATCTGGATCTGGACCTTGATTTCTCCACCGACGACTACCCTGCTTCATCACCCCAGGCCTCTGCCGGGGGCGTGATGTCGGCACTCGACGATCTGGGCCGCACCGATGCACTCACGCAAACGCCATCGGTTGATTTGACCGCGCTCGAATCACGCCCGATGGACTTTGATCTCGACTTCCCGTCCGAGCCCGCTCCGCTGCGAGACGAACAGGCTCGCGCGTCTGCGTCTGGCTCATCAATCTCCGATCAGCCAATGTTTGACCTGGGCGATTCGTTGCCCGCCCTCGACTTCGGCGAACCCCAAGACTTCCCGGCACCAGCAGCAGCGACCCAGGCACGAACCGACATGGACCTGTCTGCGCCTGCGACCGCACCTGGAGAGCTGATGTCCTTTGATCTCAGCGACGTGAACCTTGACCTCGACACCCCGGCTTCTTTCGAAGCGGGCAGCGAGGGTCTGACCGAAGAGAACCCGCTCGAGACCAAGCTCTCGCTGGCCCAGGAATTCCGAGCCATCGGCGACCTGGAAGGCGCCCGCTCGCTGGCGGAAGAGGTGTTGGCGGAAGCTTCCGGCACGCTCAAAACCAAGGCCAGCACCTTCTTGTCAGACCTGGGTTGAAGCCGCGCGTGCGGCCGGCCCCGGCTTCGCTGCCTTGATCGCTCCGCCGTTCGACCATTCGGTGCCTCACGAGCACGGTTGGCAGCGAATGGCGCTGGGTGTGAGCTACAACGGCCAAGCCTTTGAAGGCTGGCAAAGCCAGCTCAGCGGCCGCACGGTGCAAGACAAGCTCGAAGGCGCGCTGACATCGTTCACCACACTGGACAAAGTCACCACCCTCTGCGCTGGCCGAACCGATTCGGGTGTGCATGGGCTGATGCAGGTGGTGCACTTCGACACCCCGCTGGACCGCACTGCGGTCGCCTGGGTGCGCGGAACCAACCGCTTCCTGCCCGACACCGTCGCGGTGCAATGGGCGCAGCAGGTGCCAGCCACATTCCACGCGCGCGCCAGCGCCCGCTCGCGGCGCTATGCGTATGTGTTGCTCGCCTCACCGGTGCGCCCCAGCGTGGACGCAGGCCAGGTGGGCTGGGTGTTTCGCCCACTCGACCTTGCCGCGATGCGCGAGGCCGCTGCCATGCTCGTTGGCGAGCACGATTTCACCTCGTTTCGGGCCTCGTCCTGCCAAGCCCACAGCCCCGTCAAGCAGATGCTGGATGTGACCATCAGCCAGCGCGGCGCCTACTGGCGTGTCGACTTCGAAGCCACCGCCTTCTTGCACCACATGATCCGCAACATCATGGGCTGCCTGATCGCCATTGGCACCGGTAGCCAGCCGGTGGGCTGGATGGCCGAGGTGCTGGCCGCGCGCAGCCGCGACGCCGCCGCCCCCACCTTCTCCCCCGATGGCCTGTACTTTCTGGGACCGGTTTACGATCCAATCTGGGGCTTGCCTACGCGCACGCCTGCTTTCGACTGGCTTCCTTGACCACCCCGCGCCTGGCTCAGCTGTGAGCCAGTCACCACCGACAGGGCGCGATACCAGCAACCCGGCAGAGCCGGTTCTGCGGTGTCCCTGAACCAAGCACTTCGCTCATGAACGCCTCCCGAACACGTATCAAGATTTGTGGACTGACCAGAGAAAGTGATGTCGACGCCGCCGTGCAAGCGGGCGCCGACGCGATCGGCTTCGTGCTGTATCCGAACAGCCCGCGCTTCGTCTCGCCCGAGCGTGCTGGCGCGCTGGCCAGGCGCCTACCGTGTTTCGTGACACCGGTGCTGCTCTTCGTCAACGCCAGCCCCGAGTGGGTGGCCCAGGCCGCGGCCGAGGTACCGCAGGCCTTGCTGCAGTTTCATGGCGACGAGACCCCAGCCGAGTGCGAGGCGGCGGGTCATCCTTACATCCGGGCGGCCCGCATTGCCCCCGGCCGAGCCGGTGCCGACTTCGATCTCCTAAAATATGCCTCTGACTTCGCCTCCGCCCAAGCCATCCTGCTCGACGCCCATGTCGAGGGTTAT
>JBBSDB010000179.1:0-7723 GCA_038249735.1 Burkholderiales bacterium
CTGACGCCGCTGATCATCATGGCGCCGATCCCGCTGACCATCATCGGCGTGATGCCGGGCCACGCGCTGCTGGGCGCGCAGTACACGGCCACCAGCATGATCGGCATGATCGCGCTGGCCGGCATCATCGTGCGCAACTCGATCTTGCTGGTGGACTTCATCAATCTGCAAATGAGAGCCGGCCCCCAGGCTTCGGCTGCGCCTGCGCCACCCCCCGAGGGGGCTGGCCCGGCTTGGGGCGGCCCGGCGCCGGACCGCCTCTCAGACGTGGTGCTGAGCGCCACGGGCCTGACCAAACGCTTCACCGAAGGGCGACTTGACGTGACCGTGCTCCAAGGCGTGGACCTGACGGTGCGTGCTGGCGAGACTGTGGCCATCGTGGGCGCGTCCGGTTCGGGCAAAAGCACGCTGCTGCACCTGCTGGGCGGGCTCGATGCGCCCACCAGCGGACACGTCACGCTCAAGGGTGAGCGGCTGGCTGGCCTGAATGCCGCCCAGCAGGGCGTGCTGCGCAACAAGCACCTCGGTTTTGTGTACCAGTTCCACCACCTGCTGCCCGAGTTCACCGCGCGCGACAACGTGGCCATGCCGCTTTGGATCCGCCGCCTGCCGCGCGAGCAGGCCGGCGCGCAAGCGGCTCAGGTGCTGGGCCGCGTGGGACTGGCTGAACGGTTGGATCACCGCCCCGCCGAGCTCTCGGGTGGCGAGCGCCAGCGGGTGGCGATTGCGCGCGCCCTGGTCACGCAGCCGGCCTGCGTGCTGGCCGATGAGCCCACCGGCAACCTCGACCGCAGCACGGCCGACGGCGTGTTCGAGCTCATGCTGCAAGTGGCGCGCGAGCAAGGCACCGCTTTCATTCTCGTGACCCACGACGAGTCGCTGGCTGCGCGCTGCAACCGCCTGTTGCGGCTGACCAAGGGCGTGCTGACCGCGGGCTGAGCCGCGCCTTCGCCTTGCGGGCTACTTCACGCGAACGAACCGCAACGGCGGCTCGCCGTCTGGCAGAAAAAGGGTCAGGCTGTCGCCCTGGCGTTTCAGACGCTGGGCTTTGTTCAGCGCGGCCAGGTAACGATCTTCTTGGTCCATCGCGTCTCGCTGACAGGCCATCTTGGTCGATCCCATCTGGTCAAACCGCAGGCGCTCACCGTCCAGACCGACCGAGCCAAAGAACCGGTTGCACGAGCCCTGGCCGCCCACGCGGCCGGCTTCGGGAAACGCCAGCGTGGCAGGCGCCTCTGCCAACACCGGCCGTCCGTTCAGGGTTTGCAAGCGCCACTCGGTGCCCCATAGCGACTCAGCGGCGGGCGCGTGGGGCATGGCGCAACTGGTCAGGCCCAGCAGCAGGGTTGCCAGGCCAAACAGCGTGCGTCTGCGCCAAAGACCAAAGGGTTGTGGCACATGGATCATGAAACGGACTCCTGAAAAAAGGTATGCGGACGGCAAACCGAACCCTCCCACCGCCCGTGGGCACAATGGCTGGGCAACGCCATGTGGATCGATACCCATTGTCACCTTGATGCACCCGAGTTCGGCCCTGGCCACGCGGGCGCGCTGAGCGCGCGGGCACGCGCTACAGATCTTGGTGTGCGCCTTTGTGTCATCCCTGCCGTGGAGCACGCCAATTTCGACACCGTGCGTCTGCTGGCGCACCGCCTGGGCGATGCCTACGCGCTGGGCATCCACCCGCTGTTCGTCCCGCAAGCGCAGACAAGCGATCTGGCCGCGTTGGACGCCGCCCTCACCGCGCACCGTGACGACCCGCGATTGGTGGCAGTCGGCGAAATCGGGCTGGACTTCTTGGTGCCCGCGCTCTGCGAGCCGGCGATACGCGAACGCCAGACTTTCTTCTACCGCGAGCAGCTCAAGCTCGCGCGCCAACACGGTCTGCCGGTGGTCCTGCATGGGCGGCGCAGCGCCGACGCTTTGCTCAAGCACCTGCGCGAGTTGCCCACCGGCGGCGGTATCGCCCACGCTTTCAATGGCAGCGCCCAGCAGGCCCAGGTGTTCATTGACCTTGGTTTCAAGCTCGGCTTTGGGGGTGCGGTCACTTTCGAGCCCGCGCGCCGCCTGCGCAAACTCGCGGCCACCTTGCCCCTGTCGGCGCTGGTGCTGGAGACCGATTCGCCCGACATCCCGCCGCATTGGCTTTACACCACCGCCGCCCAGCGTGCGGCGGGCCAACCGCAGGGTCTCAACACGCCCGCCGAATTGCCGCGCATTGGCGCCGTGGTAGCCGGGTTGCGTGGCATCGCGACCGACGAGCTTGCCCAAGCCAACCGGGCCAATGCGTTCGCCGCGCTGCCCAAGCTGGCAGCGCTGTGGTCGCCCGCCTGATATGGCGCCGAGCGTCGGATGACCCGCCTGTACGGCCTGGCCCCGGTGTTCGACGCCCACACCCATGTGCTGGTGCTTGGCAGCTTCCCCGGCGTGGCCTCGCTGCGCACGCAGCAGTACTACGGCCATCCGCAAAACCAGTTCTGGAAGATCCTGGGCGCGCTGTGGTCGCAAGACCTGATGGCCGCGAGCTACCCCGAGCGCATTGATGCGGCGCTGTCTCACGGTCTGGGAATTTGGGACGTGTACGCTGCCTGTGAGCGCGAGGGCAGTCTGGACACTGCCATCCGCGCCGCCGAACTCAACGACCTCGCCGGTCTGCGCCAGCGCTGTCCCGCATTGCAGGCCATCGCCCACAACGGTGGCGAGAGTTTTCGACACGCCAGGCACACCCAGGCGCTGGGTCTGCCGGTGTACAAACTGCCCTCGACCAGCCCGGCCAACGCCAGCTGGTCGTTCGAGCGCAAGCGCGCCGCCTGGGCCGAGGTGCTGCGCCCGCACGGCGTGGCGGGCTGTTCATAATCGTTGCTCCTTCTGTGCCCCAACGCCATGTCCCATTTGTTTGCCATCCCATCCCGACCTTCCAGTTGGCATTCCAGCCGTACGTGCTCGCGCGGTGCTGTGGCATGAAAGCCGGCGCCAACGCCGCCGCGCGCCGGCGCAGCGGGCCGCAAACGCTGCCCGAGGTCACGATGTCTGAAGACGGCGAGGTGCGATTTTTGCACCTGGGCACCGAATGGATCCAGGGCTCGATGCTGATCGACGCGCCGTTTGTGATCGAGCTCGATTACGTGCAGCGCATGATGGCCTGGCTGCTGTTTGTCGAGCCCGATTCGGTCCCCAAGCGGCGCGCGATGCAGCTCGGCCTGGGCTCGGCGGCGCTCACCAAGTTCTGCTTCAAGGCGCTTCGCATGGACACCACCGCGGTGGAGATCAACCCGCAGGTGCTGGTGGCCTGCCGCGGCTGGTTCAAGCTGCCGGCCGACGGTCCGCGCTTGCGCGTGCTGCTGGCCGATGCCGCCGAGGAGGTGCGCCAGCCCGTGCACACCGGCAGCATGGATTCGCTGCAGGTCGATCTCTACGACCATGAGGCCGCCGCGCCGGTGCTTGACAGCCCCGATTTCTACGCCGACTGCCGCTCGGTGCTCACCGACGACGGCATCATGACGGTCAACCTGTTTGGCCGCGACGCCAGCTACGAGCGCTCGCTGCAAAGCATGGCGGCGGCGTTTGGCGCCGACGCGCTCTGGGCATTCAAGCCCACCCGCGAGGGCAACACCATCGTGCTCGGGCAGCGCACGCCTGAGCGGCCCACGCGCATGCAGTTGCTCGCCCGCGCCGAGGCCATTCAAACGCGCTGGGGCCTGCCGGCGGTGAAGTGGCTCAAGCTGTTCAAACCGGTAACCTGAGACACGCATGAAACCCCACGCTCCCGCCCCATTCGCCAAGACCGATCTGGCCCAGGGTCCGCTGGACTGGCGCACCTTGGTTGGCTGGCTGCAGGCCGATCGCGTCATTTCAGTCGATGAGGCGCAACGCACCATCACCCGCTGCGCCTCGGCGCACAGCGCACAGCATCCGCTGCAGCGCCTGGCGGTGGTGGGCATGGCGCGCGCGGCCGATGGCCATGTGCTCGATATTGAGTCGCTCACCCAGTGGCTCGCCAAGCGGGCTGGCCTGGACTACCTGCGCATCGACCCGCTCAAGGTCGACGTGGGCAAGGTGGCCGACGCGATGAGTGCGGCCTACGCCGAGCGCCACAAGGTGCTGCCGGTGCAGGTGAGCCCGGCCGAGGTGGTGGTGGCCACAGCCGAGCCTTTCATCACCGACTGGGTGCCCGAGGTTGAGCGCCAGACGCGCAAGACGGTGCGCCTCGTGGTGGCCAGCCCGCAGGAGATTGCGCGCTACACCGGTGAATTTTTTGCGCTCGCCAAGTCGGTGCGTGCCGCCAACAAAAGCGGCGCCCAAGGCGGCTTTGGAAGCTTCGAGCAGCTGGTCGAGCTGGGCAAGGCTAACAAGCAGCTGGACGCCAACGACCAGAGCGTGGTGCAGGTGGTGGACTGGCTGTGGCAGTACGCATTTGACCAGCGCGCCAGCGACATCCACCTGGAGCCCCGGCGCGAGCACGGCGTGATCCGCTTTCGCATCGACGGCGTGTTGCACCCGGTCTACCAGATGCCGGCCGGCGTGATGAACGCGATGACCGCGCGCATCAAGCTGCTTGGGCGCATGGACGTGGTGGAGCGGCGGCGCCCGCAAGATGGCCGCATCAAGACACTGCGGCCTGGCGTCGGCACGGCGAAAGGCGAAGAGGTGGAGATGCGCCTGTCCACCCTGCCCACCGCCTTCGGCGAAAAGCTGGTGATGCGCATCTTCGATCCGGAGTCGACTGTGAAAGACCTGAGTGCGCTCGGCTTTTCGCCGCACGACGCGCAGCGCTGGGAGGGGCTGACCCAGCGGCCGCATGGCATCGTGCTGGTGACAGGACCGACCGGCTCAGGCAAGACCACCACGCTCTACGCCACACTCAAGCGCCTGGCTACCGAAGAGGTCAACGTGAGCACGGTGGAAGACCCGATCGAGATGATCGAGCCGGCCTTCAACCAGACCCAGGTGCAGGTGCATCTGGACCTCGACTTTGCCCAGGGCCTGCGCGCCCTGATGCGCCAGGATCCCGACATCATCATGGTGGGCGAGATCCGCGACCTGGCCACCGCCGAGATGGCCGTGCAGGCCGCGCTCACCGGCCACCTGGTGTTCACCACGCTGCACACCAACGACGCGCCCAGCGCCATCATGCGGCTGATGGAGCTGGGCATTCCGCCCTACCTCATCAACGCCACCGTGCTCGGCGTTCTGGCGCAGCGCCTGGTGCGCACGCTGTGTCCGGCCTGCCGCGCGCGCGAAGACGAGGCAGCGGCCAGCGCCTCGCGCGAAGCGCTGGCCGAGCTGGTGAAGCCCTGGCAGATCAGCGGCAGCTACAAGCCTTACCGGCCGGTGGGCTGTGTCGACTGCCGCATGACGGGTTTTCGCGGCCGCATGGGGCTTTACGAATTGCTGGTGGTGACCCAGGACCTGAAAGACCAGATCACGCGGGAGCCCCGGCTCGATGACCTGCGAAAACAAGCGGTCAAAGACGGCATGCGGCCATTGCGCTTGGCCGGTGCGGCCCGCGTGGCCGAAGGCCTGACCACGATTGACGAGGTGCTGGCCACCACGCCACCGGTGAATTCATGATCCCCATCAAAACCGAATCCGCCTGGCGCGGCACCGCCGATTGCCGGGCCTGCGGCATCCGCGACATGGTGCTGTTTGCTGATCTGAAGGAGGAAGATTTCAAACTTATCCACGCGCCGATCGACGACCTGGAACACCCGGCCGGCCAGCCGCTGGTGCGCATGGGCGAGACCGCTACCTCGCTCTACACCCTGCGCGCCGGGGTCGTCAAGCTGGTGCGCAACACGGCAGACGGGCGCCAGCGCATCGTGCGCGTGCTGCGCGCGGGCGACGTGATCGGGCTGGAGGCGCTGATGGGCCCCACCTACGACTCGGACGCGATTGGTCTCACCAGCATCAAGGTCTGCCGACTGCCGCTACGAGTGATCCAGCGCCTGAACCGCGAAACCCCCCGGCTGCACCATCGCTTGCTGGAGCGCTGGTACCGCAGCCTGAAAGAGGCCGACGACTGGCTGGCCGACCTCAATTTCGGTACCGCGCGCCAGCGCGTGGCCGGCCTCATCCTCAAGATGCGAGCCGACCATGATGCCTCGGTCAGCACGCTCTTCTCCCGCGAAGACATGGGCGCCATGCTCGACCTCAAGCTGGAAACCGTGAGCCGCACCCTCAACGCCTTTGTGCGCGAAGGCGCGCTGGAGCCGCTGGACAACCACGGTCGCATTTACCGCGTCGTCGACGTCGAGCAGCTGCTGGCGCCCAAGCCCTGACCACCTCGGGACGGCTGGGCGACAGCGGCTGCGCTTCGCGCTGCGGATAATCCCGCCATGTCTGTCGCCGCGCACGCGCCTCCCACGCACCTCGCCAGCGGTCTGCTGCTGGCCGGTCTCGGGTCGATCGCCTTCAGCGGCAAGGCCATCATCGTCAAGCTGGCCTACCAGCACGGGGTGGATGCGGTCACGCTCATCATGTACCGCATGCTGTTCGCCCTGCCGTTGTTCTTGGCGTTGGCCTGGTGGGCCAGCCGGGGCAAGCCGGCGTTGACCCGCAAGGATTGGCTGGGCATCGTCGGCCTGGGTTTTTCAGGCTACTACCTGGCGAGCTTTCTCGACTTCTGGGGCCTGATGTACATCACCGCCAGCCTGGAGCGACTGATCCTTTACCTCAATCCCACGCTGGTGCTGATCCTCGGCTGGATCATTTTCAAGCGCCGCATCACGCGCCTGCAGGCCATCGCCATGGCGATCAGTTACGCCGGCGTGCTGCTGGTGTTTGGCCATGAGGCGGGGCTGCAAGGGCCAGACGCGGTGCTGGGCGCGCTGCTGGTGCTGGGCAGCGCCATCAGCTACGCGGTCTACCTGGTTTACAGCGGCGAGATGGTCAAGCGCCTGGGCTCGCTGCGCCTGGTGGGCCTGGCCACCAGCGTGGCCTGTGGATTTGTGCTGCTGCAATTCGTGCTGCTTCGGCCCCTGAGCGCAGCGCTTGTCTCGCCCGAAGTGATCTGGCTCTCGCTGCTCAATGCCACCCTCTGTACCTTTGCGCCGGTGTTGATGGTGATGATGGCGATCGAACGCATTGGCGCCGGCCTGGCGGCGCAGACCGGCATGATCGGTCCCATGTCCACCATTGCCATGGGCGTGGTGATTCTGGGCGAGCCGTTCAACGGCTGGATCGTGGCTGGCACCGTGCTGGTGGTGGCCGGTGTGTTTGTGGTCACGCGCTTTGGCCGCGGGGCTGCGCAATAAAAGGAGTCAACGATGGATTTGGGCATTGCAGGCAAATGGGCGCTGGTGTGTGGCGCGAGCAAAGGGCTGGGGCTGGGTTGCGCGCAGGCGCTGGCGGCCGAGGGGGTGAATCTGGTGATGGTGGCGCGCGGAGCCGATGCGCTGCGCGCTGCAGCCCTTGGCCTGCTGAGCGCCGCACCGGGCGTGCAGGTGCTGCCGGTGGCGGCTGACATCACCACACCCGAAGGCCGCGCCGCCGCACTGTCAGCGCCAGGCGGGCCGGCCAACGCGTTCGACATCGTGGTCACCAACGCCGGCGGCCCACCCCCCGGCGACTTCCGCGGCTGGGGCCGCGAGATCTGGCTCCAGGCGCTGGACGCCAACATGATCACCCCCATCGAGCTCATCAAGTCCACGGTGGACGGCATGGCGCAGCGCGGTTTCGGGCGCATCATCAACATCACCAGCAGCGCGGTCAAAGCGCCAATCGA
>JBBSDB010000180.1:0-7706 GCA_038249735.1 Burkholderiales bacterium
GACCGCGATCAACTGCGGCATCACGATCAGGAAGATCGCACCCAGGAACGCGCCGTGGATCGAGCCCAGCCCGCCGATCACCACCATCAGAAGCAGGTCGATCGACTGGATGATGCTGAACTGCTCGGGTGAAAGGAACTGGATCTTGTGCGCGTAAAGCGCGCCGCCGATGCCGGCCAGAGCGGCAGAGATGCCGAAGCTCATCGTCTTGTAGCGCGCCAGGTGGATGCCCATGCTTTGCGCAGAAATTTCCGAGTCGCGGATCGCCACAAATGCGCGGCCGGTGCTGGAGCGCATCAGGTTGACGATGCATAGGGTGGCGCCAATGGTGATCACCAAACACAGAAAGTAGAACTCGTTGGTGCTGTCCAGCGACCAGCTGCCGATGGCTGGCGGGTTCACACTCAGACCTGCGTTGCCACCAGTGACCGACTCCCAACGTGCAATGCCCTCTTCGACGATGAAACCAAACGCCAGCGTGGCCATGCCAAGGTAAATGCCCTTGACGCGCAGCGCCGGCAGACCCACCACCATGCCGACTGCCGCTGAGAGCAAACCGGCGCAAGCAATGGCCAGCGGAAACGGGATACCGGCGTTGACCATGATCGCTTGGGTGTAGGCGCCCACGCCCAAAAACGCTGCATGGCCGAGCGAGAACAGGCCGGTGAAGCCCGCCAGCAGCATGAGCCCCAGACCAACGATCGAGTAGATCAGCACAAAAGTGAGCTGCGCCAGCCAGTACTCCTGGACCACCCAGGGTGCGGCCAGCAGGAACAGCACCAGCAGCCCGTACCAGAACACATGGCCGCCGTGTTTGGCGAGCTTGATGTCCTGGTTGTAGTCAGTCTTGAAAATAAACCGCATGTGGTTCGATGCTTTTTGTCAGAAGCCGCAGCGCAGCTCGTTTGGCCGGCACGGTGTCCGGAGGGCGGGTTTCATTTCCAGGCCACCGCGGAACCGGCTTTGCCGGGCCGCCAGTGGCGCCCCCTTGAGGGGGTGACGCGCTGCAAGCGCGGCGCGGGGGTGGGCCAAGCTCATACTTTTTTTCTCAGCTTCTCGCCGAACAATCCATTGGGCTTGAGCACCAGCATCAGCAGCACCACGAGGTAGGGCGCGATGTCCTTGAAGCCCTCGGGCAAATAAAAGCCCGCCACCGACTCCACGATGCCGATGATCAGACCGCCCACGATGGCGCCGGGCAGGCTGCCAAAGCCACCGACCACCGCAGCCGGAAAGGCTTTGAGGCCGATCAATCCCATGTTGGCGTGCACGAAGGTGATGGGGGCGAGCAGCAGGCCGGCGATCGCGGCCACCGCTGCGGCCAGGCCCCACACCAGACCGTTGATGCGCTTGACCGGAATGCCCATGTAGTAAGCGGCCAGCTGGTTCTGCGAAGCAGCCTGCATGGCGATGCCCAGTTTGCTGTAGCGGAACATGGCGTAGAGAGCGCCGCAAAGCACCGCGGTGGTGGCGATCACCATGGCCTGCTCGGCCGAAATCACCAGGTTGCCCAAACGCAGCACGCCGCCAGCGTAGGGCACGGGCAGCACATGGGTGTCGGTGCCGACGTCGGGGATCATCGTGATCACGCCGCGCAGCACAAAGCCGACACCGATGGTGAGCATCACGATGGAGAAAGCCGGCTGGCCCAAGATCGGGCGAATCACCACCCGCTCCAGGCCGCCGCCAAACAGCCCCATGCCAACGATGGTCACCGGCACCGAAAGCCAGTAGGGCACACCCATGAAGGTCATCAGCGCCAGACCCAGGAATGCGCCGACCATCATCAGATCGCCTTGGGCAAAGCTCACTGTTTCGGTGGCTTTGTAAATGAGCACGAAGCCCAGGGCAATGAGTCCGTAAATGCAGCCCTGGGAGATGCCATCGATCAGCAACTGCAGCAATTGCACGCGGGAGTCTCCTGTGGTTTTGTCGAGGTTTCTTCGGTGCGCCGTGCTCCAGTCGGTGTAGCGGCCCGGGTCCGAACGAATGCGGATTTATAGCTGTCTTGCGCGGGACTGACGCTAGGGGTTGTCCCGATCGCGAGTCGCCCAGGTGCCAGCCATAGTCACCCGCATGACATCGGTACGCATTGGCGCAGGCTTGGGTTTTTACGGCGACAACTGGGAGCCAGTGGCGGCCAGCATCGAACGTGGCGCGTTGAATTTCATTGCCAGTGACCACCTGGCCGAGCTCACCCTGGCTATTCTGCAGAAGGACCGGCAGCGCGACCCCACGCTGGGCTACGCGCGCGACGTGGTGCCGATGCTGCTGCGGCTGTGGCCGCTGATGCGAGAGCGCGGTGTGCGGTTTGTCTGCAATGCCGGTGGCCTGAACCCGCTCGGCGCGGCGCAGGCGGTGCTGGCGGCGTTTGCAGCCAAGGGCTGGCAGGCGCGGGTGGCGGTGGTGCGCGGCGACGACGTGCTGCCCCGGTTGCTGGATGCCTCCGCGCCGTCCGAGGCGTTTGTGCATTTGTTCAACGGCGAGCCAGCAGCCAACGTGCGCGATCGGCTGGTGTTTGCCAACGCCTACCTCGGCGCGGCGCCCATCGTGGCCGCTTTAGACGCGGGCGCCGAGATCGTGATCACCGGCCGCTTGGCCGACGCCGCGCTGTTTCTGGGGCCCATCGCGCACAGCCTGGGCTGGTCGCTGGACAGCCGGGAACCCGTCGACTTGGACCGCCTGGCGCAGGGCCTCACGGTGGGTCATCTGCTCGAATGCTCGGGTCAGGGCAGCGGGGGCAATTTCGGCAGTCAGGGCGCCTGGCAGGCCATTCCCGATCTTGCCCACATCGGCTTCCCCATCGCCGAGGTCCACCAGGATGGCACGGCATGGATCACCAAGGCGCCGGGCACCGGCGGACGCGTCAACTTCGACACCGTGCGCCAGCAATTGCTCTATGAAGTGCACAACCCGCACGCCTACCAGTCGCCCGATGTGGTGCTCGATATGGGCGGCATCGCGCTGAACGACGCAGGCCACGATCGGGTGCGCCTGACCGGTGCGCGCGGGCTGCCCCCCAGCGACCAGCTCAAGGTGGTCGCCGGTTACCGGGACGGCTTCAAGGCCGAGGTGACCTGGGGTTTTTCCTGGCCCGATGCCTGGGACAAATCGCAGGCCGCACAAGCCATCATCCGCCGCCTGCTGGCAGACAAGCGGGTGCCGCACGACGAGCTGTTTGTGGAATACCCAGGCCTTAACTCGGCCCACGGCGAGCTGGCACAGCTGCCCAACCCCGCCGCGCTCAACGAGATGAACGAAATCTGGACCCGCATGGTCTTGCGCACGCCGGTGAAAGCCGCCGCCGACGGTTTCGGCCGCCTGTTTCCCTGGCTGGCGCTCAGCGGCCCGGCCTACACCTGCGGCTTCACCGGCCTGCACAACACCAGCGAGCTGCTCGGCATCTGGCCCACGCTGGTGCCGCGCGCGGCGGTGGAGGCAGGTGTGACCATGGCGCTGTTGGGTGATGCCGGCTTTTCCGAGACGCAGCCGATGCGCGGCGCTGTGGATCCATCAGTCGAACCGGCGTTAGGCAGCCCGGTGCCGCATCAAACCCTGCCCAACGCTTTGCGTCACCGTCCATCGGCTTCTGGGTCTGACACCGTCGTTCGCATTCCGCTGGCCCGAATCGCCCATGCGCGCAGCGGCGACAAGGCCGACTGGGTCGATTTCGGCCTGTTTGCGTGGAACGATGCGGGCTACCGGTTGATCGAGCGTGAGGTCACGGCCGTGCGGGTGCAAGCCCATTTCGCGCCCTGGCTGGCCGGCGAGGTCGAGGCCTGGGCCTTGCCCAACATCCTGGCGCTCAAGCTGGTGCTCAAGGGAGCCCTGCAAGGCGGCGGTGCGCGCAACCTGCGGCTGGACAACCTGGGCAAAGCCATGGCGGGCGCGCTGCTGCGTCTGGACATTGAGGTGACGCAGGGCGAGCTGGGCCAAGCCTTGAATACCCCGCGCGTGGGCTGGTGGGAGGAGGCATGACTCCCAGGCTTTGCCGCTGCGCGGGTCGCTGCCCCCTGAGGGGGCTGATCCTGCTTGGGGCGGCCCGGCGCCGGATCGCATGAGCGCGGTCACCACCGAGCGACTCGACGACGTGTGGGTCATCACGCTGGAGCGTCCAGAAGTCCGCAATGCGGTCGACAGCGATACCGCCCGTGCGCTGCACGCGGCGTTTCTGGCCTTTGAGGACGACGCCGATGCCCGGATCGCGGTGTTTCATGGCGCTCACGGTCACTTCTGCGCCGGCTGGGATCTGCAACACGGCGCGCGGCTGGCGGCGCAGGGCGATGCCAGTGGTCTGGCCGGGCTCGATTTCGACACCACCGATGCCCGAGCCCTTGGCCCCATGGGTCCCTCGCGGCTGCGTTTGAGCAAGCCGGTGATCGCGGCGGTGAGCGGCGCGGCGGTGGCCGGTGGCATGGAGCTGGCGCTGTGGTGCGACCTGCGCGTGATGGAAGCCGACGCCTATTTCGGCGTCTACTGCCGTCGCTTCGGCGTGCCGCTGATCGACGGCGGCACGGTGCGCCTGCCGCGCCTGATCGGCATGGGCCACGCCATGGACCTCATCCTGACGGGGCGCAAGGTCGAAGCCGCTGAGGCGATGCACATGGGGCTGGCCAACCGCGTCGTGCCCACCGGTACCGCACGCGAAGCGGCGATACAGCTCGCGCAACAGATCGGCGCGTTTCCCCAGGCCACGATGCTTGCCGATCGCGAAAGCGCCTACGCGCAGTGGGACCTGCCGCTGCCCGAGGCGCTGCAGCAGGAATGGCAGCGCGGCAAGAAACGCATTCCCGACGCGCTTGACGGCGCCACGCGCTTTGCGGCCGGGCAGGGGCGGCACGGCACGTTTTGAGAGCGCGCACAGCTGCGCCATCCTGTGCAGCTGTTCCGAGCATTCCCGCTGCGACCCGCGGGCTGCCTATCATCTGCAGCATGAATGATTCATCCTGCCGCCACCGAGCCATTGCCGACGTGCTGGTGTTGCAGCACCTGGATGACGACGGCCCGGGCGTGCTCGGCCAATGGCTGGACGCACAAGGGGTTTCGTGGCACGTTCGGTGTGCGCAAGCAGGCGAGGCTTACCCCGATTCGGTGCTCGGCTTCCGCGCGCTCGCCGTGCTCGGCGGCGCCTGGGGCGCGAACGATGATCGAGCCTCTTTGCGCCAGGCCGAAGCCCTGATCCGCGAGGCCGATGCGTTGGGCCTGCCGGTGCTCGGGCATTGCCTGGGCGGGCAGCTGCTGGCCAAGGCATTGGGTGGTCGTGTGGCCACACATCACACGCCCGAGATTGGCTGGCTGCCCATCACCCACACCGGCAGCGCGGCGGCGTGCGAGTGGTTTGGTGAGGTGACCGATGCGGTGGTCTACCAGTGGCACAGCGACAGCTTTGTCGAGTTGCCGCCCGGTGCCGAACTGTTGGCCAGCTCGCCTTCCTGCGCGCATCAGGCCTTCGCCCTGCGCCAGCACCTGGGCATGCAGTTCCATATCGAGGTGACGCCAGCCAAGATCCAACACTGGCTAAAGGAGCCCGGCCAGGCCTACGCGGTCAACGTGCTGCTGTACCGCATGAGTGTGCAAGACCCGGCTTCGATGAACGCCGCCACCGCGCGATACCAGTCACGCAGCCAAGCCATGGCCGAGCGCATCTACAACGCCTGGCTCGCGCGCTGGCTCGTTTGAATCTTCGACGGCTGATTCGGGCTTGCACCCAACGTGAGGCCCACGCGGTGAAGGCCCTGACTTCAAGGGGGTTTCAGGCAGCGTCCAACTGGAGCGGCCGTGGCTTGCCCAGCGCGTCGATCGCCACGTAGGTCAGGCTGGCCTCGGTCACCTTCACGTACTGGCCTTGTGTGCCGTAGTGCTCGGCGAACACCTCCACCTGCACCGTGATCGAGGTCCTGCCGATGCGCTCCACCTGGGCAAAAAAACTCAGGATGTCGCCCACCCGCACCGGATGCTTGAACACAAACTGGTTCACCGCCACGGTGGCCATTCGCCCCTTCGCGTCGCGCGCGGGCAGCACCGAGCCGGCCAGGTCCACCTGTGCCATCACCCAGCCGCCGAAGATGTCGCCGTTGGCGTTGCAGTCGGCCGGCATGGGGATCACTTTCAGCACCAGATCGCGGTCGATGGGCAGGGTACAGGCGGTGTTTGGCGTGGCCGGAGGGCTGTTTTCGGTGGACATGGGCACAATCGGGGGTTAACAGTTTGTCATTGTCCCGCATGCGCCCGTCCACCTCTGCTTCCCCTTCCCTCGGCATGGGCGCCACCACCGACGCGCAGGAGCAGTCCAAAGGGCGCTCCGACTGGATCACCCTGTCTCGCCTGCTGCCCTACCTGTGGCAATACAAGTGGCGGGTGGGGTTTGCGCTGGGCTTCATGGTGGCGGCCAAGATGGCCAACGTGAGCGTGCCGCTGCTGCTCAAGCAGCTCGTCGATGCGATGACCATCAAGCCTGGCAGCGTCGAGGCTCTGCTGGTGGTTCCGCTCGGGCTGCTGCTGGCTTACGGTGGCTTGCGCCTTTCCACCGCCATCTTCACCGAGCTGCGCGAGCTGGTGTTTGCCAAGGCCACCGAGGGCGCCACGCGCAGCATTGCGCTGCAGGTGTTTGGCCACCTGCACGCGCTCAGCCTGCGCTTTCACCTGGATCGCCAGACCGGTGGCATGACGCGCGACATCGAGCGGGGTACCCGCGGCGTGCAGTCGCTCATCTCGTACTCGCTTTACAGCATCTTTCCCACGCTCATCGAAGTGGCCATGGTGCTCGCGCTGCTGGGCACGCAGTTCGACATGGGGTATGTGTGGATCACGCTGGTCGCGTTGGTCCTCTACATCAGCTTCACGGTGATCGTGACCGAGTGGCGCACGCGGTTTCGCCGCGAGATGAACGAGCTGGAGTCGATCAGTCAGACCCGCGCGATCGACTCGCTGCTGAACTTCGAGACCGTCAAATACTTCAACAACGAGGCCTTCGAGGCGAGCCGGTACGACGAGGCGCTGGAGAAACTGCGCCGCGCCCGCATCAAGAGCCAGACCACGCTGTCCATGCTGAATGCGGGCCAGCAACTGGTGATCGCCACCGCGCTGGTGCTGATGCTTTGGCGCGCCACCCAAGGCGTGGCGGCCGGTGAGCTTACCCTGGGCGACTTTGTGATGATCAACGCCTTCATGATCCAGCTCTACATCCCGCTGGGTTTTCTCGGCGTTCTCTACCGCGAGATCAAGCAAAGCCTGACCGATCTGGACAAGATGTTTGTGCTGCTCGAGAAAGAGCGCGAAATTGCCGATCAGCCCGGCGCCACCGATCTGTTGCTCGACGGCCCACCGACCGTGCGGTTCGAGAATGTGCGCTTCGCCTACGAGCCCGCCCGCGAAATCCTGCACGGCGTGAGCTTTGAGATTCCCGCTGGCAAGACAGTGGCGGTGGTCGGACCGTCGGGCTCTGGCAAGTCCACGTTGGCCCGACTGCTCTACCGCTTCTACGACGTCAGCAACCACGAGGAGCCCGGTGGAGCGATCGGGCCGCATCACCATCGCCGGACAAGACATCCGCCAGGTCACGCAATCCAGCGTGCGCCAGGCGATCGGCATCGTGCCGCAAGACACGGTGCTGTTCAACGACACCATCGAATACAACATCCTTTACGGTCGCCCCGATGCGGGTCACGACGCCGCCGTGGCCGCTGCACAGGCCGCACACATCCACA
>JBBSDB010000181.1:0-7679 GCA_038249735.1 Burkholderiales bacterium
ATCGAGCAAAAGCTGTACTGGGCCGACAACGCGGATCACAAGCGCAAGCTGCTCGACCACTGGCTGCGCGACACCGGCATCAACCAAGCGATCGTTTTCTGCAGCACGCAGATCGAATGCGATGGCCTGGCCACCGATTTGCAGCAGGTTGGCTTTGCCGCCGTGGCGCTGCACGGTGCGCTCAGCCAAGGCATGCGCAACCGCCGCCTGATGGCGCTGCGCAACGGCCAGGTGCAAATTCTGGTGGCGACCGACGTGGCTGCCCGCGGCATTGATGTGCCCACCATCACCCACGTCTTCAACTTCGGGCTGCCGATGAAGGCCGAGGACTACACCCACCGCATCGGTCGCACGGGCCGCGCCGGGCGCGACGGCCTGGCCATCACCTTTGCCGAGATGCGCGACCGCCGCAAGATTTTCGACATCGAAGCCTTCACCCGCCAGCGCATCGCGGTGGCCACGGTGGAGGGCATGGAGCCGCGCCAGCGCGCGCCCATGAACGAGCCGCCGATGGGCCGTGGCGCGCCTGGCCGCAACTACGCGAACGCATCGCGTGGCAACGACCGTTTCAGCGATCGCCGTGGCCCACCAGATCGCGGCGGCCAGCGCTTTGAAGGCCGTGGCGATGCGCCGCGCTTCGAAGGCAACCGCTTTGACGGTGCGCCGCGCGGCAACGCCGGTCATGGACCGTCGGGCGATGCAGGCCGCTTTGAGCAGCGTGGTGACGCTGGCCGGTTTGACAATCGCAGCGCACCACCCCGCAGCGACAACCGGTTCGAGCGGGCTGGCGACAGCCGTCCGGCACCGCGCGCATTTGCCGACCGTGGCGCCCCCGGCGTGGGCGCACGCCCATCGGGCTTCTCCAGCGCCCCCGGCCGCAACGATCGCGGTGGTGACCGCTTCGCCGATCGCGGCAATGGCGAGCGCGCCGCGCTGCGCGGCGAGTTCGCACCGCGCCGCCCGGCCGGTGCGCCATCGCGCCCTGTGGCGCGCAAAACGCCACGCTGATCTTTCCGGCTGGCTATAGAAAGGCGACCTGCGGGTCGCCTTTTTTGTATCCATCTGACTGCTCGGATGCTGGACGTGTTGTTGCTGCCCGAGGGTCGCGCCCGGTGATGGGGGTCTTGTGCGCTTCAACAGCGCTTCGTTGGCGCGTCATCTTGCGCTCCAACAAGCCGGCCTCTAGACTCCTTTCACGACGAATTGCCCGGAGCCACCAGTGCAACCCCTGCCTATCGATCAGTTCCTTGCTTTTTTGCCGGGTGCACTGTTCCGCTACCGGGTGCTGGCAAATGGCACTGACCGCATCGAGAACATGAGTGCGGGCTGCTTTGACCTGTGGGAGCTGAGCGCTCCCGACATCGAGAGCGATCCCGCCCAACTCTGGGGCATGGTCGATGCACGTGACCTTCCAGGATTTGGCGAAGCCGTGGCCAGATCGGGCCGCGATCTGACCGACTGGTTCTTCGAGTGGCGCATCACCACGCCGTCGGGCCGCCGGAAATGGCTGCACGGGGTCGGGCGACCCATGCGCGAGGCAGATGGCGGCGTGCTGTGGCACTCGTTCATTCTTGACATCACCAACACCCAGCAGGCGCGCGAGGCCGAACTGGCCATCGAGCGGCGATTTGGCGCGCTGCTGGATGCGGCTCCTAACCTGGCCGTGCAGGGCTATGACGAGCAGCTGGTGTGCCGGTACTGGAACCGTGCTTCCGAACAGCTGTACGGCTGGAGCCGTGAGGAGGCGGTCGGGCGCAACCTGCTCGACCTCATGATTCCTCCGGCCATGCACGACGCAGTGCGTGCGGCTGCCCAATCGATGCTCGATACCGGTCAGGCGATCCCGTCCAGCGAAATGGCGCTCGTTCGCAAAGACGGTTCGCCAGTGTCGGTGTATTCCGGCCATGTGTACCTGGAAAGCGAAGAACGGGGCAGCGAGTTCTTCTGTATCGACTACGACCTGAGCGAGCGCTACGAGGCCGAGGCGGCGCGCCGCAGTCTGGAGGGGCAGTTGCGCGAAGCACAGAAGATGGAGGCGCTTGGCACGCTGGCTGGCGGCGTCGCGCACGACTTCAACAACATCGTGGCCGCCATTCTGGGCAATGTGGAGCTGGCATTGGCCGACACACCACCCGAGGCCGAAAGTGCTGTCAGCCTGCAGGAAATCCGCAAGGCTGCCCGCCGGGCGCGCGACCTGGTGCAGCAGATTCTCACCTTCAGCCGGCGCCAGGACAACACCCGAGCCGCCATCGGTGTAAGCGCCCTGCTGGATGAGGCCCAAGCCATGTTGCGCACCGCCTTGCCATCCGAAGTGGAGTTGGTTGTGGACAAAGGGCCTGTGCTGCCGACGATCTGGGCCAATGCCACGCAGATTCAGCAGGTGTTGCTCAACCTCATTACCAATGCGCTCCAGGCGGTGCAAGGGCAAGTCGGTGGCCAGGTTCGCGTCAGCCTGCGAAGCTGCGACGGCCTGCCCCCCGTGGCCAGTCTCGGCGAGGTGGACGTGCTCCCGGTCGGTTCCGAGTGGCCAGGTGTCGGCGTGTGCGTTCAGGTGAGTGACAACGGCGATGGCATGGCACCGCAGACACTGTCGCGCATCTTCGAGCCGTTCTTCACCACCAAAGCAACAGGCAGTGGCACGGGCTTGGGGCTGGCGGTGGTGCACGGCATCCTGCGCGAGCACGACGCTTCGCTCAGAGTGCGCAGCGCGCCGGGTCAGGGCACCACCTTCACCGTGTGGCTGCCCGCCATGGCGGACAGCGAAGCGCTGCCGGAACCCGCTGGGGAAAGCGCGGCGGTGGCCAGCAAGCTGGCATCCGAGGCCAGCAACGGTTCACACATTCTCTATGTGGATGACGACCAATCCATGGGCTTTCTGGTCCAGCGCTGGCTTGAACGCAACGGTTACCGTGTGACGATCTGCAGCAGCGCTGAACAGGCGCTGGAGCAGCTTGAGAGCAGCGGCTCGGCATTCACGCTGTGCATCACGGACTACAACATGCCGGGCATGTCTGGGCTCATGCTTGCCCGACAGGTCAAGGCACGCTGGCCGCTGCTGCCGATGGCCATCGCATCGGGCTACATCAGCGACGAACTGCGCCAACAGGCTCCTGAAGCCGGTGTGGATGAGCTCGTGTACAAGCCCGACACGGTGGAAGAACTCTGCCGGACCATCGAGCGTCTGATCAACCGCGAGCCGGGGGTTTGAAAGGGACTGCTGCCTTGCGATAAAGGTGCGCCAGGTCTTGTATGCCTGCGCAATGGGCACATCGGTGTATGTCTTTGAGCTGCACCGTCATGGCCGCCCGCTTGGTGAAGTCGCGTTGCACCATGCGCTCGCCGTGCAGCGTCAGGATGCGGCTGTCGGCAAAGCCACCGGTGATGGCTTGGCGCACGCGATCCATGTCGGCGCCGCCTTTCTCGCCCATCAGCAAAGCCTCGGCCACCGCGCCGATGGTGATGCCCACGATCATCTGGTTGGCCAGTTTTGCGAGCTGTCCAGCGCCGTGCGGACCCACATGGGTCAGGCGGCCCAGCAGATCCAGCAGCGGCCGCGCGGGCTCCACGGCGGCGCTGTCGCCCCCAGCTCTGATGGCCAAGGTGCCAGCCTCGGCGCCCACGGTGCCGCCCGAGACGGGCGCGGCGATGTGCCGTACCGAGCGGCTCACCAGGCGCGCCGCGTGGTCCCGTGCCTGCGCTGGCAGGATGGACGACATGTGCTCCACCAGAGAGCCGGCGCGCAGCGCATCAAGCGTGGCGGCATCGAGCAGAACGGCCTCGACCGCCTCGCCGTTCTCCAGCAGCGTGATCACCAGATCGGCGCCAGACACTGCGACGGCAGCCGACTCGCAGACGGTCGCGCCGAAGGGCAGCAGCCGATCGGCCTTGGCGCGCGAGCGGTTCCAGGCCTTTGCCGCCACGCCCGCCTCGCACATGCGCCGAGCGATCGAAAATCCCATCAGGCCGATGCCGAGCACGGCCACGGCCATGGCCATGGCGGGTATAGCCAGCATTGAGGGGGCAGCAGCGGTTTGATCGGTCATGGAGCGGACTCGCATTTGAGTAACAGGCGGGGAAGAAGTGCAGGGGCCTGCTTCGCGCAATCGCGGACAATCGCCCGACCATGGCCCACACCAAAACCACCTCCACCCGCCCCGATCCCGCCTGGCTGGATCGTCAGTACAACAACCGCGCGCTGGTGCCCGAACACGCGGCGCATTTCTCGCGCTGGGCGGATGCCTCAGCGCAGGCGCGCCAAGCCTTGCCCTGCCTGCTCGATGTGGCCTATGGGCACGGTCCGAACGAGACGCTGGATGTGTTTCCCGCGCCACGCAAGCCCGGTCAGCCACCCGCTCCGGTGCTGGTGTTCATTCACGGCGGCTACTGGCGCAGCCTGGACAAGGCAGACCACAGCTTCCTCGCGCCCGCGTTCGTCCAACAGGGCGCCTGCGTGGTGATGCCGAACTACGCGCTGTGCCCAGCGGTGACCATCCCGCAGATTGCCTTGCAGATGACGCAGGCGCTGGCCTGGGTTCACCGGCACATCGGCGCGCACGGTGGGGATCCGCGCCGCATCACGGTGGTGGGGCATTCGGCCGGCGGCCACCTCGCGGCCATGCTGCTCGCCTGCGACTGGGCGCGGGTTGGTGCCGACTTGCCGGTGGCGCTCGTGAAGAACGCACTGTCGATCTCCGGCGTGTTCGATCTGGCGCCGCTGCGGCAAACGCCTTTCCTGCGGGACTCGTTGCGCCTCACCGCACAGCAGGTCCGTCAGGCCAGCCCGGCCGGTTTCCCCGCGCCCACCGTGGTCGATGGCCGCGGCAAGCTGGTGGCGCTGGCGGGCGCCGACGAGAGCGAAGAATTTGTGCGCCAGAACGCTCTGATCCAGCAGGCCTGGGGCAAGGCGGTGGTCCCGGTGTGCGAGACCTTGCCGGGCCGGAACCACTTCAGCGTGCTGGAGGCCTTGATCGCCCCGAAACATCGGCTGCACAGGCTTGCGAAAAATCTGCTCAGCGCTTAACAGGAGCCCTGGCGGCGTGTGACGCACTCGCGAGCGAAGGGTCTTGGCCCAGGATGCCGCGGAACTGGCTCTGCCAGGCCGCAGGCATCGCCCCCTCAGGGGGTGACGCCGCAGGCGGCGCGGGGGGTCACATCAACAGGTGTTCGCCCGCGTTGTCGCCGCCGAGGATGACGTAGTTCACCTTGCGGATGTCCATCAGCTTGGTGCCGCCCGAGTAGCTGATGGAGCTTTGCACGTCCTGCTCCATCTCGATCAGGGTGCTGGCCAGCTTGCCTTTGATGGGCTCCAAAATGCGCTTGCCTTCGACGTGTTTGTACTCGCCCTTGTTGAAGTCGCTGGCCGAGCCGTAGTACTCCTTGAACAGCTCGCCATCCACTTCCACCGTTTTGCCTGGCGATTCTTCGTGGCCAGCAAACAGCGAGCCAATCATGACCATGGTGGCGCCGAAGCGGATGCTCTTGGCGATGTCGCCGTGGCTGCGGATGCCGCCGTCGGCAATGATGGGTTTGGTGGCCACGCGGGCGCACCATTTCAAGGCCGAGAGTTGCCAGCCTCCGGTGCCAAAGCCTGTCTTGAGCTTGGTGATGCAGACCTTGCCCGGGCCCACACCCACCTTGGTCGCGTCAGCGCCCCAGTTTTCCAGATCGATCACCGCCTCGGGGGTGGCCACGTTGCCCGCGATCACGAAGCTTTTCGGCAGCTTGTCCTTCAGGTAGGCAATCATGTCGCGCACCGTGTCGGCGTGGCCGTGAGCAATATCGATGGTGATGTATTCGGGCACCAGACCCTCGGCGGCAAGCGCGTCCACCGTGGCGCGGTCGGCGGCCTTCACGCCCAGCGAGATCGAGGCGTACACACCGGCTTTGTGCATGCTGCGCACAAAGGCCAGGTTGTCCAGATCGAAGCGGTGCATCACGTAGAAGTAGCCGTTGTGCGCCAGCCAGAGGCTGATCTTCTCATCCACCACGGTCTTCATGTTGGCCGGCACCACGGGCAGCCGAAAACTGCGCCCGCCGAGCGCCACGCTCGCATCGCATTCCGAGCGGCTCTCCACGCGGCATTTGCGCGGCAGCAGCAGGATGTTGTCGTAATCGAAGATTTCCACGGTCCAGTTCCTTGCATCAAATGGGGAAAAGGCGCTTGGTCTGGACCGGTTTTCGTCGCGCCGGTCAGGCGAAAAAAAACCGGGCACATGTGCTTGGGCCCGGTGCGCGATTGTAGGCGGGTCGCATCGGTGCCGACGCCTTCTCAACGCACCATGCCATATCAGGCCCATACGCCAGTCTGTATGACGACCGGCTTCCTACAATCAGCGCATGCGCTTTGAAGACACCGTCAACCCCTCGCCGCTGCTCGCGGGCCTCAACCCTGAACAAGGCGCGGCCGTGACCCTGCCACCCGAGCACGCGCTTATTCTCGCGGGCGCCGGCTCGGGCAAGACGCGGGTGCTCACCACGCGCATCGCCTGGCTGCTGCAGACCGGGCAGGTGGGGCCGGGCGGGGTGATGGCGGTGACCTTCACCAACAAAGCGGCCAAGGAGATGATGACCCGACTCTCGGCGATGCTGCCGGTGAATGTGCGCGGCATGTGGATCGGTACCTTTCACGGCCTGTGCAACCGTTTCCTGCGCGCCCACCACAAGCTTGCCGGCCTGCCGGCCACCTTTCAGATTCTGGACACGCAGGACCAGCTCTCCGCGGTCAAGCGCTTGTGCAAGCAGTTCAACATAGACGACGAGCGCTTTCCGCCCAAGCAGATTCAGTATTTCATCAGCGGCTGCAAGGAAGACGGGCAGCGACCGGGGGATGTGACGGTGCGCGACGAAGAGACGCGCAAGAAGGTCGAGTTGTACGCGCTGTACGAAGCGCAGTGCCAGCGCGAAGGTGTGGTGGATTTTGGTGAGCTGATGCTGCGCAGCTACGAGGTGCTGCGCGACAACGATCCTGTGCGCGAGCATTACCAGCGGCGTTTCAAACACATATTGATCGACGAGTTTCAGGACACCAACCGGCTGCAATACGCCTGGATAAAGCAGTTCAGCACGCCACCCATCGAAGGTCTTTCACCAGCCGCCAACGCTGTGTTTGCGGTGGGCGACGACGACCAGAGCATCTACGCGTTTCGCGGCGCACGGGTGGGCAACATGGCCGACTTCGTGCGCGAGTTCCGGGTGCAGCACCAGATCAAGCTGGAGCAGAACTACCGCAGCGCCAGCAACATCCTGGACTCGGCCAACCAGCTGATCTCCAACAACAGCCGGCGGCTGGGCAAGAACCTTCGCACCGACGCCGGCGCCGGCGAGCCGGTGCGCGTGTTCGAGGCCACCAGCGACTTTGCCGAGGCGCAGTGGATGGTGGATGAAATGAAGCAGCTGGCGCGCGAAGGCGTCCCCAACCACGAAATGGCGGTGCTGTACCGCTCCAATGCGCAGAGCCGTGTGGTGGAAACCGCTCTGTTCAACGCCGGCATGCCGTACCGGGTGTACGGCGGTCTGCGCTTCTTTGAGCGTGCCGAGATCAAGCACGCGCTGGCCTACTTGCGCCTGCTGGAAAACGCGAACGACGACACCAGTTTTCTGCGGGTGGTGAACTTCCCGCCGCGAGGCATCGGCGCGCGCAGCGTCGAGCAGCTCCAAGACGTGGCGCGCTCCTCGGGCTG
>JBBSDB010000182.1:0-7623 GCA_038249735.1 Burkholderiales bacterium
CACCCAGCGCCAGTGCAGGGAACTTGTCGTCGGTGAGCTTGAGTTCCTGCAGTGCCAGCACATCGACCGGGTTGGCGTTGAGCCAGTCAATCACCTGGGGCAGCCGGACATTGAGCGAGTTGATGTTCCAGGTGGCGAGTTGCATGGTTGTCTTAAGCTGTTGATGTTATTGACGTATTTTTATGGGACATTGATCAGAACCCCCAACCGTGCCCCCACGAATATCGGGTCAGACCGACAGAAACGGGTTCATCAGCCTGACGCCGGTGCCGCTGAAATCCGCCCCGTTTCGCGTCACCACCGTCAAGTCGTTGACCAGTGCAATGGCGGCGATCTGTTTGTCGAGTTCGTGTTCCGGATGTGGCACTCGCAGCCGCCCCCAGACCTGTGCGGCGTCTGCATCGAAGTGAAGGATGTTGTCGGCATAGTGGCCAACAACATCGGCCAGCCAACGCTCGAGCAACTCCGCCTGCGGCTCATCACCGCGATGGCGGATCAGTTCGACACCGCGCCGCAGCTCGCCGACGGTCACCACAGAAAGGTAGATCGCTTCATTCTGCGCAGAAGCCCGCTTGAGGAACCCAATGACACCCGCATTGGCCTTGCTTTGCTTTCGGGCTTCGCTGATGACGTTCGTGTCAATCAAATACACGCGGTGCCTCCGTGGCGGCGTTCAGGCGCTCAAAGTCAGCGTCTGCGCCGACGTTGGGCATGGCCGCCAAGACATCGGCAAAGCTCCGCCTGCGGGGGCGCGCCAGCGCTGCGGCCAAGATCTCACGATGTTCGGCTTCAGCACTTCGGCCATGCGCTCCAGCACGCTCCTTGAGCGCCCTGACAACTGTTTCATCAACACCTCGAACAAGCAAATCAGCCACCACACTCTCCATCGAATTAGACGATAGCAATGATATCTTCTGGGTGCCGAATCGCCAACTTTCCCTTGCACATCAGCGGCCACACCGGTGACCGCGCTCAGTGGCGGCGGACCAGTGAAGGGATGGCCACCGGGATATCGCGCGGCGTTGATCCAGCGGTCAGGCTGCGCTCATAGAGCGCGCTCATGCCCTCGATGTATCGCCGTCGGGTTTGGTGAGCGAGGTGCTGGAGGAGGCGTTGGGCCAGCCGCCCGAGCCGGTGAACGCCACCGACAGGTTCCAGGCGACACGTCCAGGTGACCGGGCTGGCCTCTGCCTGCCGATCAGGTACGAGGAGGCCGAGGCAACGCTGCGATTGGCCCGCAGGGCTGGCATGAGCCCTGCCCCATCGGAACGCTGTCCATGGCCGGGCTGATGCTGCATGGGGCCATGGGCTGGCTGGGGGAAGCCGCTGTTGTGGAAGGTTTCGAGTTCCAGCAGAGGGTGGTCAAGCCCACGCTGGTGCCCGGCCGGCAAGAGGTGGCGGTGGCGTTCAACGGCGAGGTGGCACGGATGCGCGCGCCCATCGACTTTCGCGTGCTCGAAAAACCCCTGTACCTGCTCCAAGCCCCCCATACCGCAGCCACGGCAGAGGCAGCCGGGCGTGCACCTTCAGCGTGCTTCTGTAGATTTCTGACACCCACTTCGGTACCGAACAGCCGGAGGGGTGGTCGAGGTGCTGGTCGTCAGGGCAGCCCAGCAGCGACCCGACGTGGTGGTGCTCTCGGGCGACGTCACGCAGCGCGCTCGGCCGGCCCGGTTTCGCGCGGCCAAAGCCTTCGTCGACCGGCTGGGTGCGCCCTGTCCTGGCCGCTCCCGGCAATCACGACATTGCGCTGTTCGACCTGTGGGCCCGCCTGACCCGCCCGTGCGCGCGCTGCGCCACGGTGTTCGGGACCGAACGTGAGCCGGTGCACGCATCGCGGGACTGGCTGGCCGTGGGCGTCAACACCCCACGCGCCTGGCGCGATAAAAACGGTAAGTGTCCACCGCGCAGATCGATCGCATGGCGAAGCTGCTGAGTGCGGCCAGCCCGGCGCAGTTGCGCGGTGGTGCACCAGCCGCTGGCCGTGATCGAGGCGCGCGACCGGACCCACCTGCTGCGCGGCCACGGCCTTCCCGCACGGGCCTGTGCAGCGGTTGGCGCCGACCTGCTGATGAGCGGCCACATCCACCTGCCTTACACGCTGGCGCTGCACGGTTGGACGCGGTGGCTGTGGGTGGTGCAGGCGGGAACCGCCGTCTCGTCGCGCACACGCCTGGGGTGCCCAACTCGGGGAGCATCCTGCGGTGGGGCGAGACGCCTGGCGAGCAGGATCAGCCATCGCAGGGCCGACACGGGCCGGGACGCAGCTGCCGCATCGAACAATGGAACTTAGCGCGCTGCGGGCTGGCACTCGTGTGCACAGGGGTGACCGCTGTTCGGCCGGAGCGTCAAACAGCCCGGGGCTGAGAGGCCGAGACCCCATCTGCCCTTCAGGCCGGATGCGGGTCGTCGCTGGGCCGCCGGAATGCGTGATCAGATCAGCAAAGCCGCCACGAAGATACCCACCATGATGAACGCCAGCACCACCTTGGCGATCAGTCCCACCATGATCCCCACCCAGGTGGCGACCCCGACTTTGACGGCACGGTTCTGGTCTTTCCGCGCCACGTACTCGCCAACGGCAGCACCGACCAAAGGCATGAACAGCACGCCCACCAAGCCCATGAACAGCCCCACCACCGTGCCCACCGCCGCGCCGAGCAGCGCCTGTTTGCTGGCCCCGGCTTTTTGGGCCCCCATGAGCCCCGCCAGGTAGTCCAGCGCCCAAGCCAGCACCGCCAGCACGCTGACCACCACCACGGTGGTCGTTCCTACCCTCGCGAAGTCATCGATCCAGGCCCCCACCACAATGCCGCCCCACACCAGCACCGTGCCTGGCAACAACGGCAGCACCGTGCCGGCCAGGCCCAATACGATCAAGGCAACGCACAAGACCCAAAGCAACGTGATTTCCAAGGGGAGCTTTCAAAATCAAAGGAAGAGTTTCGCGGCTAGGAAATGGTGTTGCCCGGCGAAATTGCAAGGAATCGCTGGCGTTGTTTTCGGGCCCGCCGGGTCGGAGGGTGCCAGCACGGAGCAGGTATCGCGCGCGCTGTTTCATGGCTTGCGCTGGCGCAGTTTTTGCAGAGGTGGTTCACTCGTTGCAGGAGGTGCCGCGATCAAAACCCGCTGCTCAGTCTGATCAGCGTGACGGTGGTACGCCGCGCGCACTCGATTGGCGGGTACAGGCGCAAGGCAGTGCTCGATGACAGGGATCTCTTGGCACGCCCTGGGAACCCGAAACACAGTTCAGGTGGCAACTTGCATCTTGTGGTTCAGGTTGGGTTGGCTTGCACATAGGTCACAAAAGCAAACGGCAAGCCCGCCGCCGAGACCTGCGCTTCTCGCTCCGTTTCGCGCCACTCGGGGCCCAGCTCAGGGGCGAAAGCATCGCCCTCGAAGGCTTGGGCAATCTCCGTCACCACCACGCTGCTGGCCAGCGGCAGCGCTTGGGCGTAGATCTGTGCACCGCCGATCACCCAGGCGTCGCTGCCCGGTGGGCACAGATCGCGCGCCGCTTCCAGCGAGTGGGCGACCACAGCCCCACCGGCCGCCCAGTCGGTGTCTCGCGTGACCACGATGTTGGCGCGGCCCGGCAGCGGCCTGAAGCGGGGTGGCAGCGAGTCCCAGGTTTTGCGGCCCATGATGACCGGGCAGCCCAGGGTGGTGCGCTTGAAGTGCGCCAGGTCTTCTGGCAGGTGCCAGGGCAGGGCACCGTCGCGGCCGATCACGCCGTTGGCAGCGCGGGCGTAGATCAGGTGCAGTCGGGCGGGATGTGAGGTGGGCGTTACAGGCTCAGACATGGGGCGATTGTGCCGCGCCAGCCACGGGTGGCACCCGGCGCGCTGGCCAGAGCACGCTGGCGATCGCCATCATCACAAAGCCCATCGCGAGCCAGTCTTGCCAGTGCGGGATCTCGCCGACGATCACCGTGGCGCTCAGCGTGCCGACCAGTGGAATCGCCATGATGCTCATCGCGCTGGTGGCTGGCGGCAGATCGCGTGCCATGCCAAACCAGATCAGTTGCGCGAAGCCGTAGTTGATGACCACCCCGTAGGCCAGGCTGGTCCACATGGGCAAGGAGAAGCTGCTTGGGTCTGGCAGTGGTTCCAGCGCCAGTGCCATGGCGCCCACCACGCCGCTGCCCAGCAGCAGCATCCAGACGGTGACCACCAGCGGCGAGAGCGTCAGCGGTGCGCGGCGGAACATCAGCGTGCCCAGCGCCCAGCACAGCGCGGCGCCCAGCATCCACAAAACCCCTTGCGGCCGGCCGCTCAATCGCGCCAGCTCATGCCACAGCAGCAAGCCTATCGCCAGTGCCGCACACAGCACCGCCACCCGCACACGCGGCGTGATGCGCTCGCCGAAGAAGGCCGCACCCAGCAACACGGTGAAGATGGGCATGGTGAAGCCAAGAATGGCGGCGCGGCCGGAGGCGAGTTCCTGCACACCGAAGATCGACATGGTGTGCCAGCCCAGCACATTGGGCAGGCCGAGCAGCGCGATCGCACCCCACTCTCGCCCGGCCGGCCACATGCGTTCGCCCTTGCGCGCCACGTAGAAGAACAGCCAGCCAGCACCGAGCAGCATGGTGCTGGCGCGAAACATCAGTGGCGTGGTTTCCTGCAGCGAGAGTTTCATCATCGGCCAGTTCACGCCCCACATCATCGTGAGCGCGAGCAGGGCCCAGGCCTGTTTGCGGGAGATCATGTGGTCCGCTTCAGATCGCGACAGGCGCTTTGATGGCTGGGTGACACGCGTAGTTTTGTACTTCGAAGTCTTCGTATTCGTAGTCGAAGATGGACGCGGGACGGCGCTTGATGTGCAGCGTCGGGTAGGCGAATGGTGTGCGGCTTAACTGCCGTTCCACCTGCTCGTGGTGGTTGCTGTAGATGTGGCAGTCGCCGCCGGTCCAGATGAAATCGCCCACGTCCAGATCGCACTGCTGCGCCACCATGTGGGTCAGCAGGGCGTAGCTGGCGATGTTGAACGGCACGCCGAGAAAGATGTCGGCGCTGCGCTGGTACAGCTGGCAGCTGAGCTTGCCGCGCGCGCCGGCTTCGGCGGGCGGAGCCACATAGAACTGGAACAAGGCGTGGCAGGGCATCAGCGCCATCTGCGAGAGCTCGGCCACGTTCCAGGCGCTCACGATGATGCGGCGCGAATCGGGGTTGGTCTTGAGCGTCTGCATCACCTCGGCGATCTGGTCGATATGCCCGCCGTCGGGCGTCGGCCAGCTGCGCCACTGCACACCATAGACCGGGCCGAGGTCGCCGTCGTCTTGCGCCCATTCGTCCCAGATGGTGCAGCCGCGCTCCTGCAGCCACTTCACATTGCTGTCGCCGCGCAAAAACCACAGCAGCTCGACGATGATGGCCTTGAGAAACACCTTTTTGGTGGTCACCAGCGGGAAACCTTCGCTCAGGTCGAAGCGCATCTGATGCCCGAACACGCTGGTGGTCCCGGTGCCTGTGCGATCGGTCTTGGGCACGCCCGTGGTGACCACGTGGCGCATGAAGTCTTCGTATTGCGAGCGGATGGGGCGGGATGGATCGTGGTCGGTCATGTCAGGAGCGTGCGGATGCCTCAGGCGATCCGGAATTGTGCAGGGTCGGCGCCAGGCACGCGCAAAGCGGTGGCAGCAACGGTGCGCCGAGGTTCAGGTGCGCGGTTGCGCCAGCACCAGCCGCAGCATGGGTGAGGGCGCGGTGATGCGCTGGTCAAACGGGTGCGTGGGCAGCTGAAACACCTCGCGGATGCGTTTGAGGTAGCCGCGGGTTTCGGGGTAGGGCGGCACGCCACCGAAACGATCGACCGCGCCTTCGCCGGCGTTGTAGGCCGCCACAGTGAGATCGACATTGCCCTGAAAATAGGCCAGCAGCCAGCGCAGGTAAGCCATACCGCCGCGGATGTTTTGCTCCGGGTCGAACGGTTTTTTCACCTGGAAGCGGGCAGCGGTTTCGGGGATCAGCTGCATCAGACCCTGCGCATTCTTCTCCGAAACAGCCAGTGGATCGAAGTTGGATTCGGCACGGATCAGCGCTACCGCCAGCGCCGGGTGAATGCCGTACTCGGGCGCCAGCCGCTGGACAATGACGTAGATCTGGCGCCGTTGCGCGGTGTCGATCAAAGCCTTGTAGCGGTTGTCCTGTGCTTCGCGCTCGGCCGTCTCGGCGGCGCGCTGGGCGATCGCCTGCTGTTCGGCGGCCAGCTCGGCTTCGATGCGCGCCACACACGCCGGCTTGCGGGTTTGCTGTCCCATGATGGCCAGCAGGTTGCGCGAGGGCTCGTCTCCTTGATCCGCCGCGAGCTGGAAGAGATAGGCGGCCTGGGCGTCGTCGCGCGCTACCCAGCGACCGTTGGCGTAGATCCAGCCGAGGTTGTAACGCGCCAGCCTATCGCCGGCCACCGCCGCCTGGCAGTACAGCGCCACCGCCGCGCTGGTATCGCGCGCCACGCCCTCACCGTGCTCCAGCGCCCGCGCCTGCTCGCGCCAAGCCGCAGCCTGCTCGGCGCTGGCGGTGCCAGCCTGCGTGGGCAGCGCAGCGACGAACAGCAGGCCAAACAACAGGCGCAGTACAGGGCGCAGTGCAGGGCGCAGGGTCATGGGGTGAGCACGCGGCCGGGGTTCATGGTGTTGAGCGGGTCCAGGGCTGTTTTGATGGTGCGCATCAGCGCCAGCGCCACCGGGTCTTTGTGTTTCGGCAAGGTGTCCACCTTGAGGCTGCCCACACCGTGCTCGGCGCTGATTGAGCCATCGTAGCGCGACACCGCGTCAAACACCAGACTATTCACCTGGCTCTCCTGTGTGCGCAGGAAGGAAGCAGCGTCGGCGTGTTCGGGCGCCTGCACGTTGTAGTGCAGGTTGCCGTCGCCCAGGTGGCCAAAGTTCACCAGCCGCACACCGGGAATTTCGCGCACCAGCAAAGCGTCTGTCTCTTCGCAGAAAGCGGGGATGCGCGACACCGGGATGCTGATGTCGTGTTTGATGTTCAGCCCTTCCTGGGCCTGCGCCAGCGGAATGCTTTCGCGGATGTGCCACAGGCCACGCGCCTGCGCCAGGCTCTCGGCCACCACCGCGTCGTTCACCAGGCCCTGCTCCAGCGCCGCTTCCAGCAGGCGTTCGAATTGAGCGCGCGCATGTTCTTCCGACTCGCTGTCGCTGTTCTCCAGCAACACGCAATACGGATTTTCTCGCCACAGCGGGACGCGCAGGGCGGGGAAGTGCTTGTCCACCAGGCTGAGTGCAAACTGACCCATCACCTCAAACCCGGTCAGCCCTGCGCCAAGGTGGCGCTGCGCCAGGCCGAGCAGCGCCACGGCGGCGTCCAGCGAGGGCAGGGCGGCCCAGGCGGTCAGCCGGGCCAGCGGCTGCGGATGGAGCTTGAGCGTGGCCGCGGTGATGATGCCCAGGGTGCCCTCGGCGCCCACGAAGAGGTGCTTGAGGTCGTAGCCGGTGTTGTCCTTGCGCAGTCCGCGCAGCCCCTCCCAGACGCGCCCGTCGGGCAGCACCACCTCGAGGCCCAGCACCATCTCGCGCGTGTTGCCGTAACGCAGCACGCCGGTGCCGCCCGCGTTGGTCGAAAGGTTTCCGCCGATCTCGCAGCTGCCCTGCGCGCCGAG
>JBBSDB010000183.1:0-7617 GCA_038249735.1 Burkholderiales bacterium
GACTACATGGCCGAGCTGTTCGACGCCGTGGCCCGCACCAACACCATCCTGATCGACCTCTCGCGCGATATCTGGGGCTATGTGAGCCTGGGCTATTTCAAGCAGCGGCTGAAAGCCGGCGAGATCGGCTCATCCACCATGCCGCACAAAGTCAACCCGATCGACTTCGAGAACGCCGAGGGCAACCTGGGCCTGGCCAATGCGCTGCTCAAACACCTCTCAGAGAAGCTGCCGATCAGCCGCTGGCAGCGCGACCTGACCGACTCCACCGTGCTGCGCAACATGGGCGTGGCGCTGGGCTACGCGGTGCTGGCCTACCACTCGCTGGGCGTCGGTCTCAAGAAGCTCGAACTCAACGAAGCCGCGCTGGCCAAAGACCTGGACAACGCCTGGGAGGTGCTGGCCGAGCCGATCCAGACCGTGATGCGCCGCTATGGCGTGGTGGGTGCCTACGAGAAACTGAAAGAAGTCACCCGCGGCCAGACCGTGACCGCCGAAGCGCTGCACGGCCTGATCCGCAGCCTGGAGATTCCCCAGACTGAAAAAGACCGCCTGCTGGCGATGACACCGAGCAGCTACACCGGCAAAGCGGCCGAGCTGGCGCGAAGGGTCTAGCTCGCGCCCCCTGGAGCATGGCGTTTTCCGGGGGCGAGCGACGAAGCGTGGGTATCTGCGCATTCGTTTTCTGCGATGCAGCATCCAATGGGTCTTGCGCAAACGTTTGCTCGCCAGGGCTTCGTAAAGTTACTTTGCTGACCCCCAGGGCCAGCGTCGCTGTCTCGCGAAGACCCATCACACCAGAGATGCCTAGATGTTTGCCCACCGGATCGACCAGGGAGGGGAGGGGAGGGGAGGGGAGGCGAGGCGGTGCCCGCGCATCACGCACGCCAATGGCAACTTCCAGTTCTGGGACCCGGTGAGCCACATCCAGTTCTCGGGCGACCTGGGTGTGTCCATCGCCAGCTCGGCAGACGCTGCACAAACCATCACCTCATAGGGGCCGCACCTGCCCAAAATGGAGGCGGTTCACAGCGACTGTTTGGTATCGAACAAGATTTTGCGTCTGTGAGCTCACAAGGCGCGCACCCTTCCCACCAGCATGATCTTGCCGCAGCGCGGCGCCGCAATGGCCAGCCCGGCGGTGGGCGAATTCATTGCCTGGATTGGCGACCTGAGCTATCGCGGGGACCACACAACACAGGCCAATTGCGCCGTGCCGGCTTGAATCTCTTCAGCGTCAGCGCTTCACCGCCTCCAGCGCCCGCTCGGCGTAGCGGTTGAAGCGCCAAGACGTGCCCTCCTCGGTGATGCGGTGCCAGACGCTGCGCTTTTCACCCGGCGTCATTTCGGTCCAGCGCTGGACCTCGTCGAAACTGCGGCCGCATCCTTTGCACTGCTCGTCGCCCTGGCTGGTCGAGCAGATCGCGATGCACGGGGTGTCGGGCATGGTGTCAAGCCAGGCCAGCCAGGCCTCGCGAGCGGGCGCTGGCAGGGTGTGTTCGTCGGCCTCGTCCTCGCGGTGGAACACCATGAGGGCGTAGACCTCGGCCAGCGCCCGCAGCGGCGCGGCGAGCATCACGCCGTCGGGCGAGGGCGCGCGAGCCCGCCAGTGGTTGATGGCGGCTTCGATGTCTGTGATGTGGATGCCGCTCATGGGGTGCCGATGATAGCCAGCGGCGGTTGGGCGCGTGGGAGTGAGGACAAAAAACGGGCCCGCGTCTTACAGCAGCCGACAGCTGCGCACCGATACAATTTTGTTTGCGTCCACCGAGCGCGACCACCCCACACACGCCCCCCATGGAATTTCTCTCTTCTCCTGCGTTCTGGGTTGCGCTCGGCCAGATCGTGGCGATCGACATCTTGCTGGGTGGCGACAACGCAGTGGTGATCGCGCTGGCCTGCCGCAAGTTGCCCCCAGCGCAGCGCACCAAGGGCATCCTCTGGGGCACGGCAGGCGCCATCGTGTTGCGGGTGGTGCTCATCCTGTTTGCGATGACGCTGCTCAACCTGCCATTCCTGAAGCTGGTGGGCGCGCTGCTGCTGGTGTGGATCGGGGTGAAACTGCTCGCGCCCGATGACGGCGACCACAGCAGCGTGCAGGGCAGCGACCGGCTGCTGACGGCCATCAAAACCATCATCGTGGCCGACCTGGTGATGAGCGTGGACAACGTGATCGCGATCGCTGGCGCCGCGCAGAACTCGGGCGAACACAGCACGCTGCTGGTGGTGCTCGGCCTGCTGATCTCCATCCCCATCATCGTGGCCGGCAGCCAGCTGGTGATCAAACTCATGGCGCGCTTCCCCTTCGTGATCACCTTTGGCGGCATGCTGCTGGGCTGGATTGCCGGCGGCATGCTGGTGACCGACCCAGTGCTCGCCGACCCAGGCCGCTGGACCTGGATGCTGAAGATCCCGCAGTCCGACACGCTCAAATACGCCGCAGCGGTGGCGGGGGCGCTGCTGGTGCTGGCGATCGGCAAAGCGCTGGCCGCCCGCAAGCCGCCCCTTGGGACCGTCTGACACCGGCGCGCAGCCGGGAGATCGCTCCAATCTGGCGCTGCCGCCGGTGCTAAGCTGAGCACATGAAACTCATCCTCAAATGGCTGCTTGCCGCTTGTGCGCTGTTGCTGGTCGCCTACCTCTACCCCGGCGTGCAAATCCAGAGCTTCACCTCGGCGCTGATCGCTGCCGCTGTGATCGGCTTGTTCAACGCCTTGCTGAGACCCGTGCTGGTGGTGCTCACGCTGCCGGTGACCGTGATCACGCTGGGCCTGTTTTTGTTTGTCATCAACGCCCTGATGTTCTGGGCCGCCTCCGGCGTGCTCGATGGCTTCTTCGTCGCTGGCTTCTGGGCCGCGCTGCTGGGCTCGCTCATTTATTCTGCGCTGATGCTGGTGGTGGACGCGGCGCTCAAGTCGCTGCGGCTGGGCTGACCCTTCACCTCACTTCTCGCTTTCCCAAAGCCGCAGCTGTGCCTCCACCTCGCGGCGCCGGCTGTCCACAATCGCCAGCTCGATAGGATCGGCCGAGCGCAGCGCCTCTGGCAGCGCCTGTGCCGCCTTGAAGCGCTCCAGCGAGCCAGCAAAGTCGTACTGCGCTGCCCGTGACTCGGCCTCCGCCCGGACCGCGCGCAGCGTCTGGCCCTGCGCTTGCCGGGCGCGGGACAGCAGCTGCCAGGCCAGCGCATCGCGCGGGCGCAACACCACCCATTCCAGCAAGCGCGCGCTGGCGCCAGCTGCGTCGTTGCTGGCGAGCGCCGCCTGGGCACCGAGCAGCAAGCCGGCACGCGAACCACTGGACAGCAGTTGGTCGCGCAGCGTCGCCAGTTGCGCCGCTTCGTTGCTGCCGAGGGGCGCGCCGGGGGCCATCAGCATTTCCAGCAGCAGCTGATCCACCGACGGCTTCTCTGCCGCCGCCACATCGGCGCGCAGGCGTTGCGCCAGCGCCAGTGCCTGGTCGCGCTGACCCAGCCGCAGGGCAGAAAGAGCGGCGGCATAGCGCTCGCCCAGCGTGGCATTGGCTTTTTGCCCTTGTGACAGCCAGGCGCGCCAGCGGTCGGCATTGTCTTCGGCCAGCACGCGGGCGCGCGATGCCATCAGCTGGTGCAGCGCGATGCTGGGCAGGCCAGAGGTGACCGCAGGCTTCACGTGGTCGTGCGCTGCAAAATTCACCGGGCCTGCGGTGCTGCCCAGGGGGAGTCGGGCGCGCATGTCGGCGATGCGCTCGCCGGTCAGCGGGTGGCTGCGCAGGTAGGGAAACGCGCCGTCGTCGTTGAGGCGGCTGGCCTGTTGCAGCTTGTCGAACATGGTCACGAAGCCGTACCCGTCGAAACCCGCGCTGGAGAGCACGCCAAAGCCCACCCGGTCCGCCTCGCGCTCCATGTCGCGCGAAAAATTGAGCTGGCTCTGCGCCGCCAACGCCTGGCTGCCGGCCATGGCAGCGCCGCCCAGGTTGGCGTTGCTGCCCGCAGCCAGCGCCCCCAGGATCATTGCGCCCAGCATCCAGGGCGCCAGGCGCTCCTGGCTTGCCACCATGCGCGCGATGTGCCGTTGCGAGACATGGCTCAGCTCGTGAGCGATCACAGACGCCAGCTCTTCAGGCCGCTCGGTGATCGCCAACAGCCCAAGGTTCACCCCCATGTAGCCGCCGGGCAGCGCAAACGCGTTGACCGTCTTGCTGCGGTCGATCATCAGCTCCCATGCCAGGCGGTCACCCAGCTCCGGCGCCACATCACCGCGCGCGCGCGCCGCCGCCATCAGCGGCTGCCAGATCGACTGCAGGTAGTCCATCAGCACCGGGTCATCGAGATAGTCCGGGTCGCGGTAAATCTGCGACGCGATCTTGTCGCCAAGGCGCCGCTCATCGGCCACCGACATGCTGGCGCCATCGCCCAGGCTGGGCAAGCCGGACGCCGAGACCGAGCGCGCCGGCGTGGGTTGCGCGTGCAGTGACACGGCATGCGTGGTGGCCAGCAGCGCGGCCGCGAGTAGCGAGACCGATGCGCGCCGGGTGCGCGAGCGGAGAAAACAGCCAGAGGCGGGAAAAAGACGCATCGCCGTATGATGCCGCGAACACCGCCAAGGTTTCCGGCCTTGGTCAGCAAAACACCCAGCGCGCCGCCATGACCACCGACACCAAAGCCCCTTTACCGGGCAACCCGCTCACCCATTTCGACCGCGACGGCCAGGCCCACATGGTCGATGTCTCCACCAAGGCCAGCACCCACCGCGTGGCCGTGGCCGAGGGCCGCATCACCATGCTGCCGGCCACGCTGGCGCTGATTCAGAGCGGCAGCGCGAAGAAAGGCGACGTGCTCGGCGTTGCGCGCATCGCCGGCATCCAGGGCGCCAAAAAGACCAGCGACCTGATCCCCCTGTGTCACCCGGTGGCGCTCACCCGCGTGGCGGTTGAGTTTGAAATACAGGCCGATGCCAACACCGTGCTGTGCCGAACCACCGCCGAGTGCACCGGCCAAACCGGCGTGGAAATGGAAGCCCTGAGCGCCGCGTCGGTCGCCCTGCTCACCATCTACGACATGTGCAAGGCGGTGGACCGTGGCATGGCCATCAATGGGGTGCGGCTGTTGGAGAAGACAGGGGGCAAGAGCGGGCATTTTCTGGCGCCCTCCCAGGCAACATCCGCCTAATAGAGCTCAGATCACTACCTGGGTCTGAACACCCTGTGACTGGTCTGGCCCGCCCGGTCGAAAGCCTGAGCTGTCTGCCTTAAACTCGGCTCCGTTCAAAACCAAAGCCAGACCAAATCATGTCCCAACACGACCAACACACCGCCACCGACCAACCCGAGGACGTGGTCGAATCCATTGTGCCCATGATGCCCATCGTGTTGCCGATAGCCGGCGCGGTGTTGATTTTCCTGCTGGCCTTCATCGCTGTTTCCATGGCCTGATCCTTGCCCGCGGTCCAATCGGCCGAACGCTCTTTGCTGAGCGCTCGGCTTTTTTTTGGGCGGCTTTGTCTTTCCGAATGGCTGACCTCGCACGCATGCGCCACTTGAAGCATGAGGTTATGCGGGTTTTGCATGTAACGCCATGGTAACCGGCGTGGTCACTTCTTAAAATGGCCGGGTAGGCTGGCTTTTCCGGCGCGGTGCGGGCTCACAGACCCGCAAAAACACCTTCTGCTCCCCTGCGTGACCCGCGCAGCAATCCAGAGTGCCAACCGCCCTGCACGCCAAGCCCCCAGTTTTTGCACGCATGTCTTTCAACAGCCGCCCCGCCCACGGTGCTCGTGGTCCGCGGCTGTTGCCGTCTGGGTGCCTAGCCGCTTGATCAATCCTCTGGAGCCATTTCATGAACTCTCCCGTGATGCAGGGCCTGAACCTCAACACACCCACCTACGTGAAACACGCCCGGCTGATCGCCTGGGTGGCCGACATGGTCGCGCTGTGCAAGCCAGCCGACGTGGTGTGGTGCGACGGCAGCGATGCCGAGTACCAGCGCCTGTGCCAGCAGCTGGTGGTTGCGGGCACCTTCACGCCGCTGAATCATGTCAAGCGGCCCAACAGCTTCCTCGCCTGCTCCGACCCCTCAGACGTGGCCCGGGTGGAAGACCGCACCTACATCTGCTCCGAGAAGAAGGATGACGCCGGCCCCACCAACAACTGGATGGCTCCGGCCGAGATGCGCGCTGCGCTGCAACCCCTGTTTGACGGCTGCATGGCTGGGCGCACGATGTACGTGGTGCCATTCAGCATGGGCCCGCTGGGTTCGCACATCGCCCACATCGGCGTCGAATTGACCGACAGCGCCTATGTGGTGGTGAACCAGAAGCTGATGACGCGCATGGGCAAGGCCGTTTTTGAGGTGCTGGGTACCAACGGGGAATTCGTGCCTTGCATGCACACGGTGGGCGCGCCACTGGCCGAAGGGGAGCAAGACACCACCAGCTGGCCCTGCAACCCGAAGGTGAAGTACATCGTGCACTATCCCGAGTCGCGCGAGATCTGGAGCTACGGCTCGGGCTACGGCGGCAACGCGCTGCTGGGCAAGAAGTGCCTGGCGCTGCGCATCGCATCGAGCATGGGGCGCCAGGCTGCGCAAGAGACCGGCGGCGCTGGCTGGCTGGCCGAACACATGCTGATCCTGGGCGTGACCAATCCGCAGGGCAAGAAATACCACGTGGCTGCTGCCTTCCCCAGCGCCTGCGGCAAGACCAACTTCTCCATGCTCGTGCCGCCCGAAGCGGGCTTTGCCGGCTGGAAGGTGACCACCATCGGCGACGACATCGCCTGGATCAAGCCGCACGCCGACGGCAAGCTCTATGCGATCAACCCGGAAGCGGGCTATTTCGGTGTGGCGCCGGGCACCAACATGCACACCAACCCGAACTGCATGCGCTCCCTGAACCGCGACGTGATTTTCACCAACGTGGCCCTCACCGACGATGGCGATGTGTGGTGGGAAGGCATGGAGAAAGACACCGGGAAGTTGCCCGATCACCTGATCGACTGGCAAGGCAAAGACTGGACGCCGCAGATCGCCAAGGAAACTGGCGCCAAGGCCGCCCACCCCAACTCGCGCTTCACCGTGGCCGCGACCAACAACCCCGCGCTCGACCCGCAGTGGGACGACGCGGGCGGCGTGGCGATCGACGCCTTCCTGTTTGGCGGACGCCGCTCCACCACCGTGCCGCTGGTGACCGAGGCACGCAACTGGACCGAGGGCGTTTACATGGCCGCCACCATGGGCTCGGAGACCACCGCCGCCGCGTTTGGCGCGCAGGGCGTGGTGCGCCGCGACCCGTTCGCCATGCTGCCCTTCTGCGGCTACAACATGAGCGACTACTTCCAGCATTGGCTGAATCTCGGGCAGACCATGGCCAGCACCGGCGCCACCCTGCCCAAGATGTTCTGCGTCAACTGGTTCCGCAAGGACGAGGCCGGCAAGTTCGTCTGGCCTGGCTACGGGGAGAACATGCGCGTGCTCAAGTGGATGATCGACCGCATCGAAGGCCAGGCGCCAGGCGCGGAGACGATGTTCGGCGTGGCCCCGACCTACGGCGAAATCAACTGGACCGGCCTGACTTTCAGCGCCGAACAGTTCGCCACCGTGACCAGCGTTGACAAGGCCGTCTGGCAGGCCGAGCTGAAGCTGCA
>JBBSDB010000184.1:0-7581 GCA_038249735.1 Burkholderiales bacterium
ATCGCGGTTGTAGGTGGCCATGGCGTCTTCGCTGATCTCGATGCTTTGCTGGCCGCCCGCGCGTACCGCCTGCATGCAGGCAATGGCGTGCTGCACCTCGGGCTCGATGTAGAGCAAGGTGGAGGTGTGACCGGTGGCGGTGTTGGGGCCAAGCATGAGGAACAGGTTGGGGAATCCGGCCACGCTGATGCCCTGGTAGGCCTCGGGGCCGGCCTGCCAGCGTTGCGCCAGCGTCTGCCCACCACGCCCGGTCACGGTGATGTTGGACAGCAGATGCTGCGTGTCGAAGCCGGTGGCGCAGACCAGCACATCGATCGCTCGCTCAACGCCGTCGCTGGTGACGATGCCGGTGGGAGTGAAGCGATCAATGCCAGTGGTGACGAGCTCGACATGCGGCTGGACCAGCGCCGGGTAGAAGTCGTTGGAGTAAATAAGCCGTTTGCAGCCCAGCGGGTAGTTGGGTGTGAGCTGCGCGCGCAGGGTTGCGTCGCTTATCTGGCGCTGGCGGTGCAGGGCGGCTGTCTTGAGCATGCCTTGGCGCGCCAGCGTCCCTTCGTTGAAACCGCGGCGGCCCCATTCGAGCAGCTGCATCCAGCACCAGCGCACCGCGCGGTTGTAGAGCGCGGACTGGGCCAGCGCGCGGTCGATGGCGCGATAAGGGCGGTCGATGCGCGGCAGCACCCAGTTGGCGGTGCGTTGAAACACATGCAGCTGCGCCGCCTGCGCGGCCACTGGCGGGATGAGTTGCGAAGCGGTGGAGCCGGTGCCGATCATGGCCACGCGCTGGCCGGCCAGTGGCAGGCTGTGGTCCCATCGCGCCGAGTGCAGGCGCTTGCCTTTGAAATCGGCGAGGCCGGGAATGTCGGGCCAGCGCGGCTGGTTCAGCGGGCCAGTGCTGCAGACGAAGAAGCGCGAACGCAGGCGGGCGCCGTCTTCGGTTTTGAAATGCCAGTGGCCCGATGCTTCGTCGAACGCGGCCTCAGCCAAGCGTGTGTTGAAGCGGATGCGCTCGGTGAGGCCATGGCGCTCGGCGAGCTGCTGCATGTAGGCCTGAATCTCGGGCGCCCCGGCGAAGCGGCGCGTCCAACCCGGGTTGGGCGCGAAGGAGAAGGAGTAGACGGGAGAGGGCACGTCGACATGGGCGCCGGGGTAGGTGTTGTCCCACCAGGTGCCGCCCAGGCCGGGCTGTTTTTCCAGCATCACGAAGTTGTGCATGCCGGCTTTTTGCAGCTGGATCGCCATGCACAGGCCGGACATGCCGGCGCCGAGGATCACGATTTCGTGTTCGGCCACAGCGTCGTCCTCGGTGCCAACCGTTCGCGGCAGGTGGGCGTGGGCAAAGCTGGCCAGGCGCGTGATGGCCTCGTCGGCGCTCTTGAGCACGCCGCCGTGCAGCTGGAACACGTGCCAGCGGTGCTGGGTGATCTCGCAGCGGGTGTACACGCCAGCGGTTTGCAGCGCGATCTCCAGCGCCAGCGCCTGGTCGTGCAGCAGCTCGTCGGTGCCGGCCTGGATCAGGGTGGGCGGCAGGCCGCGCAGGTCGCCGCGCAGCGGAGAAATGCCGGGCGCGGCGGCGCTGTGCTGGCCGCGGTAGAAGTCGATGCAGGTTTCGGCCCAGGCGGCGCTCAGCATGGCCTCGCCCGGTGGCGGCGCTGGGAGCGGATCGGGCAGCTCCGCGTCGCCGAGAGGCGAAAGCAGCAGCAGCAAAGCAGGGAGCGCCTCGCCCGCGTCGCGCAAGGCCATGGCGAGTGCCAGCGCCAGACCGCCGCCAGCGGAATCGCCGCCAACGATTACCGGCCCATCGGCGCGCAGCGCGCGGTAGGCGGCCAGCGCGTCGTCCAGCGCGGCGGGGAAGGGGTGTTCCGGGGCGAGCCGGTAGTCGGCCGCAAAAACTGGCAGGCCGCTGGCCAGGCTCAGGCGCGCGGTCAGCGAGCGGTGGGTGCGCGGTGAGCCGATGCAATAGGCACCGCCGTGCAGGTAGAGGATGGTGGCGGGCGTTGCCCCGGTGGCCGGTGCACGGGCGCGCAACCACTCGCCGGGAACGCCGCCCACGGTGCCAGCCGTGGCCTGCGCGGCGCGGGGCACCGGCACCGACAGCCGCGCCAGCCGATCCAGCCAACGACGCTGGAAGTGAATAGAAAAGCGCGGCGAAAACACCGGCTTGATCAGGGCCTGGAGCGCTTTGCGTTGCAGGGCAGCGAGCAGCTTTTCCAGCCAGCCCTGGGGCGTGAACACGATCATCGAAGACCTCCGGTGGCGGGAGGCCAGTCTATCGGGCGCGCTGTGTGGTGCTGCGCTGTTCGGGACAGCGCCTGCTCAGCCCGCAGGTGTCGGCGCCTGCATCCGTTGCACCGCTGTCAGCAGCTCGGGCGATTGCAAGGCCGCCTGCAGCCGGTCGGCTGCTGGATGGCCCAGGTAGCTGCGCAGATGCAATGTGGGCTGGGTCAGGTAGCGGCGCAGGAAGTGGGTATCAGCCGCCTGCTCCTGCATGAAATCGTGGTCAGCCACGGAGGTGAGCTGGCCGCTGGCAAGGCGCTCGGCCAGATGCACGCAGAGGTAGCTCAGCGCAAGCCGGGGAGCGGTGGCGGGATCGGCTTCTTCCGCTGGCCGACCCAGCAGGCGGCTGGCACCACAGACCTCGTCGATCAGCGTCTGCGGCAGGCTCCACGATGCCATGAGTACGCCGCCGATTTCGCCACTGCTGAGTCCCAGCAGGCCCTGCTCGCGCGCGGCGCGCTGAGCGGGCGGCTGCGTCAACCATTGGCCCAAAGCCTCCGGTGGCAGCAGCGAGGCGGTGGCAACCGGACCCACAAAACCCAGCACCGCCCGGGTGGGCAGGGCGGCTTGGTCGGGCAGGTTGAGCGCCTTGCCCAAACGCAGGCTGAGTTCGCTGGCGATGCTGGCCGATCGCCAAAGGGTGTCGAGCACGCGCTGCCTCGTGGGGCTGACTGGCTGGAAGGTCTGGGCCAGCATGTACTGAACACAGATGCTGCGCACGGTGGTCATGCCCAGCAGGGCCACGGCCTGACCGATGTCGTTCACCGGACGCCGCAGGCCATAGAGTGGCCCGTTGACCTGACCCAGCAGTTTGGCGGCCACAAGCGGTTCGGCCATGACCAGGTCGCTCAGCTCGGCCGCGTTGGCATTGACAAGGAACTCGGGGGACAGCAGTTGCAGCAGCGGTCCCGGCGGGCGGGTGATTTCCGCCATGGCGGTCAGCAACGCATCGCGCTGCGGTGGCGTCAGGTCGTTTTCCTGGCGCCATCTGAGGGCGGCAAGCTCCGGCGGAATCGGTTCGGCGGCGTTTGGGCCCATTGAGCCCGGCGCCAAAGCAGCCGGCATGGCAGCCAATTTGGGTGGTGTCGAAGGCGCTTTCATCGGGGCTTTTGCCCGCGACGCGGGGACCGCTGCCGGGCCAGTGTCGGGCCGACGAAAGGCCCACCAGCCCAGGGCCATGGTCAGCGCCAGGGCGAGCGAGATCCAGAGAAGCAGATCTGACATGAAGGAACTCCCTTGTAACCGTTGCGCCGCAGCGGTTCGGCTTGGCGTCCCTTCTGTTTTCGGCCGTCGGGGTCTGTTCTTGAGCGTCTTCCCGGGATGGCGCTCAGGCTGGCATTCAGCCCAGGCGCTGGCGATGCCGCGCGATCTGGAGACGCACCTGGGCTGGTGCGGTGCCGCCCACGGTGTTGCGGGCGTTAAGCGAACCGCGCAGGCTCAGACACTCGTAGACGTCTTTCTCGATGCTGGTGTTGAAGCCTTGCAGCACCGCCAGCGGCAGCTCGGAGAGGTCGCAGTTGTGGCTGGCCGCGGCCTTGACCGCGTGCGCCACGGTCTCGTGCGCATCGCGAAACGGCAGGCCTTTCTTCACCAGGTAGTCGGCGAGATCGGTGGCGGTGGCGTGACCCTTCTTCGCCGCTTCTTCCATGGCCACGGCGTTGACGGTGATGCCGCCTTCTTTCAGCCCGGTGGCCGGGTTCAGCTGGCCGCCGACCATCTCGGCAAAGATGCGCAGCGTGTCTTTCAGCGTGTCCACCGTGTCGAACAGCGGCTCTTTGTCTTCCTGGTTGTCCTTGTTGTAAGCCAGGGGCTGGCCTTTCATCAGCGTGATCAGGCCCATGAGGTGGCCGACCACACGGCCGGTTTTGCCGCGTGCCAGTTCGGGCACATCGGGGTTTTTCTTCTGCGGCATGATCGATGAGCCGGTGGTGAAGCGGTCGGCGATTTTCACGAAGCCGAAGTTCTGGCTCATCCACAAAATCAGCTCCTCGCTGAAGCGGCTGATGTGCACCATGCACAGCGCGGCGGCGGCGGTGAATTCGATGGCGAAGTCGCGGTCGCTCACGGCGTCCAGGCTGTTTTGGCACAGCTGCGGCTCACCCTGCTCATCCACCATGCCCAGGCTGCGCGCCACGCGCTCGCGATCCAGCGGGTAGGTGGTGCCGGCCAGGGCAGCGCTGCCCAAAGGGAGCCGGTTGGTGCGCCGGCGCACGTCGCTCATGCGTTCGGCATCTCGCGCAAACATCTCCACATAAGCCAGCAGGTGGTGCGCAAAGCTCACTGGCTGCGCCACCTGCAGGTGGGTGAAGCCCGGCAGGATCACCTCCACGTTTTTCTGGGCCACCTCGATCAGCGCGGTCTGCAGTTCGTGCAGCAGCTGGGTGATGAGATCGATCTCGCCGCGCAGCCACAGGCGCACGTCGGTGGCCACCTGGTCGTTGCGGCTGCGCCCGGTGTGCAGCCGCTTGCCCGCGTCGCCCACCAGTTGCGTCAAGCGTGCCTCGATGTTGAGGTGCACGTCTTCCAGATCGAGCTTCCACTCGAACGCACCAGCCTCAATCTCGCTGCGGATCTGGTCCAAGCCACGCTCGATGGCGGTGCGGTCAGCGTGTGAAATGATGGCTTGGGCGGCCAGCATCTCGGCATGCGCCAGGCTGCCGGTGATGTCGGCCAGCCAAAGGCGCTGGTCGAAAAACACGCTGGCGGTGTAGCGCTTGACCAGCTCGCTCATGGGTTCGGAGAACAGCGCAGACCAGGCTTCGGATTTTGTGTCGAGTTGGTTGGAGCTCATGGTGCGGACGGTGTTGGGTAGCGAGGTTGGCATGGGTCGCGCACCAGGTGGTGCTTGGCCGCGAGGGAGAGAGGGGGCTTGGCCGCGAGGTGTTGGATGTCGGCTACGGAAAGGGTGTGGGCCGTCTTGTTGCGCACGCAGCGCCCTTGCAGCCACCTATAGTGCTGCCATGAAAGACTCCCGGATTTTATCGAGCTACCAGGACCTGCACCCGATGGGCGGCACGCTGCCGCTCTCGGACATGCCGGCGCTGCAGTACCCGCGCGAGCTGGTGTTCGACACCTGCAAGGTTGGGGTGGTGTTGCGCGCGGTGCTGTTCGTTCAGGCGGTGGTGATGGTGGGCGCGATGTTTGGCGCCAACGGGCTGTGGGACTGGCTGGTCCAGGTGGCGGTGCTCACCGGTGCGGCCTTGCCGGCCACCTTGGTCTGGTTGTTGGCCGCCTGCGCCGTCAAAAAGCCGCTCTCGAAGTTGCCGATGCCGTGGCAATGGGCGGCTGGCGTGACGCTGGGTGCCGTGGCTGCGCTGTATGGCTGTGGCCTCCTGGCCTGGATGGGGCTGGTCGAGCCGGCGCCCTGGCTGGCCAGCGCAGCGGCGGGCGCCTTGCTCTCGGCGGTGCTGGTGGCCGCGCTGGTCTGGCGCGCGAAGGCGCGCATGCCGGCGGGCACCACCGCGCAACTGGCCGAGCTGCAGGCGCGCATTCGGCCCCATTTTTTGTTCAACACCCTCAACACCGCGATTGCGCTGGTGCGCGAGGAGCCTGCCAAAGCCGAGAACCTGCTGGAAGACCTGAGCGAGCTGTTTCGCCACGCGCTGGCCGACACCCAGGAATCGGTGCCGCTGTGGCAAGAGCTTGAGTTGGCCGAGCACTACCTGGCGATCGAGCAGGTGCGCTTTGGCGACCGGTTGCGTGTGGAGTGGAGTGTGGACGACGCCGCCTCGCGCGCCAAGCTGCCACCGCTGATCTTGCAGCCGCTGGTGGAGAACGCGGTCAAGCATGGCGTGGAGCCCAGCCCCGAGGGCGCGGTGGTGCGCATCAGCACCAAGCGCCGGGGCAATGTGGTGGTGATCAAGGTCACCAACACCGTCCCCGCTGGCACCGGCAGGCGCGGCCACGGCCTGGCGCTGGACAATGTGCGCCAGCGCCTGACCTTGCTGCACGATGTGCAGGGGCGGTTTCAGAGCGCACTGGTCAACGGTGTTTTTCAGGTGCGCCTGGAAATCCCGATTTAGAAAAGCCGGTGTAAGCTGGCCGATGAAACGAGGCAACGGAGCAAGTCATGACACTCAAGGTACTGATCGTTGACGACGAGGCGCATGCGAGGTCGCGGCTGCGCACCTTGCTGTCCGAATGCACCGATCCGCGTGTCGACGTGGTCGGCGAAGCCGCCAACGCGGTGCAAGCCGTCGAGCAGATCCAGCGCACGGGCTGCAATTTGTTGTTGCTCGACGTGCGCATGCCCGGTGTGGATGGCGTGCAACTGGCCAGCCGGCTGCGCGAAATGGGCACGCCGCCCGCGATCGTCTTCGTGACCGCCTACGCCGAGCACGCGGTAGAGGCTTTCGAGCTGGAAGCGATTGACTATCTCACCAAGCCGGTGCGCCGCGAACGCTTGCAGCAGGCTTTGCAAAAGGTGTTGCGTGCGCGCAGTGCGGCCGAGGCTGGCGCCGAACTGGGCGGCGGCGGCGGCGAGCACCTCATCATCCAGGAGCGGGGGCGCAGTGAGCGCGTGGCGCTTTCTGAGGTGGTCTACCTTAAAGCCGAGCTGAAATACATCACTGTGCGCACAGCCGAGAAGGAACACATTTTTGATGGCGCGCTCAACGACCTGGAGCAGCGCTATCCACACCTGTTTGTGCGCGTGCATCGCAACGCGCTGGTGGCCCGGCGGGCGGTGCGAGCGGTGGAGAAGCACAACGATCCGGTGGAAGGCGAAGGCTGGATGGTGCGGCTGGACGGTGTCGACGAGCGGCTGGCGGTCTCGCGTCGGCAATTGGCTGCGGTGCGCGAGGCGTTGATGTCTTGACCCCCCCCCGCGCCGCCTGCGGCGTCACCCCCCAGGGGGCGGCGCTGGTCGTCCGGCCAAGCCGGCCCGACGGCGCCCTGGGATCTCGCGGCCTTCGGACCGCTCGAAGCGCACCGCTGGTGCGCAGGTCTGGTGTAGCGCTCCGGTCAGTTCTCTTGTGCTTCGATCAGGAAGCGCACCCGTCTTTGCCCTTGCCATTCGTCTGCATCCAGCCGAAACGCGAGTTTGACACGCTCAGGCAACGGCTCGGTGTGGCCGAACCAGATGCCGTCGACCGGTTCGCCCTGGTGCTTCATCTTCAGCGCCAGGTGTTTCTCGCCCACCAGGCGCTGGCTGATGATTTGCAGCTCTTCGCAGAACACCGGCGGCGCGAAGCCCTGGCCCCAGACCTCTTTGTGCAGCGCGTCGACCAGATCGGCTCGGCGGTACTGTTTGTCAAGCGGGCCGTCGGCCTCCAGCCGGCGTTGCAGGGTGGCGGCGTCCAGCCA
>JBBSDB010000185.1:0-7575 GCA_038249735.1 Burkholderiales bacterium
AAGATGCGCAAGGCGCTGATCGAATACGCATAACGCGGAGCCACCCATCAAGAAAGAAGCCGCCCGAGGGCGGCTTCTTTGTGGCGAGTTGCTGACAACAAAGCATCCGGCGTGCAATGGCTCCAACCCAGGGCACCGCGGAACTGGCTTTGCCAAGCCGCCAGTGCCGCCCCCCTTTCAAGGGGGGTGACGGCGAAGCCGGCGCGGGGGGTTATTCGCGCCGCAATGCGGGAAACAAAATCACGTCCCGAATGCTGGGGCTGTCGGTCAGCAGCATCATGAGGCGGTCGATGCCGATGCCACAGCCGCCGGCTGGCGGCATGCCGTATTCCAGCGCGCGGATGAAGTCGGCGTCAAAGTGCATGGCCTCGTCGTCACCGCCGTCCTTGCTCGCCACCTGGGCGTGGAAACGCGCGGCCTGGTCTTCGGCGTCGTTGAGCTCGGAGAAAGCGTTACCGAACTCGCGACCGGTGATGTAGAGCTCAAAACGCTCGGTGACTTCGGGGTTGGCGTCGTTGGCACGCGCCAGCGGCGAGATCTCGGTCGGGTGGTCCATGATGAAGGTGGGGTTCCACAGCTTGGCCTCCACCGTCTCTTCGAAATACAGCACCTGCAGGCTGGCCAGGCTGCGGCCACTCAGCTGGTGCTTGGCTTCATTCAAGCCCAGCTTCTTGAGCTGAGGAACCAGCCAGTCTGCGCTGTCCACGCCCTCACCCGCTTCGCTGTACTTCAGGATCGCCTGGCGGATGGTCAGGCGCTCAAACGGCGACATCACGTCCACCGCCTGGCCGTTGTAGGTCAGCGGCGTGTCACCATGGACTTGCCGCACCACGTGGCGGATCAGCTGCTCGTTGAAGTCCATCAGATCCTGGTAGTTCCAGTAGGCGGCGTAGAACTCCATCATGGTGAACTCGGGGTTGTGCCGGACGCTGATGCCTTCGTTGCGAAAGTTGCGGTTGATCTCGAACACACGATCGAACCCGCCGACCAGCAAGCGCTTGAGGTACAGCTCCGGCGCAATGCGCAGGAACATTTCCTGGTCCAGCGCGTTGTGGTGGGTCTTGAACGGCCGCGCATTGGCGCCACCCGGGATCGGATGCAGCATGGGCGTCTCCACCTCCAGAAAACCGTGGCTCACCATGAACTCGCGCAGGCTTGAGAGCGCCCGGCTGCGCACCACAAAACGGCGGCGCGCGCCTTCGTCGGTCATCAGGTCCACGTAGCGCTGGCGGTACTTCACTTCCTGATCGTGCAGACCGTGAAATTTGTCTGGCAACGGGCGCAGGCTCTTGGTGAGCAGGCGGATGTTGTCGGCGTGGAGGGTCAGCTCGCCCTTGCCGGTTCGGAACATCACGCCCTCGGCTGCGACGATGTCACCCAGGTCCCAGTGTTTGAACGCGGCGTGCACCGCTTCGCCCACGCTCTCGTTGTTCAGATAGATCTGAATGCGCCCGCCGCTCTCGCCCAGCGAGGCGTCTTGCAGCGTGGCAAAGCTGGCTTTGCCCATCACCCGCTTGAGCATCATGCGGCCCGCGACACTGGCACGCACCGGCGCGGCTTCCAGCGTTTCCTTGGTGGCCTCGCCATGCAGCGCAAACAACCCAGCTGCGGTGTCGGCAGGCTTGAAATCGTTCGGGAAAGCCACTGCGCCGCCCTGGCGCTGTATCTCGCGCAGGGCTTTGAGCTTTTCACGCCGCTCCAAGATGAGCTGGTTTTCGTCGACGGCAACCGTCGGGGCGCTGGGCGTTGGGGCTTGGGTCATGGTACTGGGCAAGAAAAAACGGGTTGCACCACAAAGTGCAACCCGCCATTGTAATTTCCGGTGTGAACTGTCCCGCCAAAGACGCCCTGGGACTCGCGCTCTGCCGCAGGCCAGACCCGGTTCGACGGATCGCGCGCCGTGCGGTAGCCTCAATGGCCCAGATACGCCTCGCGCACTTTCGGGTTGACCAGCAAATCCTTGCCGAGTCCGGTCATGGTGATCTCGCCCGAATCCATCACATAGCCGCGATCGGCAATCTGCAAGGCGCGCTGGGCATTCTGCTCCACCAGCAACACGGTCACGCCTTGTTTGGACACGTCGCGCACCACCTCGAAAATCTTGTCGACCATGATGGGCGACAGGCCCATGGACGGCTCGTCGAGCAGCAGCACCTTGGGGCGGCTCATGAGCGCGCGCGCCATGGCCAGCATCTGCTGTTCGCCGCCCGACATGGTTCCCGCGAGCTGGTCCTTGCGCTCCCTGAGACGCGGAAAAATGCCAAACATGCGCTCGATGTCGGCCGCGATGTCGGCTTTGTCGGTACGGATGTAGGCGCCCATTTGCAGGTTCTCGATGATGGTCATGCGGGTGAACACACCCCGACCTTCAGGCACCATCGCCAGGCCCTGCTTGACCATGTCCCAGGCGCCGCGGCCTTTGATGCTCTGGCCAAGATATTCGATGTCGCCACCCTCAAACGGCAACGACCCGGTTACCGCCTTCATGGTGGTCGTCTTGCCCGCACCGTTGGAGCCGATCAGCGAGATCAACTCACCCTCGTGCACCTCCAGGTCGATGCCTTTGACGGCCTTGATGCCGCCGTACGAGACCTTGAGGCCCGTGATCTTGAGCAGTGTGTTTGCCATGTCAATCTTCCATCTTCAAGAACGCCAGTGGAGCGTCCGGAGCCAGTGTCTTCATCCGAGGATGCCGTGGATCCGGCTCCGCCGGTCCGCCAGCATCGCCCCCTTGAGGGGGTGACGCGCTACAAGCGCGGCGCGGGGGTGGTTCGGGTCAGGTGCCTCCGGTGCCTAGGTACGCCTCAATCACCTTGGGATCGCGCTGTATCTCGGCCGGCGTGCCCGAGGCCAGCTGCTTGCCGTAGTCGAGCACGGTCACCCGGTCGCACAGGCCCATGACCAGCTTCACATCGTGCTCGATCAGCAAAATGGTGCGATTGTCCTTGCGGATTTTGTCGATCAGCTCGCGCAACAGCAATTTTTCGGTGGCGTTCATGCCGGCTGCTGGCTCGTCCAATGCGATCAGCTGCGGATCGGTGGCCAGCGCGCGTGCAATCTCCAGTCGGCGCTGGTCGCCGTAGCTCAGGGTGCGCGACTTGTAGTCGGCCAGCTTGCCGATGCCAACATAGTCCAGCAGCTCTTGCGCACGCTGCGCAATCTCTTTTTCTTCCCGCTTGAATCCGCCCGAACGAAAAATGGCGCCGAGCAGACCCGAGTGGGTGCGCACATGGCGCCCGACCATCACGTTCTCCAGCGCCGTCATCTCGGCGAAGAGCCGGATGTTCTGGAAGGTGCGGGCAATACCGGCGCGCGCCACCTCGTGCACCGCTTTGGGCGTGTAGGGCTTGCCGGCCAGCTCAAACGAGCCACTGTCGGGTGTGTAGAGCCCGGTCAGCACGTTGAAGAACGTGGTTTTGCCCGCGCCGTTGGGTCCGATCAGGCCGTAGACCTGGCCGCGTTGGATTTCAATGCCCACGTCGCTCAGCGCCTGCAGGCCGCCAAAGCGCTTGGACACGTTGGCCACTTTGAGAATGGTGTCTGCCATGGTCAGCTTCCGTTCATTTCGCGAGCGATTTGCCGTGTTCCGGCGAAGGCCACAAGCCCTTGGGCCGGATCAGCATCACACCCACCATGGCCATTGCGATCAGGAGCTGGCGCAAGATCTCCGGTGCCAAGCGGCCACCGGTCATCTCGGTCACCGGGCCTGCCACATGGCGCAGCAGTTCGGGCAAGCCGGCCAGCAACAAAGCGCCCAGGATCACCCCGGGGATGTGACCCAGACCACCGAGCACCACCATGGCCACCACCATCACCGACTCCATCAAGATGAAAGACTCGGGATAGACGCCGCGCATGAAGGAGGCAAACAGCACGCCCGAGACGCCGCCGAAAGTCGCGCTCATGCCGAAGGCTGCGAGCTTGAGGTTGCGGGTATTCAGACCCATGGCTTTGGCAGCAATTTCGTCTTCGCGGATCGCCATCCACGCGCGGCCAATGCGCGAGTCTTGCAGGCGGTAGGCAATGCCGATGGCCATCATCACGAAGAACAAAATCAGGTAGTAGTACAGCGTGACCGACTCGAAGGTGTAGCTCCAACTGCCAAACTCCACCGTGAGCCGCTGACTCATGCTGTGGCCAAACACGGTGACCGCGTCGACATTGCTGATGCCTTTGGGGCCGTTGGTGATGTTGATCGGGCGGTCCAGGTTGAGCATGAAGATGCGCACGATCTCGCCGAAGCCCAAGGTGACGATGGCCAGATAGTCACCACGCAACTTGAGCACCGGCGCACCCAGGATCAGCCCGGTCATCCCGGCGACGGCGCCAGCGATGATCATGACGATCCAGAAATTCATGTGCAGGCCGTTGGGGAACATCTCGGCCATAAAGACAAAGGTGTCGGTCAGGTGCGGCGAGGCCAGCAGGCTGTACAGGTAAGCGCCCACTGCAAAGAAAGCGATAAAGCCCAAATCCAGCAAGCCAGCGTAGCCCACGACAATGTTCAGACCCAGCGCCAGCAGCACATACAGCAGAGCCATGTCAACGATGCGCACCCAGGAGTTGCTGCCGGTGGACTGAAGCACCAGCGGCAGCGCCAACATCGCAATGGCCACCAGCAGATAAACCGCAAATTTTCCGATCTTTGTCTTCATCATGGTGTTTCCCCAAAGCATCAAGCGCGATCAGCCACACGCTCACCCAGCAAGCCCGAGGGCCGCAGCGTGAGCACCAGCGCCAGCACGATGAAGGCAAAAATGTCGGCGTACTGGCTGCCCAGAAATCCGCCGGTCAGCTTGCCCAGGTACCCCGCACCCAGCGACTCGATCAGCCCGAGCGCGATGCCGCCCACCACCGCACCCGCGAGGTTGCCGATACCGCCCATGACCGCGGCCACAAACGCTTTCAGACCGGGCATGAAGCCCATCGCGTGCTGCACCGTGCCGTAATTCGAAGCCCACATCACACCGGCGATCGCGGCCAGCATGGCGCCGATGATGAAGGTGGCAGAGATCACCACGTCGGGCTTGATGCCCATGAGCGCCGCCACGCGCGGGTTCTCGGCGGTGGCGCGCATGGCACGCCCCAGGTTGGTGCGATTGACCAAATACATCAACAGCGCCAGCGTGATCGCGGTAACGGCCAAGATGGTGATCTGCGTCACCGAGATCACCGCGCCGCCGATCGGAATCGGGTCGCGCGGGAGCATGGACGGGTAGGACTTGGGGTTCGGCGCCCAGATGATCATGGCCAGCGTCTGCAGCAGCAGCGACATACCGATGGCTGTGATCAGCGGCGCCAAACGTGGCGAGTTTCGAAGCGGCCGGTAGGCAAGCTTTTCAATGGAGAAGTTGAGTACCGCGCAGACCACCATGGCGATCAGGGTGGCGAACAGAAGAATCATCCAGTTCGGCAAACCAACCCAGGCCTCGGCCATCCAACCGATCAGCATCCAGCTGGTGAGCGCACCCACCATGAGCACATCACCATGGGCGAAGTTGATCAGTCCAATGATGCCGTACACCATGGTGTAGCCCAGCGCCACCAGTGCATACATACTGCCCAGAACCAGACCATTGATGATCTGCTGCAGCAAAACGTCCATAAAAACCTCTCGGGGTGATCGGGATGGGCGCGGTTGAATCACCGGCTCCCTTTTATCTAGCAAAAAACCCGCCAGGTGCGCCTTTCAACAGGACAGACTGCGGGTGGTGCGCGATTGTATCGAGGCGTTTTCACACCCTCATTCGTGTAAGCCCTTAGAACTCGCGGGTTTACCCGAACTTATTTCGCCGGTCTGGGTTTGCATCAGCGCGTTTGGTTTTTCATTAGCGCTTGTTATTGTTGAGGGCGCGCAGTTCACGCAGCTTATCGGCGATGCGGATCTCCAGCCCGCGTTCCACCGGCTGGTAAAAGCCCGGCTCGTCCATGCCATCGGGCAGGTAGCGCTCGCCAGCGGCGAAGGCGCCTGCTTCGTCGTGGGCATAGCGGTATCCCTTGCCATGCTCCAGCGTCTTCATGAGGGAGGTGGGCGCATTGCGCAGGTGCATGGGCACAGGCCGTGTGCCGTCTTGCTTCACCAAGGCGCGCGCCGCGTTGTAAGCGCGGTAGACCGCGTTCGATTTCGGCGCCACCGCCAGATACACCGCGCACTGGGCCAGCGCCAGCTCGCCCTCGGGCGAACCCAGCCGCTCGAAAACCTCGGCTGCATCCAGCGCCATGCGCAAGGCGCGCGGATCGGCCAGACCGATGTCCTCGCTGGCCATGCGGATCAGGCGGCGCGCCAGGTAGCGCGGCTCTACGCCGCCGTCGAGCATGCGCACCAGCCAGTAGAGCGCGGCGTCGGGGTCAGAGCCGCGCACGCTTTTGTGCAGCGCGCTGATGGTGTCAAAAAACTGGTCGCCGCTCTTGTCGTAACGGCGCACCCGCTCGCCCAGCACGCGCAGCAACCACTCGTCGGTGACTTCCGGCAACTTCTCCCGCACCGCCGACACCGCCAGGGTTTCCAAGGTGTTGAGCAGGCGTCGCGCGTCGCCATCGGCGTAGGCCACCAGCCGGTCGGCGGCAGCCGTCTGCACCGCAGGCACCGCGCCAATGGCTTCTGCACGCCCGATCAACAACCGCAGATCGGCCTCGCCCAGCGGTTGCAACACGTACACCACCGCCCGCGAGAGCAGTGCCGAATTGACCTCGAAAGACGGGTTTTCGGTGGTGGCGCCAATGAAGGTGAACAGACCGCTTTCCACATGCGGCAGAAACGCATCTTGCTGGCTTTTGTTGAAGCGGTGCACCTCGTCAACGAACACGATGGTGCGACGCGCCTCAAGCCCGTCGCGCGCGGCCGGCGCCCGCTCGACCGCTTCGCGGATGTCTTTCACCCCACCAAGCACCGCGCTGATGGTGATGAACTGGGCGTCGAACGCGTTCGCCATCAAGCGGGCAATCGTGGTCTTGCCCACGCCCGGCGGGCCCCAGAGGATGCAGCTGTGGGGCTGCCCCGACTCAAACGCCAGCCGCAGCGCCATGCCCTCGCTCAGGATCTGCTGCTGCCCGATCACCTCGCCCAGGCTGCGCGGGCGCAGCCGCTCGGCCAGTGGCGCGTACGCGGCGTCGGAGGGCAGGGTCACCAGCGAATCGGGATCATTGGCGGATCACATCCGCGCCAGCGGGCGGAGCAAAGCGAAAGCGCGCCGGTGCCACCGTGCCCGCGCCCCGCCATTGGGTGAAGGTCAACACCGAGCGCTGGCCCAGGCTGTCGGCAATTTCCAGCCGCGCCAACTCGCCCTGACGCAGGCCCACCCGCACCTGTTGCAACTGGCCGTCTTGCTGGCGTGGCTTGGCCTCGACCCACTCCAGCCCGTCAGAAGCCTCGCCGGATTTCAGTTCAAACACCTCACCCAGCGCTTTCAGATCCGTGCCAGCAGCGATCAGCGCAGCGGGCGTGCTGCCGAGCACGGCCTGCTGCGCCCGCGCAGTGACCTGGTTGAGATCGGCGTCATACAGCCACAGCGTCTGGCCATCGGCCACGATACTCTGGGGAAACGGTTTCTGGTACTCGAAACGAAAGCGGTTCGG
>JBBSDB010000186.1:0-7531 GCA_038249735.1 Burkholderiales bacterium
AAAAGACAGCGCGCCATGGGCCAGCGGCCAACCCAGGGCTTGGGTGCGCACGGTGTGGTGCAGGGTTTCGCCAAGCGCCAGGCGCGCAGCGCCCTGGGCCAGCCCGCTGTTTTGCAAGGCAGGCATCGCACCCAGGTCAGCGTGGGTGGCGCCGAGTTGCAGCCGCGCGGTGAGAGGTGACGGTGCTGGCGCGCGATGGCCAGCCCCTGCCCAAGGCGGCCGCGATCCTGGGGCCGGTTGACAGCAGCGCTCCATGCACGGCTGCCGGTGAGCGTGAGAAGACGCGCGCCCAACCGCGCAAGCGCCGCCCACAATCGCCTGGCTGTGTGTTTGGCGAGGCGCGGCGGCCAACCCACCGCCCCTGCTGCGCCACAATCCGGGCATGGCAGACACCCAAGACAGCGATTTGATGGCTTTGATCGAACGCATTGCAGCGCAAGACCAAGCCGCCCTGAAAACCTTGTACGACCTCACCTCGGGCAAGCTTTACGGCTTGGCGTTGCGGGTGCTGCGGCGCAACGAATGGGCCGAAGACGCGCTGCAAGACACCTTCTTGCAAATCTGGCGTACCGCGCCCGACTACCGGGCGTCGCTCAGCCCGCCCATGGCCTGGCTGGGTTTGATTGTGCGCAGCCGCTCGCTCGACCAGCTGCGCCGCCACAAGGCCGAGCGGGAACACCTCACAGAGGAGATCGACGAGGCCATGAGCGAAACGCTGGAGGGCGACTCCCCCAACCCGATGGACACCAGCCTGGCCAGCCAGCAGGCCTGCGCTTTGCACCAGTGCCTGAGCCAGTTGGAGAGCAAGCAGCGCGAGGTGGTGAGCCTGGCTTACCTGCGCGACCTGAGCCACGGCGAGCTGGCGCAGCAGCTCCAGCTGCCGCTGGGCACCGTGAAAACCTGGATCCGCCGCGGTCTGGACCAATTGCGCATCTGCATGGCGCGCTTTGCCTGAGAACACGGCCATGAAACTTCAACAACACCCCGAGCTGCTCGACCGACTGGCTGCCGCCCACGCGCTGGGCACGCTTCGAGGCGGCGCACGCCGCCGCTTCGAAACCCTGGCGCGCGAGGAACCCGTGGTGCGTGCCGCCGCCCTCGTCTGGCAAGGCCGCGTCGCCGGTATGAACGAACTGCAAACGCCACAGAAACCCGCTGGTGCGGTGTGGACGCGCATCGACAACCTGGTGCGCGCTGAGCAAGACAGCCGTGCCATGGCCATGGTGCGCAGCGCACCATCGGCGCAGACACCTACACCAGCAACGGCCGGCGGCTGGTGGCGCAACCTTGCCTTGTGGCGCGGCGCCACAGCAGCCGGGGCGCTGGCCACGGTCCTCGCGGTGGTGACCGCTGTGGGCCTGCGCGATCAGCTGGGTGCCGAGATCGGCGCGCTGCAAGCCCAGCTGGCCACCGTGCCGACGGTGGAGTACGTGGCGGTGCTCAACGACGACAGCGACAGCCCGTCGATGCTGGTGACGTTCGATCCCAACAACCGCAAGCTGACCCTGCAACGCGTGGGCGACTTCCAGGAGTCTGCTGACAAATCCCTGCAGCTCTGGGCGCTGCCACCAGCAGGTGCACCGCGCTCGCTGGGCGTGCTCAGCCAAGAGCGACTGCTCAAACTGGCGGCCGCAGAGGGCGACGTGCGCGAGGTACCCACGCTGGCGATCAGTCTGGAGCCCAAAGGTGGCGTGCCGAGTGCAACCGGCCCGACCGGACCGGTGCTGTTCAAGGGCGCGCTGATTCAGAAGATGCTCTGAGGCGTGACCTCGCGCTGAGCGCGAGCGTGTTCGCCCTCACTGCCGAGCAGTCCGCACATTGGGTGGCGGTATTTGCGGGTGGCTGGTGCGCCAGGGGTTGATGTCCAGGCCACCTCTGCGCGTGTAGCGCGCGTAGACGCTGAGCTTGGTCGGCTTGCAGCGCGCCATGATGTCGACGTAGATCCGCTCCACGCATTGCTCGTGAAACTCGTTGTGGTTGCGGAAACTCACGATGTACTGCAGCAGGCCCGCCTGGTCGATCTGCGGTCCGCTGTAGCGAATCTGCACACTGCCCCAATCGGGCTGGCCGGTCACCAGGCAGTTGCTTTTAAGTAGGTGGCTCACCAGCGTTTCCTGCACCGGCTTCTCGTCCAGCGCGGCGCTCAGCAGCTGCGGTGCAGGCTGGTACAGCTCGCATTCGACATCGAGCCGATCGATCGACAGGCCGTCGAGCTCGCGCACCGGCTCGGCGTCGAACTGCTCGGGCAACAGCAGGCGCACACCAGCGGCGGCGCGCATCGGGCCACCTTGCCAGATGGCCGCGCTGATGTCGTCGCGCAGGCGCTCGCGCACCCCGTCTGCACTGGCAAAGCGGCTGTTGTTGAAGCTGTTGAGGTAGAGCTTGAACGACTTGCTCTCCACGATATGGGTGCTTTCGCAAGGGACCGTGAAGTGCGCCAGCGCCACCTGGGGCTTGCCGCGCAGGTTCAGCCAGGAGAGCTCGAAGGCGGTCCACAGATCGGCGCCCAGAAACGGCAGGCTGCCGGTGATGCCGATTTCATCGCGCTTGGTCTGGCGTGGCAGCGGAAACAGCAGGGATGCGTCGTACTGATCGACATAGGCCGAGGCCTTGCCAAGCTGGGAAAGTTCAGGGGTGTTGGATGTCATGGGGAGTCAGTTGAATTCGCGTTCTCGGAGCCACTTGGTGGCCACCCATTTTTCGCCTGCGATCACCGGCGCGCCGCCGTGCAGCGTGCGCGTGGCGGGAGACGGTTGGTTGTAACTGAAGAACACCGCGTGGCCGCGATGTGGCGCCACCTCCAACCCAGCGTCGGGGAAGGTGGTGCCACCGCCCCGCTCGGGTTCGTTGAGGTACATCAACAGTGTGGCCACACGCTGGCCGCCGCGTTGAAGCAGGTTGGACGTGCCTGGCTCAGCCGGATCAAAGTAGTCGTAGTGCGGCTTGTACTCGGCACCCGCTCGGTAGTTGAGCACCTGCAGGCCCTCGCCGTTGGCCACAGGCCAGCGCAGCAGCCGCGCAATGCGCGCCTCAATGCGCTGGATCAGCGCGGTCTCGCCCGGGTTGAAGAACATGCCGCTGCTGGTGCGGTCGGGGTTGAGCGCTTCGCCACCGGTCTCCGTCTCCACCGTGCGCGAACGCGCCAGGCGCGGGCGCGCAGCCTCAACAAGATCGTCGCATTCGGCATCCGACAACAGCCCGCCGAGCACCACAACCCGCGGGCTCTGCAGCGCCGCCACCACCTGCACGCGGCGGTCACCTGCATCGAGTTCGCGCAGGCCCGCAGAGAGGTCCAGGTCGGGTACCAGGGCGCTGCCTCCGGCGTCACCGCGCCCGTGCGCCGACGCCAACAGATCGGTGGTCAATCTGCCGTGCAGGCTGCTCTCCAGCGCCTCAGCAGCAAGGTCTTCAGTCCAGCCCGCCTGCACCAAGGCCTGCAGCAGCCCCTCAGGCGGGTGGCCCGCCGCTGCCTGATCCAGGATCCACTGGCGCACTTCGGGGGTCACGCTTTGGCTCATGGCGCCGTCTCCTGGGCTGGGCTACCGACTCAGCCCTGGGGCTCGCGCCGGAACACCAGCCGATCGGGCGCCGACACCGAGGGCGTGAAGCGGTAGCCCTCTTCGGCGAATGCCTGCAGCTCGGCCGGTGTCGAAGCCCGGTGTTGCACCGCAAACCGCACCATAAGACCGCGCGCGCGCTTGGCGAAAAAGCTCACCACCTTGTACTGGTCGACCTTGCGCTCCTCAAACACGCAACTCACCACGCGCGGCGTGAGCGCCTTCTGATCCACCGCCTTGAAATACTCTTCGCTGGCGAGGTTGATCACGATCGGCGTCTTATCGGCCGCCGCGCGCTGGTTCAGGTACTGCGCGATGTCGCTGCCCCAGAACTGGTAGAGGTTCTTGCCACGCGGCGTCTCCAGCCGCGTGCCCATCTCCAGCCGGTAGGGCTGCATCAGATCGAGCGGGCGCAACACGCCATAAAGACCGCTCAGGATGCACAGGTGTTGCTGAAGCCAGTCGAGTTCGGCCTGCGCCAGCGATGTTGCGTCGAGCCCGCCGTAGACATCGCCATCGAAAGCCAGCGCGGCCTGCTTGCTGTTCTTGGTGGTGAACTTGGGCGACCAGCTCTGGTATCGCGCCACGTTCAGGCCTGAGAGCGCGTCCGACAGATGCATGAGCGCTGCAATTTGCTGGGGTGACTTCTCTCGCAGCACCTCAATCAACTCGGCCGAGCGTTGCGCAAACAGCGGTTGGGTGTGGCTGGCGGTGGGCGATGGCGTCTCGTAATCGAGCGCCTTGGCGGGGGAGATGAGAAACAGCATGGTGGTGTGGGCGGCTCGGTGTGAGACGGTGGTCAAGACGGGCAATCGCCCAAGAAAAAGGCTTCCCGCGGGAAGCCTTGATTATGGGTAGGTCACAGCGCTATTTCAGATCACCCGCCAGGCTGGCCAGGGTTTCGGGCGCCATCTGCACATGGGCTGGGTAATGCGTGTGGTCGCAACCGAGCTTGACCGCCGCACCGGCCTGAATCGCGGCCTTCATGGGCGGTGTGAATTCGAAGCGCACAAAATGCACCGCGCTGGTTTTCTCGTCATTCTCGCGGTCCAAGTCTTCGTCGGCGATCGCGTAGACGCGCTTCATGCCTTCGACTTCGACAAACAAACGGTCTTCCACGCCGATCAGTCGGGCGAGCTCGCGCTTGCGCTCGTTGATGTCGGTGTATTCCAGCATCATGGTGGCCTTCCAGTTGCTGCCGTCGGGCACGAGCGGCGCGTAGGCCTCAATCTCCTGCGCAATGCCCTCTTCCTCGAACACCTTTTCGATGCGCAGCATCTCCTGGATCTGGTAGCGGATGGTTGTCTCGCTCTCGAACTGCAGGTTGATGTGTTCACCCAGTTGCACGCTGCGCAATTTTCGGTGGGCGATGACGTCGGCTTTGTGCAGCTTGCGCCATTTGGTGTAGGCCTCCAGCGTCATCAGGCTGTCGGCGGTGATGTGTCCGGTGAGTTGCATGTTGTTCTCCGACGGTTTCTGGGTGGCGGTTTTCTCTCGCCCGTGAAGCGGGGTCAGAGCCCCATTTCGATGTGATGCTTGTCGCTCCGGCGGGGTGATCGTCCTGATTGGGGATCTGACCCCGTGTCACTCGAACCCCGCTAAATTCGACTCCCTTTTTCGCGCTTCGCTACTTCAATCCATAAGCCTTGGCGACCAGGCTCAGCGGGTGCTGCAGCTCGGGTGCGCCGAGGCCGTTGACTTCAAAACCCTGGGCGATGTGGTGGCCGCCGAGTGGGCAGTCCGAGCTGATGTAATCGGGCTTGCTGCCGTCTTTCATGGTCGCCATGGCCTTGAACACCGGCTTGCCGATTTTCATCGCGGTCTGGTGATACGCCTTCTTCACGCCAAAGGTGCCCGCATGGCCAGAGCAGCGCTCAATGGTGTTGATGGTCGTGTGCGGGATCATCTTGAGCATTTCTTCGGTCTTCTTGCCGATGTTCTGTACCCGGCCATGGCAGGGAATCTGGTAGCTGACGTTGCCCAACTTCTGCGGAAACTCGGTCTTGAGCAGGCCGTCGCGCTTGCGCGCCATGAAGTACTCGAATGGGTCCCACATGTGATCTTTGACCAGCTGGGTGTCGGCGTCGCCCGGAAACATCAGCGGGATTTCCTGCTTGAACATCAGCGCGCAGCTGGGCACCGCGGCCAAGATGGCGTAACCGTCTTTCGCGTACTTCGCCAGCACCGGGATGTTGGCCTCCTTGCTCGCCTGGACAGACTCCAGATCGCCCAGCTCCAGCTTCGGCATGCCACAGCATTTTTCCTTCTCTACCAAGGTGTAGGGAATGTCGTTGTGGTCGAGGATCTTGAGCAGATCCATGCCGATACCGGGCTCGTTGTAGTTGATGTAGCAGGTGGCGAAGATCGCCACCTTGCCGGGCGTCTTGGCGCCGTCGACCACCTGCTGCGCGCGCGCCTCGGGCGCCGCAGCGCGGAACTTCTTCGTGGCCAGCTCAGGCAGCCAGGCGTCTTTGTCGACCCCGGCCACCTTCTCCATCAGGCTGCGCGCGAAGCCGGTTTTGTTGACCGCGTTGGCCAACTGCACCACAACCGGAATGCCAGCAAACTGCCCATGCACGTCGGTGGAGGCGAGAAACTTCTCTGCGGCACCCACTTCCCCTTTTTGAAACTTGATCGCCTTGGCGCGCAACATGGTGTGCGGGAAATCCAGGTTCCATTCGTGCGGCGGCGTGTACGGACACTTGGTCATGTAGCACAGGTCGCAAATGTAGCACTGGTCGATCACCTTCCAGTAATCTTGTTTGTCGACGCCATCCACCTCCAGTGTCTTGCTTTCGTCCACCAGATCAAACAGCGTGGGAAACGAGCCGCACAAGCTCACACAGCGGCGGCAACCATGGCAAATGTCGAAGATGCGCTCCAACTCGACAAAGCACTTTTCTTCGTCGTAAAAGTCGGGGTTCTTCCAGTCCAACGCGTGCCGGGTGGGCGCTTCGAGATTGCCTTCGGTGGCCATGTGGGCTCCTCTTGGATGGGGATGTTGTCGTGGGCTTTTGAAAGGGGTCAAGAACCCATTTCAAAAGCGACGAGCGAAGTGTCTCAACTCAGAACGCCGCCGATCCGGCTTTGCCGGTCGGCCCGCGTTGCCCCCTTGAGGGGGTGACGCGCCGCAGGCGCGGCGCAGGGGTGGGTCAAACTCTTTCAATCCACCAGTTCGGTCAGCGCTTTTTGATACCGGTTGGCATGCGAGCGCTCGGCCTTGGCCAGAGTCTCGAACCAGTCGGCGACTTCGTCAAAGCCTTCCTCGCGCGCGGTCTTGGCCATGCCAGGGTACATGTCGGTGTACTCGTGCGTCTCGCCGGCCACTGCGGAGGCCAGGTTGTCTCGGGTCGAGCCGATCGGCATGCCGGTGGCGGGGTCGCCGGACTGCTCCAGAAACTCCAGGTGGCCGTGGGCGTGACCGGTTTCGCCTTCGGCAGTGGAGCGGAACAGGGCTGCCACGTCGTTCTGGCCCTCGATGTCGGCCTTGTTCGCGAAATAAAGGTAGCGGCGGTTGGCCTGGGATTCGCCAGCGAAGGCGTCTTTCAGGCACTGCTCGGTTTTCGAGCCTTTCAATGCGGCCATGGATATCTCCTGGTTGTGGGTTGAAGCAACATCGCTCAGCGGAGTCGCCGCGGTGGGCTGGCCCCTGAGTCGGAGGAACATTACGCGGCTTAGAGCGAACCGTCTAATTGTTCAAGCCTATCTGGTGAATTGCCGCTGGCTATCGACATCTCTGATCGGATCAGGGAAAACCCGCTGGGGCGAGGGCGGGCCGAAGTCAACGGGGAAGAAGCCAAGCGTCTCGGGGTCGCCCCGTAAAATCAAGGGTTCGCCCGAGTTCGGGCTTGTGCCAATGGCGCAGTGGCACACCCTCACCCATCCCCACCCATCCCCACCCAGCATGTCCCACACCGCCCCCGACCAGCCTGGCCTCTCCAGCCTGTCAAAGTCTTTCGAGCCGGCAGCGATTG
>JBBSDB010000187.1:0-7509 GCA_038249735.1 Burkholderiales bacterium
AACGCAATTTCTTCGAGACCCGCGTGATCGAGTACCAGACGGGCGGCGCCCTGTCCTGGGATTGAAGACGGGCTTCGGGGCCACATCCATTTCCACATGTTTTTTCCCTATTCGAAACCTCGCTCTCTGCACCCCGGTGCAGCCAGCGAGGTTTTGTCACGGCATTCAACGCACTGGTGTCTTTCGTGGATGCATCCACCCGACACCATGGCGCTGAATCGCTTCGCCGGCAACAAGATCGGCTGAAGTGCTCTTTGCAACTTGATCAAGGAGAACACAATGGCAACTGCGAAAAAAGCCCCGGCGAAAAAGGCCCCGGCGAAAAAGGCCCCTGTGGCCAAGAAACCTGCTGCGAAAAAAGCAGCGCCTGCGAAGAAAGCGGCACCAGCGAAAAAGGCTCCTGCTGCGAAGAAAGCGGCTCCAGCCAAAAAAGCGGCACCGGCCAAGAAGCCAGCAGCGAAAAAAGCGGCGCCTGCGAAGAAGGCTGCTCCGGCCAAGAAGGTCGCTGCGAAGAAAGCAGCGCCTGCGAAGAAGGCTGCAGCCAAGAAGCCGGCGGTGAAGAAGGCCGCGCCAGCGAAGAAAGCGGCACCTGCCAAGAAGGCTGCGCCGGCGAAGAAAGCCGCTGCGAAAAAGCCTGCTGCCAAGAAGGCAGCTCCGGCCAAGAAGGCAGCTCCGGCCAAGAAAGCCGCCGTCGCAAAGGCAGCCCCAGCAAAAAAAGCTGAGCCGGCCAAGAAGCCGGCAGCCCCTGCGGCACCTGCAGCTCAAACCAAGCTGAACCCACAGGCTGCCTGGCCGTTTCCAACGTCCAGCAAGCCCTGAAGTCACCTCGCTTTGACTTGAAAAACCCGGTGTCACTACACCGGGTTTTTTTCGTTTGTGAACAGCGTTAGTTCGTGTCGAACCGGTAGTTCTGACCGCCCCGGCTGGCAATCTTGGCTGCACCCATGCGGTTGCCCAAAGCGACACAACGGGTCAGATCCCAGCCCTGGGCCAGACCATGGATCAATGCAGCGCGAAACGCATCGCCACAGCCGGTGGGGTCGACGACGGCTGTCGCAACGACACCAACCACATGGGTCCGCTTCGCACGCTGCCACACCTCGCAACCCTGATCGGCCAGGGTCACCACCAAGCCCTCCACCCGCTCGGACAACGCCTCCAGCGACAGGCCGGTGCGGTCACACAGCATGCGGCCTTCGTAGTCGTTGACCGTGATCCAGGTGGCGAGCTCAACGAAGTGTTCAAGCTCCGAGCCGTTGAACATGGGCAGGCCCTGGCCAGGATCGAACACGAAGGGGATGCCTGCTGTGTGCAGCTGCTGCGCATGCAGCAGCATCGCGTCGCGCCCATCGGGCGCCACGATGGCCAGACGGATGTCCTGGCGCAGGGGTACCGGGTTGGTGTGCGCCTGCGACATCGCCCCAGGGTGGAAGGCGGTGATCTGGTTGTTGTCCCGGTCGGTCATGATCATCGCTTGCGCGGTATAGCTGTCCGCTGCGGTGGCGACATGCCGCGTGTCCACGCCCAGTGCGTTCAGGCGGTCCAGATATTCCTGCCCATCGCTGCCCAGTGTGGCGAGCGGCACGACCTCACTGCCGAGCTGCCTCAGGCCGTAGGCGATGTTGCCTGCACAACCCCCGTACTCCCGTCGTAATCCCGGAACCAGAAAAGACACATTGAGAATGTGCAGCTGGCTGGGCAGTATCTGCTCGGCAAAGCGCCCTTCGAAATTCATGATGGTGTCAAACGCCAGCGAGCCACAGACAAGAAGAGACATAGAGTTTCCAAAGAGATGGGATTCAGGGATAAAAAACCAGAGCGCGGTAGCCGGCCATGGGCAGGTCGCTGCCCACGGGAAGGGACAGCCGCAGGCTGACGGGCACGGTCGTTTGGGGCGGTAACAATGGCGGGACGCCGGGCAACTCCTCGGGCAAAAAAACCCGGCGCGAGATCACGGTGTCGGCGGTGTCCGTCAGGCTGAGCTCCAGAGCGGGTACCGCCAGAGCAATGGCAGACGTGTTCTTGAGCACCAAATCGAAGGAGTAGAAATCGCCCAGTCTTCGGGTCAGGGAGGAGCTGTCGATCACGACGGCTTGAAGATCACGCACCGCGCCGATGGTGCAGCCCAGGGGTTCGCACAGGCTCGCCAACAACGGCTGCAAATCGGGGTGGCTGGCTGCCAGGCGATGACGTTCCTGCAAGGCCCACTGCGCTGCCAGCACAACCGAAAGCAACAGCGCCACCAGCGTCAGCAGCGCTCGCACACCGGGAGAGCGCCAGAACGCACGCCGGCGGGCTTGTCGCATGAAGCTGGGCTCTGGCGCCAGCGCTGCGGCCACCTGGCTGTCTGGCGTTTGCGCGACATCCACCTTCTTCTGCTGCACCGCAAGGGCCGAAGGGGCCGCAGGCGGCACCGACACCGATGCTGGCGAGAGCACGGTGGCGCTAGACGGGACGGCTGCCGAATCGCTTTCGAGCGTCTTCCCGGTACCCGCAGCAAACCGCTTCAGCTCGATGTGAAAGTCGGACGGTTCCCCGGTGTCTCGGTCTGTCTGCTCGGTCGCTTGCAGGTTCAACCGGGCGGCGGTGTTGGAAAGATCTGCCTCACGGGACAGGGTCTTGCCGACGTCGGATGGCAGATCGGGCTCATCGACTGTCAGATCCATGTCGAGCTCATCGGCATGAAGCATCACGGAAACGGGTTCGGGACGGAAGGAAGGTGCAACCTCCTTTGCGACCACCTCCAACGAGTTGGACTGGACGGCCCCCGATGCCTGTGCGGGTAGGTCAGCGTCCAGAGACGGTGAAGCCTGATGGACGCCCGACAACTTGGGTTCGGCTGCGCCGGGCGCCCAGCTCTCCAAATAGCGGGTAGCGTCGAACACATCCGAGCAATGGCCACAGCGCACCCAGCCATCGGAGAGCTTGAGCTGATCCGGGACGACTTTGAACTGCGTCGCACAGGCCGGACAGCGGGTAATGAGACTCATGCGCCAATTATTGCAGGCGAGGCCTGTCGCGCTGCGGCGGCGCTGGCGGCCAGCATGAACGCATCAAGCTGCTGCGGCTCAGGCCTTGAGCGCCGTCATGAGCACCCAGCCATCTTCCTCGTCACTGACGGCCAGATCGACCCAGGGCGCGAAGGCCTCGCGCAGTTCGTCGGCCTGGCGCGCCAGAATTCCCGCGAGCACCAAATGCCCGCCATGCGACACGTGGGCGCACAACAGCGGCGCGAGCACCTTGAGCGGTGTGGCCAGGATGTTGGCCAACACGAGATCGAACATACCCCGCGCCAGATCTGGCAAGCCCACCTCTAAAACCAACTGGTTCGCCTGGGCATTGAGGCGGGTCGATTCGACCGCCGCCGGATCGATGTCCACCGCCACAATTTCAGTGGCACCGAAGCGGGCCGCGCCCATGGCCAGAATGCCCGAGCCACAGCCGTAATCGAGCACGCGCTGCCCGTGCCAGTTGCTTGCGGCGGTCCAGCGCAGACACATGCGGGTGGTGGGATGGGTACCGGTGCCAAATGCCAGCCCCGGATCGAGGCGGATCACCTGTTGGGCAGCGGCTGGTGGTTCGTGCCAGGTCGGGACGATCCAAAAGCTCGGGGTGATCTCGACCGGCGCAAACTGCGACTGTGTCAGCCGAACCCAGTCCTGCTCGGGCACCGCCTGCACGCCCAACACCGAACAGCCTGCAAAAAAGTCCTGCGCCTGGAGCAACTGCGCCGCCTCAAGCGCGCCGGCCTCGGCGCAGAACAAAGCGACAACCCGCGAACGTTGCCACCCCTCTTTCGGCGGCGGCATGCCCGGCTCGCCAAACAAGGCCTGCTCGACCGGCGTCATCGCGTCCGCGTCTTCCACAGACAAGCTCAGGGCATCGAGCGCGTCCAGTGCATCGCCAACCGCCTCGACCGAAGTCTCGGGGACGATCATGACCAGTTCAAACAAGGAAGGCATTCAAAAAGGCGTGATCTAAAAACAGAAAGGGCGGCGTGCAGAGGAACCGGGCCCAGGATGCTGAGGAGCAGTCTGTGTCAGGCCTCCAATACCGCCCTCTGGAAATCAACACACCGCAGGTGCGGCAGGGGCAACCTTCAACGCTCTCTCTGCGACAACCACTCTTCCAGGTAATGGATGTTGGTGCCTCCGGCGACAAAGCTGGCGTCCACCATCAATTCGCGATGGAGAGGAATGTTGGTCTTGATGCCTTCGATCACCGACTCGGCCAAGGCGGTGCGCATGCGCGCTAGCGCCTGCTCACGCGTATCGCCGTGCACGATCAGCTTGCCGATCATCGAGTCGTAATTGGGCGGCACCATGTAGTTGGCATAAACGTGCGAGTCGACCCGCACACCGGGACCTCCCGGCATGTGCCATGAGGTCACGCGCCCCGGCGAGGGGGTGAACTTGTAGGCATCTTCGGCGTTGATGCGGCACTCGATGGCGTGTCCGCGCAACTGGATCTGGCGCTGGGTGAAGGGCAGCTTCTCGCCAGCCGCCACCGCAATCTGGGTGCGCACGATGTCAATGCCGGTGATCCACTCCGTCACGGGGTGCTCCACCTGCACACGGGTGTTCATTTCGATGAAATAAAACTCGCCGTTCTCGAACAGGAACTCGAAGGTGCCCGCACCTCGATAGCCGATCTTCTTGCAGGCGGCCGCGCAGCGCTCACCGATCTTCTCGATCAGGCGGCGCGCAATGCCGGGCGCGGGCGCCTCTTCGATCACCTTCTGGTGGCGCCGCTGCATCGAGCAATCACGCTCGCCGAGATACACCGCATTGCGGTGCGTGTCGGCCATGATCTGAATTTCGATGTGTCGCGGGTTCTGGAGAAACTTCTCCATGTACACCTCGGGGTTGCCAAATGCAGCCCCCGCCTCGGCTTTGGTGGTCTGCACGGCGTGCAACAGCGCTGCTTCGGTGTGCACCACCCGCATGCCGCGCCCGCCGCCACCGCCCGAGGCCTTGATGATCACCGGGTAACCCACCGACTTGGCGATGCGCTTGATGGCCGCTGCGTCGGCTGGCAACGCGCCTTCGGACCCGGGCACACACGGCACGCCGGCGCGGATCATGGCCTGCTTGGCCGATACCTTGTCGCCCATGAGCCGGATCGACTCGGGCGTTGGCCCAATGAAGGTGAAGCCGCTTTTTTCCACCCGTTCGGCAAAATCGGCGTTTTCACTCAGAAAGCCGTAGCCGGGATGGATGGCCTCCGCATCGGTCACCTCGGCGGCCGAGATGATGGCGGGCATGTTGAGATAACTCAACGCCGAGGGCGCCGGGCCGATGCAGACCGCCTCATCGGCCAGGCGGATGTATTTCGCGTCGCGGTCGGCTTCGGAGTACACCATCACCGACTTGATGCCCATCTCGCGGCAGGCGCGCTGGATCCGCAGAGCGATCTCGCCGCGGTTGGCGATCAGGATTTTTTTGAACATGCGCGCCAACCCTTTATTCGATCACGTACAGCGGCTGACCATACTCAACCGCCTGGCCGTTTTCCACCAGGATTTGGGTCACCGTACCGCTTTTGTCTGCCTCGATTTCGTTGAGGATCTTCATCGCCTCGACGATGCAGATCGTCTCGCCCTCCTTGATCGCATCACCGATTTCCACAAACGGCTTGGCTCCCGGGCTGGAGGCACGGTAAAACGTGCCCACCATGGGCGACTTCACCACATGGCCGCTGGGCTGCGCTGGGACAACAGCCACCGGAGCCAACTCCGCTGCCGGGCCAGGCGGTGGCATGACCGGCGCTGCCACTGGCGCCATGGTGTAGCTGACCGGCGCTGCCATGGCCATGGGAGGGCTTTTAACAATGCGCACCTTGCCCTCGGCTTCGGTGATTTCCAGCTCGGACACGTTCGATTCCGACACCAGATCGATCAGAGTTTTCAGTTTTCTCAAATCCATGACTTCTCCAACGAATATCGGCTAATTCGATTTCAAAATTGGCTAATTCATTCCAACTTCTCGATCTCAGGCCTGAAAGGTGGCGCAGTGTATCCGAAGTTTGTCGCCGATGACTGCCTGTCTCGATCCTTGCAGGAAGAGTCAAAAAAAGAAGCCACCGCGAGAAAATTCACAACGGTAGGCGACTTTAACCGCTTTTGCTGGGTTTTCCGCACACAACGCACACGGGCCACGACAGCCGTCGACTTCACTGCGCTCAGCCCGCGAACGAAAGGAATCGTCAAGCGTCGGCGGCCCAGCGATCCAGATCGGCAACATCGACCTTACCGAGCTTGCGGTGCCGGACCAACCCGTCACTGCCCATCACAACGGTAAACGGCAGAGCGCCTGTGGCGTTTCCCAGGGTCCGGCTGAGCTCGGTGCCGGCCAGCCCCGCCATGCCCACAGGGAATACCAGCGGCAGTTTCTCCAGGAAGCGGCGCACCGCGCTCGGCTGGTCAACCGCGAGGCCAAGCACCTGCCAACCCTGGGCCGCGTGTTGCTGATGAAACGCGTTGAGCAGCGGCAGCTCCTCTACGCAAGGCGGGCACCAGGTGGCCCAGAAGTTGATCAGCAAGGGCTTGCCGCGCCAAGCTGGGAGGTTGACCACCTCACCGTTCGGCCCCTCAAACTGGCTGCTCCAGAAGGTGGCTTCTGCACCACTCTCGACCGCGTGAGGCTGCAGCCGCCACCAGCCCACGCCCACGCCGGTCGCTGCGGCTGCGCCGGCCACACCCGCCATCATCCAATGCCTGCGATTCATACCTTCCCCTCTGATTGATTCAAAGCCACCAGCCGACGCAAAGCGACCGCATCACCGCGCGGCTTGCGACCCTGAGCGTCGGGCTTGAGCGCGCCGCGCACGTCGTCCAGGTCGTGCAACATGAGATGTACCAGCACCCCCTGACCAAGCGCCTCACTTCGCACGCGCAAGGTAAGCACCGGCACCGGTTCGCCACGCCAGCCATTCACTTCGCCGGGGTGGTATTCCACGCGCTGGTCCAGCAAAGCCCATTCGGCGGCCTTGGGGTCATCACAGAACAGCTGCAGGTAAACATCGCTGTGGCGCGTGGCGGTGCCGTGCCACACCGCACCTCCCAGGTGCGGGCGAAAGGCTGCGAGGCGCTCCAGCCAGGTCAAGGCGATGGTCCGCAGGGCCGCGAGCTCTGCTGGCTGCGTGTCAGCGCAAAACAGGGTGATGTGCTCGCGCACTGCGGCGTCAATGGCTGCGTTGTCGGGCAACGCCGTGCGCGCCGACATCCCCAGCTGCTTGACAGCGCGCCGCTTGGCAGCCGCGTATTCCATGCCTTCTTCCACCACCAGGCAGGCCGCTGCCTGGGCCAGTTCGGCGCTGAGGTCGTTTCGGATTGTTTCCATCAGAGAATTGTGCCTGCCCCGTGTTTTCCCCGGGCTGCACAGTGACATGGTGGCGGTTCAAGCCGCCTGTATCCCGCACCTAAAATCGCGCGATGCACATACACATACTGGGAATTTGCGGCACCTTCATGGGCGGGCTGGCCGCGCTGGCGCGCGAGGCGGGGCATCG
>JBBSDB010000188.1:0-7508 GCA_038249735.1 Burkholderiales bacterium
CAGGCCCATGCACATCATCAGGATGGCAGACATGCCAGAGGCGGTGGAGATTCAGGCCTCAGCGCCTTCGAGTGCGGCCAAGCGCTGCTCGAAGCTGGCCACGGTGGGGTTGCCGTAGCGGCCATAGGTGAAGCCTTCTTCATCGCCGGCGAAACGGCGCGCGGCTGCCTCGGCCGAAGGCTGCACATAGCCGCTGGTGAGGAACAGCGCTTCGGAGTTCTCGCCGTAGTGGCTGCGTTCGCTGGCCACGCGCACCGCCAGCGTGTCGCGCTGCCAGTCGGGGTGGGCTTGGGTGTTGGAGGGGCGGTGACTCATGCGGGCGGTGTGAAACGGGGAATGAGCGAGGCGAGAGAAAAACGGCCGCTGGATCAGCTCGGCTGGGCATTGGGCAGGGCCAGGCGCGAGTTGTCGTCATCGCCCTCTTCTGCCTGATCGCGGCCGCTGTTGAGCTGGGCGATCTGCTCGGGCGTGATGTCGCCGGTGACGTAGACGCCATCAAAGCACGAGGCGTCGAAGCCGGTGATCGCGGGGTTGATCGAACCGATCGCCCGCTTCATCGCGTCCACGTCCTGGTAGATCAGCGCGTCGCAACCGATACTCGCGCGAACCTCGTCGACCGTGCGGTCGTGTGCGACCAGCTCGCTGGAGGTCGGCATGTCGATGCCATAGATGTTGGGGTAGCGCACCGGCGGTGCCGCGCTGGCCAGAAACACCTTGCGCGCACCGGCGTCGCGCGCCATCTGCACGATCTCGCGGCTGGTGGTGCCGCGTACGATGGAATCGTCGACGAGCAGTACATTGCGGCCCTTGAACTCGCTGGCGATCACATTGAGTTTCTGCCGCACCGACTTCTTGCGCACGCCCTGCCCCGGCATGATGAAAGTGCGCCCGACGTAGCGGTTTTTCACAAAGCCTTCGCGGTACGGCAGGCCCAGCAGCTTGGCCAGTTCCATGGCGCTGGGGCGGGACGACTCTGGGATGGGAATGACAACATCGATCTCGTTGGGTGGCACGGTGGAGACCACGCGCTTGGCCAGCGTCTTGCCCAGATTCAGACGCGCCTGGTAGACCGAAATGCCGTCGAGCACCGAGTCGGGCCGCGCAAGGTAGACGTACTCGAAGATGCAGGGGTTGTGGCTGGTGTGATCGGCACAGAGCTGGAAATGCATGCTGCCGTCGTGCGGCACAAACAGCGCCTCGCCCGGCTGCACATCTCGAAGCAGCTCAAAGCCGGTGCCCTCCAACGCCACCGACTCACTGGCCACCATCACACCGGCCGCACCCTGACCCACGCACAGCGGCCGGATACCAAAGGGATCGCGAAAAGCCAGCATGCCGTGACCGGCGATCAGCGCCACCACCGCGTAAGAGCCCCGTACCCGCTGGTGCACCCCACGCACCGCCTCGAACACGTCGGCCGGCTTGAGCGTGATGCCGCGCGAGACGCGCTCCAGCTCGTGGGCCAGCACATTGAGCAACACCTCGGAGTCGCTGTCGGTGTTGATGTGGCGGTGGTCGGACTGAAACAGCTCCTGCTTGAGCGCCTGCGCATTGGTCAGGTTGCCGTTGTGCACCAGCGTGATGCCAAAAGGCGCGTTGACGTAGAACGGCTGCGCCTCTTCCTCGCTGTACGCGTTGCCTGCCGTGGGGTAGCGCACCTGCCCCAGGCCGCTGTTGCCTGGCAAGCTGCGCATGTTTCGGGTGCGAAACACGTCGCGCACCATGCCCTTGGCCTTGTGCATGAAGAACTTGCGGTTCTGCTCGGTGACGATGCCCGCCGCATCCTGCCCGCGGTGCTGCAACAGCAGCAGCGCGTCGTAAATCAACTGGTTGACCGGCGCCTGGCTGACCACGCCCACGATTCCACACATATTCGAACCCTCGGAGAGACAAAAACTCAGCGCAAATGCCGCGCCACCGCTTTGGGCAGCACCGGCCTGAGCGCTTGCAGCGAGGCATTGATGGTCTGGGCCACCGGAGAGGCCTGCCAGCCGGCCTGCGCGCTCAGCGGCAGCATGCCCATCACAACCGCGACCCCCAACAAAATCACCAAGCCGCGCAACACACCAAAAACCCCTCCCAGTAACCGGTCCACCGGGCGCAAACCCACCGCTGCCACCATTTTCTTGATCAGCCAGGACACCAGGCCAGCGGAGAAAGCGACCGCGATGAACACCAGCACGAAGCCTGCCGCCAGCCGCAGCGGCTCGGCTGCGCCGTCCATCGGCAACAAACGCCCCACCGGCTCAGCCCAGGTCTGAGCCAGCACAAAAGCCAGCACCCAGCCCGCCACCGACAACACCTCGTACACCAGCCCACGCCACAGCCCCACCAGGGCAGACACCAGCAACACCGCGAGCAGTGCCCAGTCGAGCCAGGTCATGGGCGGAGCGCTCGGGCCATACGGTGCTTCATAGCGTCAAAATGGACGCTGGCAGCCCCAGCGCCTTGACCCGAGCGGCCACTTTCTCGGCCTCGGCGCGGCTGTCGAACGGACCCACCCGCACGCGGATGCGCTGGCCCTGCGGCGTTTCAGCCACATGGGTGTAGGTCTTCAGCCCGGCCCGTTCCAACTTGCTGCGCACCTCGCGAGCGCCTGCGGCCTCTGCAAAAGCGCCCACTTGCACCACCAGGCGTTCGCTGCCCGCCGCAGGTCTCTCATCCACCGGCTTTTGTGGGACAGGCTTGCCTTGCAGGAGCGCACGGGCTCGCTCGGCTTCATCGCTCGCGGGCACGGTCTTGGCCGGCACCTGGGGAGCCGCTGCTTCGGACTTTTCGGCGGGTTTTTCTGTGTTCTTTGCAACTGGCTTGTCGCTTGGCTGTTCGGCCAGCTTTGCTGTCGGTTTTTCCACAGATTTTGGCTGCACAGACTCCACCACCTCTTCGCGCGCGCCCAGGCTTTCGTTCGCCGCCACGCTCGGCTCGACTGGCTTCGCTGGCGCGCCCTTGGCGGCCTCTTTGGCAGCGGGCGCTGCAGGCAGCGTGGGCTTGGGATTTTTGGCCGGGATCTCGATCGGGATGTCGATTGAGATGGGGCGTGGCTCGGTGTCGAACAGCATCGGAAAACCAATCACCCCGAGCAACACCAGCACGGCGGCGCCGATCAGGCGGTGGCGGGCGCGACGGCGCACTGCCTCGATGCTCTGGGGCGGTGGCACAGGTGCTTTGCCGGGGGCGCTGGAGCGGGATGCAAACATGGGCGGAAGTGGCCTGGCGAGCGGTGCGCGGCGCCCGGCGCAGAGAAAAAATGCCGTCAGGCGGACAGGTGTTTGGCGCTCAATCGGGGCACGCCGTTTTGCAAAATGGCACCCACGGTGAGGAACGACCCGAAGACCACGATTCTATCAGCCGGGTCTGCTGCGGACACCGCCGCCTGCAGGGCCAGCTGCGGGCTGGCGTGGCACCCGGCCACAGTGGCTGAGCGTTTGCCCACCGGGCCCGGCAGCGCGGCCAAGCGCTCGCCCAACTCGGCCGCGCTGGCCGCGCGCGGCGACGGTAAATCACAAACATGCCAGTTGTCGATCAGCGGGCCGATGCGCGAGAGCATGGCGCTCAGGTCTTTGTCGGCCATGGCGCCAAACACCGCGTGGGTGGTTGGGTAAAAACCCATCGCGTCCAGGTTTTCGGTGAGCGCGGCCACCGAGTGCGGGTTGTGCGCCACGTCCAGCACCAGCGTGGGCGTGCCGGGCACGATCTGGAAGCGCCCCGGCAGCTCCACCAGCGCCAGCCCGTTGCGCACCGCCTGAGCGGTCACCGGTAGGCGCGCGCGCATCGCCTCCACCGCGGCCAGCACACCAGCGGCATTCACCAGCTGGTTGGCGCCGCGCAGCGCCGGGTAGGCCAAGCCGCTGTAGCGCCGCCCGCCGTGCGATGGGTGCATGGCCCAGCCCCATTGCTGCTGGTCGCCGGCGAAATGAAAGTCTTGACCCAGCCGCCAGAGCTGCGCGCCCACCTCCAGCGCACGATCGAGCACGCTTTGCGGTGGCGCCGGGTCGCTCACCACCACCGGGCGACCGGTGCGCATGATGCCCGCCTTCTCAAAGCCGATGGATTCGCGGTCGGGGCCCAGCAAGGCCATGTGATCGAGGTCGATGGAGGTGATGACGGCGCAGTCGGCGTCGATGATGTTGACCGCGTCCAGACGCCCACCCAAGCCAACCTCCAGAATGGCCACCTCGATGTCGCTGCGGGCGAGCGTTTGAAGGATCGCCAAGGTGGTGAACTCGAAATAGGTCAGGGTGACCTGCGATTCGCCCGCGCCACCGACACGAGCCGCCTCCACCTCGGCAAACGCCGGCAGCAGCTCGCTGGCCGCCACCGCCTCACCGCCGATGCGGCAGCGTTCCTCGAAATGCACCAGGTGCGGCGAGGTGTAGACACCGGTGCGAAACCCGGCCTCGCCGTACACCGCTTCCAGCATCACGCAGGTGGAGCCCTTGCCGTTGGTGCCCGCCACCGTGATCACCGGGCAATTCATCACCAAGCCCATTCGCTGGGCCACGGTTCGCACGCGGTCCAGCCCCATCTCAATGCCGCTGATCCCCTGCGGATGCAGGCGCTCGCAATGGGCCAACCACTCGGCCAGGGTCGTGGGGTGCTCGGGGAGTTCGATATTCAGCATGGGCAGGATTGTCCCACCCCCTTCAGGAGCCAGACGCCGCTGAAGGACAATCCGGGCATGACCACGCTCTACGGCATCCCCAACTGCGACACGGTGAAAAAAGCACGCGCCTGGCTCAATGAGCACGGCGTGGCGCACGACTTTCACGACTTCAAGAAACACGGGGTGCCCGACGCCGCGCTCGACCAGTGGCTGGTCCAGCTTGGTTGGGAAGTGCTGGTCAACCGCAAGGGCACGACTTGGCGCCAGCTCGACGAGGCCGAGCGCGCCGCGGTGGTCGACGTGACCAGCGCCCGCGCTGCGTTGCTTGCCCACCCCAGCCTGATCAAGCGGCCGGTGGTGCAGTGGACGGGTCAAAGTGAAGCGGTCACGGTGGGCTTTGACGCCGCCAACTGGGCAGCGCGAGCCGCCTAAAATCGGCGGTTTGCTCGTTCAACGGAATCCCTTCGCATGACCACCCAGCAGATCGACGGCGTGACCGTCACCACCCAGGCCAATGTCTATTTCGACGGCAAGTGCGTGAGCCACGCCATCACGCTGACCGACGGCACAAAGAAATCGGTGGGTGTTGTTTTGCCCGCCCAGCTCACCTTCGGCACCGCCGCACCCGAGATCATGGAGTGCGTGGCGGGCGGCTGTGACTACAAACTCGCCGGCACCGAGGCCTGGCACAAAGTCGGCCCTGGCGAGCGCTTCAGCGTGCCGGGCAACAGCAGCTTTGACATTCGCGTGAGCGATGCCTTCCACTACATCTGCCACTACGGCTGAGCACAATCCCATGGCCACCATTCTCCAAAACCTGCCCACCCATCAAAAGGTCGGCATCGCTTTTTCTGGCGGACTGGACACCTCCGCTGCCCTGCTCTGGATGAAGCAAAAGGGCGCAGTCCCCTACGCCTACACCGCCAACCTCGGCCAGCCCGACGAGCCCGACTACGCAGAGATCCCGCGCAAAGCCATGCTGTACGGCGCTGAGCAAGCGCGCTTGATCGATTGCCGCCGCCAGCTGGCCGCAGAAGGTATCGCCGCGCTGCAATGCGGCGCGTTCCACATCAGCACCGCCGGCGTGACCTACTTCAACACCACACCGCTGGGCCGCGCGGTGACCGGCACCATGCTGGTGGCGGCGATGAAGGAAGACGACGTCAACATCTGGGGCGACGGCAGCACCTACAAAGGAAACGACATCGAGCGCTTCTACCGCTACGGCCTGCTCGCCAACCCCAGCCTGAAAATTTACAAGCCCTGGCTGGATCAGCTGTTCATCGACGAGTTGGGTGGCCGCGCTGAGATGAGCGCCTTCATGACAGCCAACGGCTTCGGCTACAAGATGAGCGCCGAGAAGGCCTACAGCACCGACAGCAACATGCTGGGCGCCACGCACGAGGCCAAAGACCTGGAGCACCTGAACACTGGCATCAGCATCGTCAACCCCATCATGGGCGTGGCGTTCTGGAAAGACGAGGTCGAGGTGAAGCGAGAAAGCGTCACCGTGCGCTTTGAAGAAGGCCAACCGGTGGCGCTCAACGGCAAGACCTTCGATTCAGCGGTCGAACTGATCCTGGAGGCCAACCGCATCGGCGGGCGCCACGGTCTGGGCATGAGCGACCAGATCGAGAACCGCATCATCGAGGCCAAGAGCCGAGGCATCTACGAAGCCCCCGGTCTGGCCCTTCTATTCATCGCCTACGAGCGCCTGGTGACCGGCATCCACAACGAAGATACGATCGAGCAGTACCGAATGAATGGCCTGAAAATCGGCCGCTTGCTCTACCAGGGCCGCTGGTTCGACCCGCAATCCATCATGCTGCGCGAGACCGCGCAGCGCTGGGTGGCCAGAGCCATCACCGGTGAGGTGACCATTGAGCTGCGGCGCGGCAACGACTACTCGATCATGAACACCGAGAGCCCCAATCTGACCTACGCGCCCGAGCGCCTGAGCATGGAAAAGGTGGAAGACCAGCCCTTCACGCCCGCCGACCGCATCGGCCAGCTGACCATGCGCAACCTCGACATCACCGACACCCGGGCCAAACTCGGCATTTATGCCAAGAGCGGCTTGCTGTCGCTGGGTGAGGGGGCCGACATGCTGCGTTTGGAAAGTGAAAAGGGCGACTGAGCCTGGGTGCACGCTGGCACACCGCTTGGACGGGCGCTTCTCGCTACCCAGTGCTCAAAGGTACTTCGACGCAAAGTACAAAACCACCGCGCCCAAGACCACAGCAATCCCGATCTTGATCCAGCTCTTGGGGTACTCCCCCGCCACCTGACCGCTGTGGCCGTTGATGGCCACTTGGTAGGTTTTGGCGCCGTACTGGTAGCCCACCAGCCACACCGGCAGCAGCACGTGTTTGAAGGTTTGCGCTTGAAACTGCGCCTGCATTTGCAGGTTGCGGTGCGTATCGGCGGCTATGTCTTGCACACACCGCTGTTGCAGCACCTGCTCCATGCGCTGGCGCCCCAGGCCGGCGGCGGCCTTGAGGTCCAGCGCGTAGCGCTCCACCGTCCAGCCGCTCACATAGGCAGCGTCGAAAGGCTGCAGCTCGGTGGTGGTGGGATACGGTTCGATCGCGCGCATCAAAGCTTGATGCACCCCGCGCGAGCCACACACCAAGGTGTCGTCAAACACCTGGGCCACCTGGCCACTGACACCTCGCCAGCGGACCTGCTGGCGGTTCTTGTTGTCGCGGTAGTAGGTGCCGGCCTGCGCGGTGTAGCTGGCCTGGGCGCTGGCATCAAAAGTCCAGTACGGCAAATACACGCCTTGCAGCGTATCGGTGAGCGCGTCACGGTCGACGGAGGGGTCGGCGTCGACCAGGACGTTCAGGAGGCCATTGCGGTCCAGCACACGCAAGGTGGTGAGGTGGAACGCGGCGGGGGCAGTGGC
>JBBSDB010000189.1:0-7501 GCA_038249735.1 Burkholderiales bacterium
CACCAGTTCGTCACCGGTCGAAAACAGCGCCACCCGCGGCCGCCGCATCACCGGCAACTGGGCCAAACCCAGGCTGGCGGCCAGGCCCAGACTGGCGGGTGAGAGGCGCTGACCACGCGACAGCACCACCGCACCGCGCATCACATCTTCACCGGCGCGGCGCACCCACTGACCCGCGCTGGGCACGGCGTCGATGTGCACCGCGTGAAAGTCGCCACCGACTTCGCGCGTGTCTTCCTGCATCACCACCGCGTCGGCGCCTTCGGGCATCGGCGCGCCGGTGAAAATACGCGCGCAGGTGCCGGGGCGCAGCGGCGCGGCCGGGTGGCCAGCGGCAATGCGCTGCGACACCGGGAGCACCGTGCCAGCCTCGATCACATCGGCGCAGCGCAGCGCGTAGCCGTCCATCGACGAGTTGTCGTTGGGCGGCACCTGCAGCTCGGACACCAGATCGGCAGCCAGCACGCGGCGGTCGGCCTCAAAGGTGGCCAGCGACTCTCTGCTTTCCAGCGGTTCGACCTGCGCCAGCAGACGTTGCAGCGCCTCGTCGAGCGAAAGCAAAGGCGCTCGGGCAGAAGCGGGCGATGAGGTCGGGGACACGGGGGCGGTTGACATTGGCTTGAGCGACCAGCCTCAGGCATAGGTCGCAGGGTCGTATTCGAAACGGTCCCCATTGTCGACCAGCCACTCGGCCACGCTGTCGGGATCGTTCAAATCCAGCACCGGCCTCGCGGTGGCTTCGGGCAGCAGGTCCGGGCTGTCGGTGATGATGCCGGCCACAAACGGATCGTCTGGGTAACACACCGGCTTGCCTGCGGCGTGGCGCCAGACCTCCAGCTTGCTGAGGTTGGCGTGTTTGAAGCCCTCGACCAGCACCCAGTCCACCCTGGCGTCCAGCGCGGCCAAGGCCTGGTGGACCTTCACATCGCCCGGCGTTTCAAACTCGCGCATCAGCACCAGGCGCTGGCTGGAAACGGCCACCACCTCCACCGCACCGGCCTGGCGGTGGCGCCAGGTGTCTTTGCCCGGCTGGTCGATGTCGAAGCTGTGGTGCGCATGTTTGACCACCGAGACCCGCAGGCCACGCAGGCGCAGCGCGGGAATCAGGTGTTCGATGAGCGATGTCTTGCCCGAGCCGGAGTAACCGGCAAAGCCCACGACCTTCATGGCGTTTGCGACGCGTGACGAACCAGGTAAGCCTGCACCTTGGCGGTGTCGGCTGCCATCAGCTGCACCCGCTTGGGCAGCGCCTCGATGCCCTCGAACCTGGCCGGACGATCGGGCTGGCGGCCCAGGGCCTCGACGATGGTCTCGGCGAACTTGATCGGCAGCGCCGTCTCCAGCACGATCATCGGCACGCCGGCCTGCAGATGCTCGCGCGCCACCTTCACGCCGTCGGCGGTGTGGGTGTCGATGATCTGGCCGAAGCGCTCGAAGATGTCGCGGATCGTCTCCAGGCGGTTGAGGTGGGTGCTGCGCCCACTGACGAATCCGTAGCGCGAGCCAGCCTGCTCGAACGCCGGATCGCCGCCGAGATCGAAGCGGCCGCTGCGCGACAACTGCTCGCCAAACAGCGCCTTGACGCGGGCACCATCCCGGCCCAGCAGGTCGAACACAAAGCGCTCGAAATTGCTGGCCTTGGAGATGTCCATCGACGGGCTGGAGGTCTCATGGGTGTCGGCACTGGCGCGCACCCGATAGATGCCGGTGCGGAAGAACTCGTCGAGCACATCGTTCTCGTTGGTCGCCACCACCAGCTGCGCAATCGGTAGGCCCATCATGCGCGCCACATGGCCGGCACACACGTTGCCGAAGTTGCCGCTGGGCACGGTAAAGCTGACCTTCTGCGCGTCGTCTTCCGTGGCCTGGAAATAGCCCGCGAAGTAATAAACCACCTGCGCCAGCAACCGCGCCCAGTTGATCGAGTTCACGGTGCCGATCTTGTGTTCGCGCTTGAACACCAGATCGTTGCTCACGTTCTTGACGATGTCCTGGCAGTCGTCGAACACGCCTTCAATCGCGATGTTGTGGATGTTCTTGTCCATCAGGCTGAACATCTGAGCCTGCTGGAAAGGGCTCATGCGGCCTTGCGGACTCAGCATGAACACGCGCACGCCCTGCTTGCCACGCATCGCGTATTCGGCCGCGCTGCCAGTGTCGCCTGAGGTGGCGCCCAGGATGTTGAGCGATTCACCGCGCCGCGCCAGCTCATACTCGAACAGGTTGCCCAGCAACTGCATGGCCATGTCCTTGAAGGCCAGCGTGGGACCGTTCGACAGGGCTTCGAGGTAGAAGCCATCTTCCAGCTTCTTGATCGGCACGATGGCCGCGGTGCCGTACACCGCTTCGGTGTAAGTCCTCTCGCACAGCGCGCGCAGATCGACTGCGGGAATGTCGTCGATGTAGAGCGACAGCACCTCAAACGCCAGCGCTGCGTAGCCGCCCGGCGCACCGCCGTTGTAGGCTTTGCGCCAGAGCGCCAGGGTGGTGGCGTCAACCTGCGGATAGTGTTCGGGCAGATACAGACCGCCATCGGGCGCCAGGCCCTCGAGCAGGATTTCGCAGAAGCGGCGGCGATCGGGATGGCCGCGGGTAGACAGGTATTTCAAAAGCCGTTCCAAGTCAGAAAGTCACGCCGTAGACACGGATGTCCATCAGAAAACGCGAGGCCAGCAGGCCGCAAAAGCCTGCGATGAGGATGAGCCAGTGCAGCTCGCGCTGCGCCCGGTTGTCGGTTCGATCCAGCAGCTCGAAATACAGCCAGGCCGCCAGGAAGCTCGCGGCACCATTGAGCAACACATCGCCCAAGGCCAGGAAGGCCTGCAGGGCCAGCGCGACCAGCACGGCATACCAGAAGGCGAGGTGCCAGCGCGGCATCTCCACGTGCGCCATCTTGAGCAGCGCCGCCAGCGTGAGCGCGGCCACCAGGGTAGGCATGTGCGACCCGCATGCCGTTCAGTTCAGCTCTTCCTTGCGGATGCGCACGATGGGTGCAAGCACCGAAGGCAGGGCCTGCATCTTTTGCAGCACCGCGTTCATCTTGCCCTCTCGCGTCTCGTGGGTGAGGATGATGAGATCGGTGGAGGTGGCGCCTTCCCCGCCCACTTGGTCGGCCTCGCGCTGCAGCACCGCGTCGATGTTGATACCAGCCTCGGCCAGCAAGCCGGTCACCCGCGCCAGCACACCGGCCTCGTCGGCCACGCGCAGGCGCAGGTAGTAGCTGGTGACCACCTCGCTCATGGGCAATACCTTGAGGTCGCTCATGGCGTCGGGCTGGAACGCCAGATGCGGCACACGGTGCAGCGGATCGGCGGTGTGCAACCGGGTAATGTCCACCAGATCGGCGATCACCGCGCTGGCGGTGGGCTCGCTACCGGCGCCCTTGCCGTAGTACAGCGTGGAGCCCACGGCATCGCCCTGCACCAATACCGCGTTCATCGCACCTTCCACGTTCGCGATCAGCCGCTTGGCCGGGATCAGGCAAGGGTGAACCCGCAGCTCCACGCCCTGCGCGGTGCGCTTGGTGATGCCCAGCAGCTTGATGCGGTAGCCAAGCTGTTCGGCGTAGCGAATATCGGTACTCGAGAGCTGGGTGATGCCCTCGACATAGGCGTGATCGAACTGCACTGGGATGCCAAAGGCGATGGCGCTCATGAGTGTGGCTTTGTGGGCCGCATCCACGCCGCCGATGTCGAAGGTCGGATCGGCCTCGGCGTAGCCCAGGCGCTGCGCCTCCTTGAGCACGACGTCGAAGTCCAGGCCTTTGTCGCGCATCTCGGACAAGATGAAATTGGTGGTGCCGTTGATGATGCCGGCCACCCACTCGATGCGGTTGGCGGTAAGCCCCTCGCGCAGCGCCTTGATGATGGGAATGCCGCCGGCCACCGCCGCCTCGAAGGCCACCATCACGCCCTTGGCATGCGCTGCGGCAAAGATTTCGGTGCCGTGCACCGCCAGCAGCGCCTTGTTGGCGGTGACCACATGCTTGCCAGCGGCAATCGCCTCCAGCACCAACGACTTGGCGATGCCGTAGCCACCGATGAGCTCGATCACGATGTCGATCTCGGGATTGGCGATCACGGCGCGGGCGTCGTTCACCACCTGAACGTCTGGGCCCACGATGGACCGTGCCCGCGTCACGTCAAGGTCGGCCACCATGGTGATGGCGATACCGCGCCCGGCGCGGCGCTGTATCTCGGCCTGGTTGCGCTGTAGCACCGCAAACGTACCGCTGCCCACGGTGCCTATGCCCAGCAAGCCTACTTGTATCGGTTTCATGTCGTTGAAAATTAGGGGTGAAGGGGATCAGTGGCCATGGCGCTTGCGCCAGCCCTCTAAGAATTTGGCCACGCGGCCAATCGCTTCGCGCAAATCGTCTTCGTGCGGCAGGAACACGATGCGGAAATGCTGGTTGTCGGGGTAGTTGAAGCCCGAGCCCTGCACCAACATCACACGCGTTTCCTGCAGCAGCTCCAGAAACAGCTGCTGATCGTTTTCCACCGGGTAGAGAGCCGGATCGAGCTTCGGAAACATGTACAGCGCCGCGCTCGGCTTGACGCAGCTCACCCCGGGAATCGCGGTGATCAGCTCATAGGCCAGGTCGCGCTGGCGGCGCAGGCGCCCGCCCTCGCAGACCAGATCGTTGATGCTCTGGTAGCCGCCGAGCGCGGTCTGGATAGCCCACTGGCCGGGTACGTTGGCGCACAGCCGCATGTTCGAGAGCATGTTCAGGCCCTCGATGTAGTCCTTGGCGGGCTTCTTGTCGCCCGAGACAACCATCCAACCCGCACGGTAGCCACACGAACGGTAGCTCTTGGACAGCGAATTGAAAGTCAGCGTGAGCACGTCTTCGCTCAGGCTGGCCAGCGCTGTGTGTTTCACGCCGTCGTACAACACCTTGTCATACACCTCGTCGGCAAAGATCACCAGATCGTGCTCGCGGGCGATGTCGACGATGGCTCGAAGCAAGTCAACCGAGTACAGCGCGCCCGTCGGGTTGTTCGGGTTGATCACCACAATACCCTTGGTGGCCGGCGTGATCCTGGCGCGAATGTCGTCCAGATTCGGCAGCCAGCCGTTGGTCTCATCGCAGCGGTAGTGCACCGGTGTGCCGCCCGATAGGCTCGCCGCCGCCGTCCACAGCGGGTAGTCGGGCGAAGGCAGCAGCAGCTCGTCACCGTCATCCAGCAAGGCATTGGTGGCCATCACGATCAGTTCGCTCGCGCCATTGCCCAGATAGATGTCTTCCAGGGTGACGCCAACGATGTTCTGCGTCTGCGTCTCGTGCATCACCGCTTTGCGCGCCGCAAAGATGCCCTTGCTGTCCGAATAGCCGGCTGAGTTCGGCAGGTTGCGGATCATGTCCTGCTGGATTTCTTCGGGCGCATCGAAACCGAACACCGCCAAGTTGCCGATGTTGAGTTTGATGATCTTGTGCCCCTCCTCTTCCATCTGCCGCGCCGCGTCCATGATCGGGCCGCGGATGTCGTAGCAAACGTTGGCAAGCTTGGCGGATTTTTGGATGGTCTTCAAACTGCCTCCGGAGGCATCAGGGGTTTCGCCGGCAAGTCCGGCCAAGCAACACAGTCAGACGGTATATTTACCACTCGGTTGCGGGGAAAAACCGCCAATTTGAACACAGTCCAACCCCGATGCTGCGGGACGCGAAGCCAGGCCAAGCACGCCCGCACCGCCCGGCTTTCGACCGACTTCCGCCATGAAACTGCATGCAGACAAGCCCGACTTTCAAACCATCACCGCTTATGGTGAGGGCTGGGTGGCGGTCGACGGGCAGCGGCATCAGACCAGCCTGGTGCTCAGTTCCAGCGGTCGGCTCGCGCCTTGGAACTGCTCGCGCTTCGACGATCTCACCGCAAGCCATTTCGACAGCCTTTTAGATTTCTCCCCCGAGCCGCCGCAGCTGGTGGTCTTTGGCAGCGGATCACGTCTGCATTTCCCGCGCCCAGCGCTACTCAAAAGCCTGATCGAGCGGCGCATCGGCATCGAAACCATGGACACAGCAGCCGCTTGTCGCACCTACAACATCCTGGCAGGCGAGGGCCGCCGAGTGGTCGTGGCGCTGTTGCTCGAAGCCTGAAACAACACCACGGCAGCGCACGCGACAACCCCGTTGGGCCTAAAGCTTGCAAACTCCGCTCGCCCATGACGGGTTGGTGGGGAACCACCGAGAACCACTTTCGGGGTAAAATTACCGTTTGTCTCCCGCATCGGGCCGCCCACGCAATCCCGTGGCCGACATCGACCTTTGCGGCAGGGGGGCAGCGAAATTCCATCAACTTACCTCAGGGGTCCCAGCGCATGGCAGTCGTTGTCAACAAACCAATTCCCGAATTCGAGTCCATGGCGACCGGTGGCCTCAAAGTGAGCAACCAGACGCATCTGGGCCAGACCATCGTGCTGTACTTTTACCCCAAAGACAACACGCCAGGTTGCACCACCGAAGCCATGCAGTTTCGCGACAAGTACAAGGACTTTGTCAAAGCCGGTGCCGAGGTGTTCGGGGTTTCGCGCGACAACATGACCTCGCACGACAGCTTCAAAGCCAAGCTCGAACTGCCCTTTGAGCTGGTGGCAGACACCGAAGAGAAGATGTGCCACATGTTCGGCGTGGTCAAGAACAAGATCATGTACGGCAAAAAGGTCAAGGGCATCGAGCGCAGCACCTTCCTGGTCGGCCCCGATGGCGTGCTCAAACAGGAGTGGCGAGGCCTGAAAGTGCCGGGGCATGTGGAAGAAGTGCTGAAGGCGGTCAAGGCTCTGAAAAAGGCGACCTGATCGCGCGAACCGCTGGGCATCGGCCCCGCCATCGGCCTCATGCATAATGATTTCATGACCCGGAAAGCCAATCATCCCAGCGCTTCCCCCCTGCTCCCACAGCCCCATCAAGCCGTCTGGTTTTCCCGACGGCTTTTTTACTTTCTGGCCCTGCGCTGAACCCCAAACGCCTCCATGCCACTGCCACCTGCCCCCACCAAACGCGCTGCCCTGCTCTCTGCCGAAGCGTACCGCCTGAAAGCCGCCGAAGACAGCCTGGATTTTTCTCCCGAGCCTGTGACGCCGCCGGCTGTCGACACACAGCCAAGCCGCGCGCAAGCGCCCCGTCAGCCTGCAGCCCGGCAACCCATTGCGCCGCGCAACGAAAGCCGGGGCCGTCCTCCAGCGCGAGACCAGCGCCCGGCAGAACCCAAACCCAAGCCGGCTGCCGTGGCTCCTGCGCCCGACACCGCGAAACCAGCGGCTGCTCCCGATCAGGCGCCAACTCAGGCGCCGGTCAGTGGTCGACGCTCGGCGCGAGGTCGCCAGGCGAGCAACGGACCCACCCGCTTGTTTGTACTGGACACCAATGTGCTGCTGCACGACCCCACCAGCCTGTTTCGCTTCGAGGAACACGACATTTTCCTGCCCATGATCGTGCTGGAAGAGCTGGACGGTCACAAGAAGGGGATGACCGAGGTGGCGCGCAATGGCCGTCAGACCAGCC
>JBBSDB010000190.1:0-7451 GCA_038249735.1 Burkholderiales bacterium
TAGGGGAAGGCGGGCACGAGCAGGTGGCCGTCGCGCGACTGGCCATGGTGCATGGCGCGCCAGAATGCGTCGGCGCTCCAGCGACCCAGGCCGGTCTCGGCATCGGGCGTGAGGTTGCCGGCGAACACGGTGCCAAACGGGGTCGGGATGGCCCGCCCGCCCGCGTAGGGCTTGCCACCGCGCGCGCTGTGGCAGCCGGCGCAGTTGCCGGCCAGCGCCAGGTAGGCTCCGCGCTCCACCAGCGTGTTGTTGGCCGCAGGTTGGGGACTGTCCAGCGCGGGCAAGGCGGGCACGTTGAGCTGCTGCCACAGGACAAAAACCATGGCGAGCAACGCGACCAGTGCTGACGCGGCTGCCACGGTGAACAGCCGCCGCACCGGCCAAGCCTGGGTCGTGCGCACCATGGTCAGGCTAGCGCAGTACCGCGCTGCCACAGCGCAGCGGCAGGGACTGCGCTGAAGGCGGCGCGGGGCGCGTGTTGAGAGGCAGCGCCTGAGCGGACAGCCAGGTGGCCAGCGCGCCCACGTCCTCGGCAGAGAGCGCCTTGGCCACCTGCGCCATGCAGTCGGGTTCGTGCGCATGGCGCAAACCGGTCTGCCAGCCGCCGAGTTGGCCGATCAAATAATCGCGCGGCAAGCCCAGCAGGCCCGGCACTGCCGGATTCATGCCGGTCAGCCGCTCACCATGGCAGGCGACGCAGGCGGGGAGCTTTCGCGCCGGGTCGCCTTCGCGCACCAGCGCCTCGGCGCGGGCCTGCACCTCGGGCGACACACGGGTGGTCTGCGGCGGCGGGTACGGCAGGTCGATGGCGGCGAAATGCTCGGCGATATCGCGCAGGTAGGCGTCGGACAGATGGTCAAGCAGGTTGGCCATGCCGGGGTTTTGGCGTCGACCGTCTCGAAAGTGGGTGAGCTGGTTGTAGAGGTAGCCGGCCGGCTTGCCCGCGATGCGTGGAAAGTAGCCACTGGCGGTGGCGCGGCCTTCGACGCCGTGGCACAGGGTGCAGGCCATCATGCGCTGGGCCAGGTTGTTGGGCACGGTGTGCGCCGGTGCATCGGCGGCGTGCGCTGCGGTCGCGCTCAGCCACATCGCAGCGCACCCGGCGGCAGCCCAAAGGGCGCGAGCAAAAACGAAGCGGGGGAATCGGGCACGCGTCAACATAAGCCTTCGGAAAGTACCACACCGGTACACTGCAAATTCCCATGCCCGACACACCAACAACCCCTCTCGACACCAGCCGCTGCCCTCTTTGCGGCGGCGAGAACGGCTGTGCGATCGCCCGCAAACAGGGCACTGGCCAAGCCCAGCCCCCCTGCTGGTGCGTCAATGCCAGTTTCTCCGCTGACTTGCTGGCCCGCCTGCCCGCTGACATGTTGAACGCGGCCTGCATTTGCGCGCGCTGCGTCGCCGCCGATGCGGCGGCGCTGGAGCGCGACGCGTCAGGCGCCTGATGCGCTGGTTCGACGGCATCCCCTTGCTGTGGTTCGTGCTGATCGCGCTGTGGCTGCTGGTGGCGCCGGTGGTGCCCGAGCCGCACCTGATCGAGAAGCTGCGCTGGTTGGTGCGCGGCGAGCTGATACGCCCGATCGACATTTTTGATCTGCTGCTGCACAGCGTGCCAGCGCTGCTGCTGGCGTGGCGCCTGTGGCGCGACGCCCAGCGCCGAAAAACCCCAACGCCATGAATGCGCCGCAGACACCCCCGGCGCGCCACGACTCGATCGCAGCCCTGCGCGAACGCCACGGCGAGCGCTACCGCTGGATGCTGCTGCTTTCGGTGATGGTGGGCACGATGGCGTCGATCATGTCGTCCACCATCATCAACGTGGCGATTCCCGACATGAGTCAGCATTTCGCGCTCGGCCAGGAGCGCGCCCAGTGGGTCAGCTCAGGCTTCATGGCCGCGATGACGGTGTCCATGCTCACCACGCCCTGGCTGCTCGCCCGCTACGGCTACCGGCGCACCTACGAAGGCTGCATGTGGCTGCTGCTGGCAGGTGGTGTGGCGGGTGGGCTAGCGCAGCATTTTCCGCTGGTTCTGGCAGCGCGCGTGGCCGAGGGCCTCGCGGCGGGCGTGGTTCAACCCATCCCGGCCATCATCATCCTGCGCGCCTTCGAGCCCAGCGAGCAGGGCCGCGCCAGCGGCATTTTCGGCATGGGCGTGGTGCTGGCGCCGGCGATTGGCCCCAGCATCGGCGGCCTGCTGGTGGACGGCCTCGGCTGGCGCTCCATCTTCTACATGGTGGTGCCGTTCTGCCTGGTCTCCCTTTGGCTGGCTCGGCGCTATGTGCCCACCAACGCGCCGGGTGGCGCCGCCGCCAACCCGCGTGGCGCCACGCTCGACTGGCCCGGCCTGCTGCTGGCCACGGTGGGCACGCTGTGCCTGCTCAACGGCTTGGTGGAACTGCACAGCGGCACCGGCAGCGCAGCGGTGTTTCTGGGCAGCGCCGCGCTGGCTTTGGTGGGCTTCGTGACATTGCAGCGGCGCATGCTCAAAAGCCATGGCCGGCGGCCCGACGGCGCGGTGGCGCCGCTCATGAACCTCTCGATGTTTGCCGACCGCCGCTTCGCCATGGGCAGCATCGTGGCCTTCATCTACGGCATTGCGCTGTTTGGCTCGACCTACCTGCTGCCGGTCTACATGCAGATGGGGCTGGGCCTGTCGGCGTCCTACGTGGGCGGCATTCTGTTGCCCGCCGGCCTGGTGCTCGCAGTCACGATCGCCATCGTCGGCCGCCTGGCCGACCGCCAGCCCACGCACCGGCTGGTGAGCATCGGGCTGGCGCTGCTGGCGGCTTCATTCGCGCTCATGGTCACCATCGACCTGAGCCGTCCCGGCGCCATCATCCCGCTGCTGGTGAGCTGGGCCATCCTGGGCCGCATCGGTCTGGGCTTCATCTTGCCCTCGCTCAACATCGGCGCCATGCGCGGCCTGGGCCACACGCACATTCCGCAGGGGTCCAGCGTGATCAACTTCCTGCGCATGCTCGGCGGTGCGGCCGGCGTGAGCCTGTGCGGCATCGTGCTCGAATGGCGCATCAGCGCCTACGGTTTTCGGCTGGACACGGCCAGCACCAACCCGGCGCGACTGACGGCGTTCAACGAAACGTTTTTGATGCTGGCTGCGGTGTGTGCGCTGGCGCTGGTGGCGGCTTGGCGATTGCGCGAACACAAGACTGCCGAAGTTTGAAGCGGCCATCACAGCTCGACTGCCACACAATAGCAACACAACAACAACCAAACCCTTGCGCCTAAACGCCCCAGCGCTGGAACGAGTTGCCTCCTCCAGCACACGCCGTGGAACCGGCTTCGCCGGGCCACCAGCGTGGTCCCCCCTCCGGGGGGGGGAAGCCGCAAAGCGGCGCAGGGGGGGCTTCCAATATGTGCCAACTCCTCGGTCTTAACTGCGCCACCCCCACCGACGCCTCGTTCAGCTTCACCGGCTTTTGCCAGCGCGGCGGCAAGACCGACCACCACGCCGACGGCTGGGGCATCGCTTTTTTTGAAGGGCGCGGGCTGCGGCTGTTTGTGGACCACGAGAACGCGGCCGAGTCGCAGATGGCGGCGTTTCTGCGCGGCTACCCGCTCAAAAGCAAGAACATCATTGCCCACGTGCGCAAGGCCACGATCGGCGAGGTGGCGCTGGAAAATGCTCACCCGTTCACCCGCGAACTCTGGGGCCGCCACTGGGTGTTTGCCCACAACGGCGATTTGAAGGACTACCACCCCAAGCTGCACGGCGCCTTCCGAGCAGTGGGCAGCACCGACAGCGAGCGCGCGTTTTGCTGGTTGATGCAGGAGCTCGCCAAGTCCCACGCGACCCTGCCCACGGTGGAGGAACTCACCCACACCCTGCGCGAGCTGATCCCCCAGATCACGGCCTTCGGCACCGCCAACTTCCTGCTTTCCAACGGCGAGGCGATGTGGGCGCACTGCAGCACCAAGCTCTACCACCTCACGCGCCAGCACCCGTTCTCGCAGGCCACGCTGATGGACCAGGACTACACGGTGAACTTCGCCGAGCTCAACCAGCCCGGCGACCGCGCGGCGGTGATCGTCACCACGCCACTGACATCAAATGAAACCTGGACCGCGTTCGCGCCGGGTGAGCTGCGCGTGTTTGTCGACGGGCTGGCCGTCGCCTGAGCTGCTCCGCAGCCGAGCCGCGCTGCGATCAACATGAACGCTTGGCTGCTGCTCGCCATCGCCATCATCGCTGAGGTGGGGGAGCACCAGAGAGCTCAGGGTAAACGCCGGCTTCACCGGGCTTGCGCCCTCGGCCGCGGTGCTGCTATGGCTGTTCGGTGGCGTTGTATTGCCTCTTCCTGGTGCTCAGGACAATTGTGGTGGGGCTGACCCACACCATCTGGCCTGGTCATGGTGCTCATCACCGGGGTGGCCTGGGTGGCCTACGGCCAGGCGATCAATCTGGCCACAGCGTTGGGCATGGGCCCGATCATCGCTGGCGTTGTGGCGGGGTACTGGACCTGTTTTCAAGCAGCGCGAAACCCTGAAGCAAGAAGCCAACAAGCGGCGTTCGACACCGCGCGCGATCACAGCACCTTGAACAGCTTTTCAGTGAGCTCGGGCAATCGCCTCTTGCCCACCACATGGTCGGCCATGCTGGCTTGCCAGCCGATGTAGACGTAGCGCAATTGCTCCGTGGTCTTGGCCACAGTGATGTCTGCGATGAGCGATATGCGCGTCTGCTGGCCCATGATCGAATTGATCGAATTGATCATGAAATTGCGCGCCATCTCGTTGTCTTTCACACTGCGCTTCTCCGCCGGCGGCAGACCGGCAATGTCGGCTGAGGGTGCTGGGCTGGGCGCTGAAGCTGCGGGTTCGGTTGTTGACGGGCGACTGGTCGATTTGCTACCGGCTTCCGCCCTCAGGCAGCCCAGGCTGAGCAGCTGCTCCAGCACCGAATGAATGTCGGCCGCACTCGGCAAGAAGGCCGACAGCTCGCCGCCGCTTTTCTTGCCATCGGCGAGCACCAGGATGCGACGAACCAATGGCTGCAGGCCCAGCGAGCGAGACTGAATTTCCTGCTGACCGAGCTCGGTCTTGGTGAAAACGGCGGATGACAGATCAAGCGTGTCGGGCATGAGACGAATTCAAAACAGTTTCACAGTCAAAGGTCAGCGTTTGTAACCCACGCCATGCCCTGAGACAAGCAGGGTTGAGCCCCCCAAGAGACAGACGCGGTCCATTGGCAGGATGAGCGGGCATGGGTGCGACAAAGCGCACGGCCAGCGCATCTTTTTAAAGTCAAGGCCCTGGACCGAAAGGAGCGCATCAGCCTCGCCGGGGCGAGGACCGCTGGCGATGGCGCTCCATCGCCAGGTACAGCTGCTCGACCTTGTCGCGCGCCCACGGCGTCTTGCGCAGAAAGCGCAGGCTGGAGGCCACGCTCGGGTCGACGTTGAAGCAACGCACTGGAATGCGCTCGCCCAGCTCGGCCCAGCCGTGGGATTCGGCCAGGGCAGTCACGATCGCTTCCAGCGTGACCCCGTGCAAGGGGTTGCGTGGTTGAGCTGGCGCTGCGGCGCTCTGCTTTGAGCCTTCGACAACATCGGACACCTTGGGCTTCGCATCCGGCTCGTCGGCCGTCATGCCGGCACCTTCGCCCGTGCCGTTTCCAACGCGAATTTCATCGCCGCTTCCAGCGCATCGACAAACATGGCGCTCACGTCGAAACCTGTCTGCTGTTGGATCTCTTGAAAGCAGGTCGGGCTGGTCACGTTGATTTCGGTCACGCGGTTGCCGATCATGTCCAGCCCCACCAGCAGCAACCCGCGCGCCGCGAGCACCGGGGCCAGGGTTTCGGCCACCGCACGGTCTTCTTCGGTGAGGGGCTGGGCCACGCCCTTGCCGCCGGCGGCCAGGTTGCCGCGCACCTCGCTGCCCTGCGGAATGCGCGCCAAAACGAAAGGCGCCACCTGCCCGCCGATCAGCAGCAGGCGCTTGTCGCCGGCCGCGATCTCGGGCAGGTAGCGCTGCACCATCACGCTCACCGCACCGCCCTGGTTCAGTGTCTCGATGATGGCGCCCAGGTTCATGCAGTCAGGCCCGACGCGAAAGATACCGGTGCCGCCCCTGCCGTCGAGCGGTTTCAAGATGATGTCGTGCTGCTCGGCGTGAAAGTGGCGGATCGCCTCGGGCGAGCGCGTCACCAGGGTGGGCGGCGCGTACTGCGCGAACTCCATCAGCGCGAGTTTTTCCGGGTGATCGCGCAGGGCACGTGGGCTGTTGAAGACGCGCGCACCTTCGCGCTCGGCCTGCTCCAGCAGGTGGGTGGCGTAGAAGAACTCGCTGTCGAACGGCGGGTCTTTGCGCATCAGCACCGCGTCGAAATCACACAGGGCCTCGCGACCTTGGTGATCCACTCGGTACCAATCGTCCAGCGCGCCGGTCAGCGTGATGCGGCGAACGAGCGCGCTCACCTGAGCGCTCGCCTGCCACTGCAACTGCTGCGGCTCGCAGGCGGCAAGCAGGTGGCCGCGGCGCTGCAGCTCACGCATCATGGCGAAGGTGGTGTCCTTGTAAGTCTTGAAGGACGAGAGGGGGTCTGCAACAAAAAGAATGTTCATGATCGGTCTGTTTTTCGGATGCCGTACTGTTGCACAAGCAGCGCGATCGCGCCGGCCACCACACCCCAGAAGGCCGAGCCCACGCCCCACAGCGTGACGCCACTGAGCGTGACCAGAAAGGTGATCAGCGCGGCCTCTCGGTGAGCGTCTTCCTTGAGCGCTGCGTGCAGCCCGCCGCCGATGCTGCCCAGCAGGGCAATGCCAGCGATCGCCAGCACCAGCTCGCGCGGGAAGGCCAGCAGCAGCCCGGTGACGGCGGCGCCAAACAGGCCGATCAGCACATACAGCGCGCCACAGGCCACGGCGGCGGTGTAGCGCTTGTCGCGATCGGGATGCGCCTCTTCGCCCATGCAGATCGCGGCGGTGATGGCACTGAGGTTGAGCGCAAACGCGCCAAAGGGCGCCAGCAGCAATGTGGCCACGCCGGTGAGGGTGATGATGCGCGAGATCGGCATCGGGTAACCCGCTGCGCGGATCGCCGCCACGCCGGGCAGGTTTTGCGACGCCATGGTGACCACAAACAGCGGCAGCGCCAGGCTGACCAGCGCCGCCAGGCTGAATTCGGGCGCCGTGAAAATCGGGCGCGCCAGCTCCAGCGCCACGGTGCCCTGCTTGAACTGCCCGGCCAGCACCACATAGATCACCGACACCAGCAGCGTGATCGGCACCGCGAAGCGCGGCAACGCGCGCCGCGCCAGCAAATAGGCCAGCAGCATCAGCGCCACCAGGGGCAGCGCCGTCTGGGCCGCTTCAAACGCTTCCAGGCCAAAGCGCGCCAGCACACCGGCCAGCAAAGCCGAGGCGATGGCCACCGGAATGCGGTTCATCACCCGCTCAAACCAGCCGGTGGCCCCCACCA
>JBBSDB010000191.1:0-7424 GCA_038249735.1 Burkholderiales bacterium
AAGCTGGTGGTGACCACAATCTCGCTCGGTGTGGCGATGGTGGCGAACTGCGGCTGCATCTCCGAGCGCTGGTAGGACAGCTCCAGCGGGTACACACCCAGCCAGGCCTTTTTGTATTCCTCGGCCACCACCTCCACCAGCCGCATGATCACCCGCAGCTCGGTCGGCGAGAAATCGCGCCCTTCGATCCGGGTGTGAAACTTGCCATTGCCGCCGTAGAGGCTGTCGATCACACCAAACAGCAGCGACGGCTCGCACACCACCAGGCCGTTGCCGCGCAGGGGCCGCACCGCCATGATGTTGAAGTTGGTGGGCACCACCAGATCGCGCAGGAAAGCGCTGTACTTCTGCACCTGCACCGCGCCCACCGACACCTCGGGGCTGCGGCGGATGAGATTGAACAGACCCAGGCGCAGGTTGCGGGAGAAGCGCTCGTTGACGATCTCCATCGTGGGCATGCGCCCGCGAACAATGCGTTCCTGGTTGGAAAGGTTGTAGTTGCGCACGCCACCGACCTGCGGCGCTTCCTCGACGAGCTTCTGGCTTTCGCCGGTCACGCCCTCCAGCAGGGCATCGACCTCGTCCTGGGACAGTATGGATTCGGGCATGGCGGCAGCGCTCGGTGCTTACTGGACGATGAAGCTGGAGAACAGCACGCCTTGCAGCGGGCTGGGCGGTGCCGCGTTCTTTTTCTTGGCGGGTCTGTCACTCGCCTCAGTGGCCGGCTTCTTGCCCTCAGGCAGCGGATAGCCCATCACCTCGGAGACTGCGCGCACGATGTCGCTTGTGAGTTTTTCCTTGCCCTCCATCTGCAGCATGTTCTCGGAAGTGCGCTGCGAGATCAGCATCAGGATGGCGTTGCGGATGGTGGGCATGTAGACCTTCATTGCGTCTGCCGTTTTGGAGTCTTCCACCTGCAGCGTGATGCCGAGCTGGGCAAACCGGTTGCCACCCGGATCGGCCAGGTTCACCACCATCGCCTCCAGCGGCAGAAAGGTGGGTGGCGATCGAGAGGCGCGATCTTCGGTTGCGCTTGGGGAAGTCACTTCGCCGTCTTCGTCGACCGCGGTGTTCTTCTTCAGGATGTAGAACGCTCCACCGGCGCCGGCCAGCGCCAGCACGACCACCCCGATCAGGATGAACAGGAGTTTCTTGCTCTTGGGTTTTGCCGGGGTGGCGGCATCGGCGGTGGCGGCAGCAGCTGACATGGTTTTCCTTCCAGAACGGCCCCGTAGGTCTGGGGCTGCCACGCTGTTGGCGTGGGGGTCTGGAAAGGATTATTGAAGCCCTGCCCCCTGCCCGGTCGGGTGAAAAGGGCGGCAAAAGCCGCCCATTCCGCGGGCTGGGTGGCCCGCACCTTCGGGTCGGTTTGAGTTCAACCAGAGGTCAGGCGCGGGCGCGGCTGGGCCTGAAGCATTGCGGTTGCGATCAGACGAAAAGATCGAGCGGTCGGCTGCCGTCGGCGCGCAGCGGCTGCGCTGAGACGGGGCGCAGCGCCTGGGAAGCGTCGGCCTCGGCCCGGCCGAGCGCGCCGCGTCCCGCCTGAGGCGGCGCGCCACCGCGCTGCGGCTCGCCGCCCTGGCCTTGGGGCTGGCGCTGCTGTTGCGCGCCGACCGACACATCGGCCAGCGCGATGCCGCTGCGCTCCAACAGCGAAGCCAGCGACTGGTTGGCCTGCTGGGCCAGCGATTGGCGGATGTCGGCGTTGTCGGTTCGGAAGTCCACGCTCAGGTCCTGTCCCTGCATCGAGAGACGGATGTCCAGGCTGTCGAGCACGCCCTCGCCCAGGCGCAGGTGGGCGTGGCGCAGGTTCTGGGCGCTCCAGTGGCTGATCTGCTCTGGCTCCGGCTCAAGCGCTGCCTCCCCGTTGGCCAGCAGTTCGGCGGGCGAGGGCCCGTCGGTCTTGGCGGCGCTCGCTTCTTGGGTGGTCCCCGGCAGCGGGGTGGGCGCGGCGCCGTCTGCCTGCGTTTTGCCCGCGAGCAGGTCGCTCAGCCGCGCTGTGAGCGAGATCGCGTTGCTGGCCATGCTGTCGGCCTCGCGCCCAGCGCTCAGGTCCATCGAGACGGTGCTGTTGCCCCAGGCAGCACCGCGGCCGCGCAGCGCGTCGCCGCCACCCGCCGCAGCGGTGCCACGAACGGATGCGGTGGCCAGCGGCTGCCAGTTGGCGGCGGTCTGAACGCGTGTGGCCGCTGTGGTGTCGGCGGCGACGCTGGGTTTGGCGTCGCGCCGTGTGCTGTGGGTTCGCGCATCGCGCGCATCCCCGAGCGCAGCCGCTGGGGCAGTGGCGCGGCCTGCTGCGGTGTTGGAAGCGGGTGGCAAGGCCGCCGGGTCGATGGCTTCGGGGGTGGCAAGTGCGTCCATGCCAGAGATGTCGACACCAGTTTTGGCGGATGTCGCGGCGTCGGCTGGGGTGACGGCCGATGCCATCGCCTGCGAACGGTCTGCGGTGCCAGTGGCGGTGGATCGGCCGCCCGAGGGTCTGGGGTCGGCCCAGCCCAGCAGCTGGGCCACCGGGTTGTCGCTGCCCTCCAGGGCCGATTCCTCCGCGTTGGCTTCGGTGTCATCCGACTCAGGCCCAGGTTCGACGGCGCTGGCCTCGGCCGGCGGTGCAGACCGGGTCTCGGCCACCAGCGACAACAGCGCCGAAAACGCATCGCCGCGTTCCTCGGGACCGTTGCCACCGGGGCCTCGGTTCGCGGGCGCGCTGGCCGGTTTCGGGGCAGGTGGGGCGGAACGGGAAATCTCGCTCATGGTCGTGCGCCTTTGGTGGTGATCATGCTTTGCGCCAGCCGCTGGCGCAGGTGGATGGACAGGGCCATTTCATCGGTCTGCTTTTGCTCCTGGCGCTGCGCGCTGTGCAGCAACGCCTGCACCTTGCGGTCGGTGTATTTGCGCAGCCCGGCCAGGTCGCGCTCGGCCACATGCACACGCTGCTGCGCCTGGTCGACCTGCGCCTGCCGCTGGCCAAGCACACCGCGCTGGAAAGCAACCGCGTGATCGATCTTCTGCATGAACTGGCGGTGGTGGTGCAGCACATTCGCGTCCACCCCGGCGCTGCTGCGCTGGCTCCAGCGCGTCTGCGCCTCATCGGCATAGGTTTGCAACTGCTGCATCTGCTCTTGCGCCTGGACCATCTCGCGCTGCAGCTGGGCCATCTGGGCCAGCGCCTCGTCGCGGCGCTTGTGCGCCAGCTCAACCACTTTGTTCAGGGTCTGGATCGCGGTACTCATCGGGCGTGACTTTCATGGGGTTGTCGGGAGAGGCGCTCGGGTTTGCCTTCGTGCAGCGCGCTGGCCAGCTGGCTCAGGCTCTCGGGCAGGGTGGCGGCATCGAACATGCCCTGGATCAGGAAGCGCTGCAACTCGGGGTACAGAACGATGGCGCGATCGGTCTCGGGGTCGCTCCCCGCCACATAGGCGCCGAGCTGGATCAGGTCGCGGCTCTTCATGTAGCGCGAATAGAGGTTGCGGAACTTGCGCGCCAGATCCAGGTGAGCCGTGGTGGCCACGTTGTGCATCACCCGCGAGGCCGAGGCTTCCACATCGATGGCCGGGAATTGGCCCGACTCCGCCAGCGAGCGCGAGAGCACGATGTGGCCATCCAGAATCGCGCGCGCCGCGTCGGCGATCGGATCTTGCTGGTCGTCGCCTTCGGTCAGCACGGTGTAGAAGGCGGTGATCGAGCCCACACCGTTCAGGCCGTTGCCGCTGCGTTCCACCAGCTGGGGCAGCTTGGCGAAACAGCTCGGTGGGTAGCCTTTGGTGGCGGGCGGCTCGCCAATGGCCAGCGCAATTTCTCGCTGCGCCATCGCATAGCGGGTGAGCGAGTCCATCAGCAGCAGCACATGCAGCCCGTCATCGCGAAAGCGCTCGGCAATCGCGGTGGCGTAGCTCGCGCCCTGCATGCGCAACAGCGGCGGCGCGTCGGCCGGGGCCGCCACCACCACCGAGCGCTGGCGCCCCTCAACGCCCAGGATGTCCTCGATGAACTCCTTCACCTCGCGGCCGCGCTCGCCGATCAGGCCGACCACGATCACGTCGGCCTTGGTGTAGCGCGCCATCATGCCGAGCAACACGCTTTTGCCCACGCCCGAACCGGCAAACAGGCCAATGCGCTGACCGCGGCCCACGGTGAGCAGCGCATTGATCGCGCGCACGCCGGTGTCCAGCGGCTCGCGCACCGGGTCGCGGTCCATCGCGTTGAGCGGCGCGCGGTCCAGCGCCTGCACATCCACCTGCGTGATCGGGCCCATGTGGTCCATCGGCTGGCCTTGCGGATCGACCACCCGGCCCAGCAGACCGCCGCCCAGCGGCAGGCGCAACACGCCGCGGTCGTTGGGTGAAGGCGGCTTGTTCACCTGGCCCACCCGCGGGATGGTGCGGTAGGGCGGCAGCGGTGTGACGCTGGCGCCGCTGGCGAGACCATGGGTGTCGCCTGCGGGCATGAGAAAAGCGCGGTCGTTGGAAAAGCCCACCACCTCGGCCATCACCGGCGCTTTGGTGCCGTTGGCAATCAAACACTGCGAGCCCACCGGCACGCGCAGGCCCACGGCCTCCAGCACCAGGCCGGCCAGGCGGGTCAGCGTGCCGCGCACCTCCAGCGGGTTGGGCGCGTCGGCGCAGGCGCGCGCGTCGCTCATGAACTGGTCCCAGATCGGCAGGGCGTCAGGCATCGCCATCCTCCGCTTCGTCGGCTTTTTCGGATCTGTCGGCTTTGTCGGCTTTGCTGACCGGGCCGATCTCGTCGCCTTCCCAGTCCACGCTCAGGCCCAAGTTGCCCACCGCGCGCGCCCAGCGCTTTTCCACCGTGGCGTCCACTGCCATGCTCGGCGTGTGGATCAGGCAGCCGCCGGGGGTGATGGTGACGTCGGCCGCGAACTCGGGCGCGTTCTCGCCCAGGGTTTCAATCAGCGCGTCTTTCATCAGCGCCAGGTCTTCGGGGTGCATGCGCACGGTGGCGGGCAGGCCGTCGTCCACGATCATTTCCAGCGCCTCGCCGATCACCGTGCGCAGCTGGCGCGTGTTGACCTTGAGCTCCTGGCGCACCACCTGGCGAGCGATGTCGCAGGCCAGCTCCAGCAGCTGGCGCGAAATTTTTTGCTCGCTCGACAACAGCTGGTCGGCCATGCCGTGCAGCAGCTCGCCCATGCGCAGCGCGTTGGCTTGCAGCGCTTGCTGCAGCGGCTCGGCCATGGCGGCGCGGGTGTCTTGCTCGCCTTGCGCGCGCCCCTGGGCAAAGCCATCGGCCCAGGCCTGCTCGCGCTCGGCCTGCAAGCTGGCGCTCGCGCAAGTGCTGGAATCGGCGCGCTCGCCCGCTTCCAGCGGCGCGAGATTGCTGTCCATCGAAGAAAAGCTCCAGCTCGCCACCGCGTCGATTTCCTCGCGCGGAATGAAGCGCGAGTAGGCCGAGGTTTTGGCAGCGGGTTTCGCCGCCGGCTTAGACGAAGCTGTCATCACTGCCTCCACCGAGCACGATCGAGCCCTCGTCTGAGAGGCGACGCACCACCTTCAGAATTTCCTTCTGCTGCGCCTCCACCTCGGACAGCCGCACCGGGCCGCGCGACTCCAGATCGTCGCGCAGGCCCTCGGCGGCGCGGGTCGACATGTTGGCCAGCACCAGGTCGCGCAGATCGGTGGTGGCGCCCTTGAGCGCGATCACCAGCGCGTCGGTCGACACCTCTTTCAGCACCTGCTGCATCGACTTGCCATCGAGCTTGGTCAGGTCTTCGAAGGTGAACATCTTGTCCATGATCTTCTGCGCCAGATCGGCGTCGTGCTCGCGGATCGCATCGATCACCGTGGTTTCGATCTGCGTGCCCATCAGGTTGATGATTTCGGCCGCCGTCTTCACCCCGCCCAGCGAGGCCTTGCGCACCTTGTCGCCACCCGCCAACACCTTGAACAGCACCTCGTTGAGGTCTTTCAGCGCGGTCGGCTGGATGCCTTCCAGCGTGGCGACGCGCAGCATCACCTCGTTGCGGGTGCGCGCGCTGAGGTGTTTCAGAATGCCCGCCACTTGCTCGAAGTCCAGGTGCACCAGGATGGCGGCCATGATTTGCGGGTGTTCGTTGCGCAGCAGCTCGGCCACCGAGAGCGGGTCCATCCACTTCAGACTTTCGATGCCGGTGACATCACCGCCTTGCAAGATGCGATCGATCAGCAGCCCGGCCTTGTCTTCGCCGAGTGCGCGCTTGAGCACCGCGCGCACATAGTGGTCGGTATCGGAAACCAGCAGGCTTTGCGAAGCCGCCTCCTTGGTGAATTTCTCGATCACGCCGTCGGCCCGCTCGCGCGAGACCGAGCGGGTGCGCGCGATCGCCTCGCCCAGCCGCTGCACCTCCTTGGGTGAGAGGTGCTTGAACACCTCGGCCGCTTCCTCTTCGCCGAGCGACATCAGAAAGATGGCAGCGTCTTGTACTCCGGTGTCTTCCATGGTGTGTCCTGTTGTGCGGCCTCAGGCTCTCAGACCGGCACCTCGCCATTGACCCAGCCCTTGACGATGTTGGCCACCGCGATCGGGTTTTCCTTGGCCAGGCGCTTGGCGTCTTCCAGCCGCAGCTGCTCGGGCAGCGCCACGGCGTTGGCGGTACCGCCAGGCATCGGCAGGCCTGGGCGTTCCGGCGTTTCGTTGAGCACCGTGCTGAGCTGGGGCTGCGATTTGTTGATCGGGGTCAGCGTGACCGGTGGCGCCTGGAGCAGCTTCATGCCTGGGCGCACCAGGCCCATCAGCACCAGCAAGCCCAGCGCCACCATCGCCAGCGGCCAGGCCATGCTGCGCAGCAGTTCCTGGTTGTCCGACTGTTGCCACCAGGCGATCGCCTCGCTCTCGGGTGTCTTGGTCACGTTGAAGGGCGCATTCATCACGTTCACCGAGTCGCCGCGCTCCTGGTTGAAGCCCATGGTCTCGCGCACCAGCGCGGTCATCTGATCGATCTGCGCCTGCGGGATCGGCAGCGAGGTTTCCTTGCCGGCGCGGTCGATGCTGCTGCGGTGGTTGATGACCACCGCAGCGCTCAGGCGGCGCACCGTGCCAGTGGACTCGCGCACCACCTTCACCGTCTTGTCCACCTCGTAGTTGATCACCGACTCGCGCCGCGAATTGCCGCCACCTGCCGCCGCTCCGTTGCCAGCCACACCCAGCGGTGCGGCGGCGCCGTTGATGGGCGCGGTGCCGGTGGCTGGCGGCTGGTTGGTGGTGGCGCCGGGCACGCCGGCGGGCTGCGCGGCAGGCGCGCTGCCGTCTTCCACAATCTGCTGGCTGCGCACCGCGCCGCTCTCGGGCGTCTGGTTGGGGCGGTGCTGCTCCGAGGTGGACTCGACCAGGGAGAAGTCGACATCGGCGTTCACCTGCGCCTTCACATTGCCCACGCCCACCAGCGGCTCCAGCATGTCCAGAATGCGGCGGGTGTAGATCTGCTCCAGCTG
>JBBSDB010000192.1:0-7306 GCA_038249735.1 Burkholderiales bacterium
AACGCCATACCCTTGCTGGATCAGGCTGGCCAGCGTCTGCCGGTCTTCGGGCTGGAGTTGTTGGTAGCTTCGGGGTGGTGACTTGTGCATCTGCGTACCTTACGGTGGCAGGTGTTGCACTTCAGGTTTGAATCCGCCCAGCCGATCTGCCCCACCCGTGGGAAGGTCTCGGCTGACTAGCCAGCCAGCTCGGACGCCTTGACCAAGCCATCGGCGCGTGCTCGCGCGATCGCCTGCTCCATCAGCTGCTGCGCCAGGATCTCAGCCTGTGCCAAGGGCTGGGCGCGCAGGCCCAGGTCGGCGAACGCGTGCAGCGCATTGGCCAGTGCCTCGTCATCGAGCGCGGGCTGCGCCAGGACCACCGGATGGTCAGCCGACAAGGCGCGCGCAGCGAGTGCGGCGTAGGTGGTGTCGCAGCCGTAGAGGCCGTGGGCCTGGCCATCCATGCGCACGCGCAGCGTCTGTCCGTAGCGGCCCCGCTCGCTCTCAACGGCTTCCAAAGCCGAGAGGGCCAACTTGCGCACCTTGACCGGGCCGGTACTGAAGAGGGCGATGAGCGAGCGGTCGGTCAGCACCCACACCCCACGCCCGGCGCCCACCACGCGACCGATGACATAGGCACGAATCCGCTCGTCGCGCTCTAGTTGGTTGCGCAGCAACTCCACATCGTCTTGCGGCAGCTTGCGCATCGCATGGGGATTGTCTCCCTCAATCAGCATCTCAATCAGCTCGTTGTGGCTGCGCAGGTAGTCGGACAGTTTCATGAGGCAAAGGGCTCCGTCAAAGGGTCAATCCACGGCGCCGACGCGGCGCTGGGTGCCTGCACTGTCCTTCAACTCGCACCACCCGCGCCAGCCTGGGGTCTTGCGGGTTATTCGGCCTCTCCCCAACCGCCACACCCACCACACAGACCCGTCAGGGGCCGGACGACATAATCGGTCTCGCCTTGGGCCTTCCGGGGCATTTTCAGGACTTCTGGCATGCGACTTCTTCACACCATGCTGCGGGTGGGCAACCTCCAGCGCTCGATCGACTTCTACATCCAGGTGCTGGGTATGCAACTGCTGCGCACATCGGAGAACCCCGAGTACCAATACTCCCTCGCCTTCGTCGGCTATGAGGGCAACCCGGCGCAGGCCGAGATCGAGCTCACCCACAACTGGGGCACGGACAGCTACGACATGGGCACCGCCTACGGCCACATCGCACTCGGCGTGGCCGACGTTTACGCCGCCTGCGACAAGATCAAGGCCGCCGGTGGCAACGTGACGCGCCAGGCGGGCCCGGTGAAAGGCGGTAAAACGGTCATTGCTTTCGTGACCGATCCCGACGGCTACAAGATCGAACTGATCCAACGCCCTGAGCACGCAGCGTGTCAGGGCCTCGGCTGATCCCCTGAGCGTTTTTAAGCGGCGGTGGCGGGCGCCACCACCTCGGCGCAACGCTGCTGCAAATGAGCCAGCGCTTCGTGCACCTGATCGACCAGCACCAGGCACAAGTCGCCCGGCTGCAGCCGCGCCAGCGCGGTGTCGATTGCGATGAATTCGCCTTGAATGGTGTCGATCCGCTGGGTGCGGGTTGCGCCCTCCAGGCCCTGGCGCAGCAGGCCCACCACCTCACCCTCGGCGCGGCCGCGCTGGCAGGCGTCTTCGAACAAGATGACCTCATCGAAAGCGGCGCCCAGAATTTGGGTCTGCTCGCGGATGTCGTCATCGCGCCGGTCGCCGGCACCGCTGATCACCACGCTGCGCCGCGCGCCCGGCATGGCCTGCACGGCGGCCACCAGCGCTCGCATTGCGTCTGAGTTGTGGCCGTAGTCGGCGATCACGGTCGCACCCCGGTAAGCCATCAGGTTGAAGCGCCCGGGCACACTGCCGGCGTCGCTCAAGAAGCTGGCCAGGCCCTGGCGAATCGTGTCCCAGGGCACACCCATGCCCCAGGCCGCGCCCACCGCCGCCATCGCGTTGTCGACCTGGAAGCCGATGCGCCCGCCCTGGGTGAACGGCACGTCCGCCAGCGCCAGGGTGTGGCGAACCTCACCCTCGCCGGCCACCATGCAGCCGCCCTCGACCCAGATCGCGCGGTGACCCTGCGCACGGTGGGTGCCCAGCACCGGATGCGCACCGTCGGCGGCGAAAAAGATCACGCCGCCGCTGCACACCTGCCCCATGCGCACACAGTGCGCGTCGGTGGCGTTGAGCACGCCGTAGCCGTCGGGCGCCACGTTCTGGATGATCACGCGCTTGAGCACCGCCAGGTCTTCTACCGTGGTGATGAAGTTCAGCCCGAGGTGGTCGCCCGCGCCGATGTTGGTCACCACCGCCACCTGGCAGCGATCAAAGCCCAGCCCTTCGCGCAAAATGCCGCCGCGCGCGGTCTCCAGCACCGCCGCGTCCACCTCGGGGTGCATGAGCACATTGCGCGCGCTGCGCGGGCCCGAGCAGTCGCCACTGTCGGTCTGGCGGCCGTTCACATAAACACCGTCGGTGTTGGTCATGCCCACGCGCAGGCCCTGTGCTTTGAGCAGGTGAGCAATCAGGCGCGCGGTGGTGGTCTTGCCATTGGTTCCGGTGACCGAGGCCACTGGCACGCGGCCGTTGTTGCCCGGTTTGAACAGGTGGTCCACGATGGCCTCGCCCACCGCGCGGCCTTTGCCATACGACGGGCTGATGTGCATGCGCAGCCCGGGCGCCGCATTCACCTCGACGATGCCGCCGCGCTGCTCTTCCAGCGGGCGCAGCATGGTCTCGCACACGATGTCCACGCCACAGATGTCCAGCCCGATCATGCGGGCCGCCGCCACCGCGCGCGCCGCCACTTCGGGGTGCACATCATCTGTGACATCGGTAGCGGTGCCGCCGGTGGAGAGGTTGGCGTTGTTGCGCAGCACCACCCGCTCGCCCCTGGCCGGCACCGTCTGCGGCGTGTGGTTCTGTGCCTTCAGGCGCGCCAGCGCGATCTCGTCGAGACGCATCTTGGTCAGCGAGGTGGCGTGGCCGTCGCCCCGCAGCGGGTCGGCGTTCACCTGTTCGATCAGCTGCGACACGGTGTGCACACCGTTGCCGATCACCTGCGGCGGATCGCGCCGCGCGGCCGCAATCAGGCGATCGCCCACCACCAGCAAACGGAAGTCGCTGCCAGGCAAAAAGCGCTCCACCATCGGCTGGCCGTGTTGGAGGGCTGCGCGGTAGGCGATCTCGAGGTGTTCGCGGTTGACGATGTTCACTGTCACGCCCTTGCCCTGGTTGCCGTCGCGCGGCTTGACCACCACCGGCATGCCAATCTCCTGCGCCACCGTCCAGGCCTCGTCAGCACTGTCCACCGGCCGACCCCAAGGAACAGGCACACCAGCGGCGCGCAGCAGCTGTTTGGTGAGTTCTTTGTCTTGCGCGATGCTCTCGGCCACCGCGCTGGTGCCATCGAGCTCGGCTGCCCAGATCCGGCGCTGTTTGGCGCCCCAGCCAAACTGCACCAGCGAGCCCTGCGTCAGGCGGCGAAATGGAATGCCCCGCGCCAGCGCGGCGCTGACGATGGCGCCGGTCGAGGGGCCCATGCGGATGTCTTCATCGAGTTCGCGCAACTGAGCCAGCACCGCGTCCACATCGAATGCCTGCGGCTCGGGGGCGCGCACCGCCGCGATCAACCGCTCGGCGGCGTCAAACGCGGCGCGACCCACCGCCTCTTCGGTGTACTCCACCACCACCTGGTAGGTGCCGGCCTCAACCGTTTCGGTGCAGCGCGCAAAACTCACCGGACAGCCCGCCTGCGCCTGCAAAGCCAGCGCCACGCGCTTGAGTGCATGGGCCAGCGACATGCCCTCAGGCAGCCGTGGCCAAGGATCGAGCTGGGGAAAGCGCTCGCGCAAGGCGGCTTCGAATTCGGGCTGATTGTCGATGGCGCACTCGTCGGGCTCACAGCGCACGATGGCCTCGATGGCGGTCTGGCGCGTCCAGAGGTTGGGGCCGCGCAGCGCCCGGATGCGGGAAATGTCCATGGCTAGGAGGTGTCCAGTGAATGAATTGACACGACGCGATCAAGGATGCGGCAGGCTGTCGAAATGCTCCAACCCGGCCGCGATCAGCCCGGGTGCGAGGCCGCTGGCCCAGGCGGCTGCGGCGGCCGCACACAGCGCGAGCGCATCGTCGCCCGCCGCCAGCACCGGCCGCGCGGAAGCCTTGGTTTTTCCAGCGTCGACCAAGCACACCGTGCCGTCGCTCCAGCGCACGGCGCGTGTACCGGGCGCGCCCTGGGGAATGGCGCCCGTGCCGTACCAGACACAGTCGCCGTCACAAAACCGCGCCAGCTCCGCCACCGCCGCATCGTCGGCGTTGAGCACACACGCGCCCACATCGAGCACGACATCGATCTGGGTGCGCAGCACCCGGCGCATGTCGTCCTCGCCCTGCACATCGTGGTGCGCCAAACCTTGCCAGCCATTCAGATCGGTGACCACCCCGACCAGACAGCGGTCGTAGGGCAGTCCGTGGTCCAGGATTTGCGCTGGCGTGCTTTCCACCACCAAGGCGTGGATGTCGCGGTTCATCAACAGGCGCTGGCACTGCGCCCAGTAGTGCCGCTCAGCGTCTTCGGCGCGGCGTCTGCCGATCCAGATGCCGTCGTGGCAGGCCAAACCCACTGGATGATTGGCCAGCCCCAGCAGAAACGCGGTGGCACGCGCCACCGTGGCGGTGTGGCGGGTACCGGCCACGCCCACCAGCGGGATGCGGCCAGCGGTGCCTCGCCGCGGGTCGAACAGCATGTCAACAATCGCCTCGCCGACCGGGCGCGGCCGGCCGATGGCGGGTTTCAAATGCATCAGCAGACCCGGCCCAGCGTTCACCTCCACCACTGCGCCGCCTTGGTCTTGCAGCGGACGGCCAATGTCTTCACAGACCACGTCCACACCGGCCACATCAAGCCCAACCACCCGCGCTGCCAGCGCCACGCTGTAGGCCACTTCGGGATGGACTTCGTCGGTGCAGTCGATCGCCACATTGCCGTTGCGCTGCACCAGTACGCGACGGCCCTCGGGCACCACGTCGTTCGGATCAAATCCCTGGCGCTTGAGATCAAGCAGCACCACCGTGTCTTCGCGCACGTCCAGGCGGTTGAGCGGGAAGGCTTCTGTGGTGCCCCGGCGCGGGTCGCTGTTGATCTGCTCGTCGATCAGCAACAGTACCGTGGAGCGTCCGTTGCCCACCACCTCGGCGATTTCGCCGCGCGCCGCGGCCACCACCCGGCCGCCCACCACCAACAAGCGATGTTCTTGGCCAGCAATGTTGCGCTCGACCATCACCTCCGAGCCCTCGGCGTCGGCCACCGCATAAGCGGCTTCGATGTCGGCCTGGGTGGACAGGTCGAGCGTGACCCCCCGGCCGTGGTTGCCGTCGCTGGGTTTGACCACCACCGGCAGGCCGATGTCTTGTGCGGCGTCCCAGGCCTCTTGCGGGCTGGTCACCACCTGGCCTTCAGGCACTGGCACGCCGCAGGCGCGCAGCAGGGTTTTGGTCAGGTCCTTGTCGCCCGCGATGTTCTCGGCAATCGCGCCGGTGAGCTCGGTCTCAGCGGTCCAGATGCGTCGTTGGTGCGCGCCGTGGCCGAGCTGCACCAGGTTGCCGTCGTTCAGGCGCAGGTGAGGAATGCCGCGCGCGGTGGCTGCGGCCACGATGGCTGCGGTCGACGGCCCGAGCCAGGTCGACTCCACCACCTTGTGCAGATCTGCAGCGGCCTGTGCGACGTCAAACGGCTGCTCGTTGAGCGCGGCGTGCAGCAGCGACAGGCCTTGCTGCAAGGCGGCCTCCCCAGTGGCCTGGTTGCGGGCACGAAACACCATGCGGTAAACGCCGGGCTGCGAAGTGCTGCGCGTCTGGCCGAAGCCGGTGGGCATGCCCGCGAGGTTGAGCAGCTCGATCACACAGTGCTCCAGCACATGGCCCATCCAGGTGCCGTCGCGCAGGCGCTCGACAAAGCCGCCCTCCTCGCCCACCCCGCAATGGTGCGCCTGCAACCCCGGTATCAGCACGAGCAAACGGTCGGTGAAACCGGGCAGGGTGTTCGAGGGATGCTGCTCCAACACGCCAAGATCGAGCCACACCTCCATGGCGGAGCGGTAGGTCCAGCAATTGGGACCTCCGAGAAAGCGGTGGCGCAGCACGTTCAAGGAAAAAGGCATCGACTTCATGGATTCGGGTCAGAACACACAAAAGCCGGGCACTGGGCCCGGCCTTGGGGACGCTGTTGCGTGGGGCTGCGACAGCCCGGGACAGCAGTGCGCGCGCGGGAAATACACACCAGCATTTTCTATCGGAATTCTGATCAGGGCCTTAACAATTGGTCGGTGTTTGCACCTAAATGTCACGCGCCGGCCGTCCGTGATCGGGTGCCGACTTGGCGCACAATCTCGCTGCCATGCCCACCGCCACCGACCCTGCCCGCCGCAACCCCGTCGGTGATCTCCCGCCCCAAGTCCCAGCCTCCTCGGTGCTCGCGCGCCTGACGACCGACCTCGATGAGAGCGGGCGATTCGCCGCCGGCCAGCTGCTGCTGACCGCCACGCACCTGTGGCACACCCAGCCACAGCAGGGCTGGCACTCAACCGCTCTGGCGCCCGGGCTGGCGCTGCGCCACACCGATCTCTCCGGCGTGGCAACGCTTGATCTGGTGGATGCCAGCCGTCTGCTCACGCGCTGGCGCTTCACGCTCGCGCACAACGCAGCGTCGCTGCGCCTGGTGCAGGCGTTTGAGAACGCCCTCAGCGCGGCCAGCCATCCACACGCAAACGGCGACGCCGAAGTCGCGCACTGCCCGGTTTGCCAGTCGCCGATGCCGGCCGATGCCGACGTCTGCGCCATCTGCCCGCCACCGGCGCCCGAGGTGCCCTCCACCTGGGTGCTGCTGCGCCTGTGGCGTTTTGCGCGGCCGTACCGCTGGCAGTTGCTCGCGGGCTTTCTGCTCACCCTGGCCTCCACCGCGGCCACCCTGGTTCCGCCCTACCTCACCATCCCGCTGATGGACAAGGTGCTGATCCCGTTCCAGAACGGGCAGACCATCGACACCCACTATGTGTTCCTGCTGCTGGGCGGCCTGCTCGGCTCGGCCTTGCTGGGCTGGGGTCTGGGCTGGGCGCGCACCTGGCTGCTCGCGCTGGTCTCGGAGCGCATCGCAGCCGACCTGCGCACCAGCGCGTTTGAACACCTGCTCGGTCTCTCGCTCGACTACTTCGGCGCCAAGCGCACCGGTGACCTGATCGCGCGCATCGGCTCGGAAACCGACCGTCTCTCGGTCTTCCTCTCGCTGCACGCGCTCG
>JBBSDB010000193.1:0-7274 GCA_038249735.1 Burkholderiales bacterium
AGGGCTTCCAGAATTTCGTTGCTGGAAATGGTGAAGCTGCGCGGCACGCCTTCCGAGAGGTTGCGGCCCTTCACTTCCATTTCCTTGACCTCGGAGCCGGGGAAGGCCGAGCCGATGTTCTTCTTGATCGCTTCCGCCGTGGGCTCGCCGATCAGCATGCCGTAGTTGCGGCGGATGTAGGCAATGATGGCCTCGTCAAACCGGTCACCGCCCACACGAACACTGCCCTTGTAGACCATGCCGCCGAGCGAGATCACGCCCACCTCGGTGGTGCCGCCGCCAATGTCGACCACCATCGAGCCAGAGGCATCCGACACCGGCAGGCCGGCGCCGATGGCTGCTGCCATGGGTTCTTCAATCAGGTAGACCTCGGAGGCGCCAGCGCCCAGCGCCGACTCGCGGATGGCGCGGCGCTCAACCTGGGTCGAGCCACAGGGCACGCAGATGATGATGCGGGGACTCGGGCGGAACATCGAGCGCGGATGCACCATCTTGATGAACTGCTTGAGCATTTGCTCGGTGACGGTGAAGTCGGCAATCACGCCGTCTTTCATTGGGCGAATCGCCTCAATGTTGCCCGGCACCTTGCCCAGCATGGCCTTGGCTTCCTTGCCCACCGCCTGGATGGTTTTTTTGCCCTGCGGGCCACCTTCATGGCGGATCGACACCACCGACGGCTCGTCGAGCACGATGCCCTTGCCCCGGACGTAAATCAGGGTGTTGGCAGTACCCAGGTCAATGGCCAAGTCGGTCGAAAATTGCCGACGGAACGCTTCAAACATGTCAAAAAATCCTTGGGCAGGCCGCGCAGGACTCTGCGCTCATCACCGAAATGGGGGCTGGCGCACAGGCCAGCAATGGGTTCTAAGTGTTTGATTCCACGGCGAAAAGCGCGGTTAGCCAGCGCTCGCCATCAAACATTGGATAATAACGTATCGCCTGTGCAAGACCGTGCGCTCGATAGGGCCGCTCAGTCTATTTACAAGCCGTTTCAGCGCGTTGGCGCCCGTTGCGGCGCCTCTTTTCTTCCTCCCTCCCCTCATGTCTCTCACCTCCTCAGACATCGGGCGCATCGCCAAGCTGGCGCGTCTGGCGCTTTCCGAGCCGCAGAGTGCGCGCATGCTCGACCAACTCAACGGTTTTTTTGACATCGTCGAGCAAATGAACGCGGTCGATACCACCGGCGTTGAGCCGCTGGCCCATCCCACCGCCGTGATCGACCATGTGAGCCTGCGCCTGCGCCCTGATGTGGCGAGCGAGCCAAACCAACGCGAGTCCAACCAGAAGAGCGCGCCTGCGGTGGAGCGTGGCCTGTTCTTGGTGCCGAAGGTGATCGAATGAAAGACCTGCACCAACTCGGCGTGGCCGATCTCGCCGCCGCCATTGCCGACAAGAAAACATCGTCGGTGGAAGCGGCGCAGCACCTGCTGGCGCGCGCCCAGCAGCACGAATCCCTCGGTGCTTTCCTTGCGTTCAACGAAGACGCCACCCTGGCGCAGGCCCGCGCCGCCGACGTCCGCATCGCCGCCGGCGAGCGTGGCCCGCTGCTGGGCGTGCCGCTGGCGCACAAAGACATTTTCGTCACCACCGACTTCCCCACCACCGCCGGCTCGAAGATGTTGCAGGGCTACCAGAGCCCATTCAACGCCACCGTGGTGCAGCGCCTGACCGATGCTGGCGCGGTGACCCTGGGCAAACTCAGCTGCGACGAGTTCGCCATGGGCGGCAGCAATGAAAACTCGGCTTACGGCGCGGTGCACAACCCGTGGAACACCAGCCGCGTGCCCGGCGGCTCTTCGGGTGGCAGTGCCGCCGCCGTGGCCGCGCGCCTGGTGCCGGCCGCCACCGGCACCGACACCGGCGGCTCGATCCGCCAGCCCGCGAGTTTCACTGGCATCACCGGTATCAAGCCCACCTACGGCCGCTGCTCGCGCTACGGCATGGTGGCCTTCGCTTCCAGCCTCGATCAGGCTGGCCCGATGGCGCGCAGCGCGGCCGATTGCGCTGTGTTGCTGAGCGCCATGGCCGGTCCTGACATCGACCGCGATTCCACCAGTCTCGACCACCCGGCCGAGGACTACAGCGCTGCTTTATCCAAGCCACGCGAAGGCGCCACAGCCGCGCAGCCACTCAAAGGCCTTCGCATCGGTTTGCCGATCGAGTTCTTCGGCGCCGGCTGCGCGCCCGATGTGCTCGCTGCGGTTCGCGGCGCACTGGCCGAATACGAGAAGCTCGGCGCCACGCTGGTCGATGTTTCGCTCCCCCGCACCGAGCTGTCGATCCCGGTGTACTACGTCATCGCACCGGCCGAGGCGTCGAGCAACCTCAGCCGTTTCGACGGTGTGAAATTTGGCCACCGCGCTGCGCAGTACGACGATCTGGCCGACATGTACCAGAAGACACGCAGCGAAGGCTTCGGCCCCGAGGTGCAGCGCCGCATCATGATCGGCACCTACGTGTTGAGCCATGGTTACTACGACGCCTATTACCTGCAAGCGCAGAAAATCCGTCGCCTGATTGCACAAGACTTTCAGCAGGCGTTCACGCAATGCGATGTCATTGCCGGCCCGGTCGCGCCCACCGTGGCCTGGAAAATCGGTGAGAAAAGCGACGACCCGCTGGCCAACTACCTGGCCGACATTTACACGCTGTCCACCTCGCTCGCTGGTCTGCCCGGCATGAGCGTGCCAGCCGGCTTTGGCGAGGGCGGCATGCCGGTGGGCCTGCAACTCGTGGGCAACTACTTGAAGGAAGGCGAGTTGCTGCACACCGCGCACGCTTTTCAGCAAACGACCGACTGGCACCAGAGGACGCCTGGAGGTTTCTGATCATGAGCAACACCACCAGCAAGCCCCTTCTCGTGCAAGGCTACGAGGTCGTGATCGGCTTCGAGACCCACGCACAGCTCGCCACGAAGTCCAAGATCTTCAGCCGCGCGTCCACCGCGTTTGGTGCTGAGCCCAACACCCAGGCCTGCGCGGTCGATCTGGCGCTGCCGGGCACGCTGCCGGTGATGAACCGCGAGGCGGTGGCGCTGGCGATTCGCCTCGGGCTGGCGCTGGGCTCGCACATCGCCGAAGAGAGCGTGTTTGCGCGCAAGAACTACTTCTATCCCGACCTGCCCAAGGGCTACCAGATCAGCCAGTTCGAGATCCCGGTGGTGCAGGGCGGCGAGCTGTCGTTTCTGCTCGGTGACGAGAAGAAAACCGTGCGGCTGGTGCGCGCGCACCTGGAAGAAGACGCAGGCAAGTCGCTGCATGACGAGTTCCACGGCATGACCGGCATCGACCTCAACCGCGCTGGCACGCCGCTGCTGGAGATCGTGACCGAGCCCGACATGCGTTCCACCGCCGAGGCCGTGGCCTATGCGAAAGAGCTGCACAAACTCGTGACCTGGATCGGCATCTGCGACGGCAACATGCAGGAAGGCAGCTTCCGCTGTGATGCCAACGTGTCGGTGCGCAAGCCCGGCGCGCCGCTGGGCACGCGGCGCGAAATCAAGAACCTGAACTCGTTCAAGTTCATGCAGCAGGCGATCGACTACGAGATCCGCTGGCAGATCGATCAGATCGAAGACGGCCACGCCATCCAGCAAGCCACCGTGCTGTTCAACCCCGACACGGGCGAGACCCGCGCCATGCGGACCAAGGAAGACGCGGCCGACTACCGCTACTTCCCCGACCCCGACCTGCCGCCGCTGGTGGTGTCGCGGGCGTGGGTGGAAGAGGTGGAAGCTGCGATGCCCGAGTTGCCTCGCCAGATGGCCGAGCGCTTTGTGCGTGACTTTGAACTGTCAGAGTACGACGCCACCACGCTGACACAAACGAAGTCGATGGCAGATTACTTCGAGGCCGTATCACGGGATTCAGAGCGGCCAAAGTTGGCGGCGAACTGGGTCATGGGTGAGGTTGCAGCGCTGCTGAACAAGCTGCAAGTCTCGATTGATGACATTGAGGTGCCAGGCCCGATGCAGCTGGCAGCACTGATTCGGCGCGTTTCAGACGGAACCATTTCCAACTCGGGCGCAAAGTCCGCCTTCCAAGAGCTTGTGGCAAACAAGCGGAAGAGCCTGGAGGACTTGGCGCAATATTTGATGGATATGGACGCGATCATCGAATCCAAAGGCCTCAAGCAGATGAACGACAGCAGCGCCTTGGACGCCATGATCGACGAGGTGATGGCCGCCAACGCGCCCATGGTTGAGCAGTTCCGCGCTGGCAAAGACAAGGCGTTCAACGCGCTGGTGGGCCTGGTCATGAAGGCCAGCAAGGGCAAGGCCAATCCGCAGCAGGCGAACGACCTGCTGCGCCAGAAACTGCAGTAAAGCTTGCCGCGCTCAGCGCGCGGTGCTGGCCGTGCCGAGCGTGCGCCAGAGCTGGCGCAGCTTGGCCAGCTCCTCGTCGAAGCGCGCGTTGATACGCTTCTTCTCTTGCGCCTGGTCGTCCAGAAAACGTTTCTGAATCTGCGATTGACTCTCGTTGTCTTCGAGCTTGCGCTTGAGCCAGCTCGGCGCCTTGTTCACGTCACCCTGGTAGAACTCCAGCTCGGTGCCAATCTCCGCGCGCTGCTTCGCCAGCGACTGCTCGCGGCGCACCACCGCTGACACCACCTCGTCAATCTGGGCCAGCGCCTCGGCGCGTTCCTTGTCGTGCACCGGCTGGTTGGGGTAGCGGATCAGCAGCGCGCGATCGCGGCGCTTTTCCTCTGCGATGCGCGCCTGCACTTCTTCTTCAGCCTTGCGCTGTGCTTCCAGCTTGCTGCGCTCGTCGGCGGTGTAGCTTGGTGGGACCACGCGTTTGGTCACGCCGGTCTTGCCCAACTCGCGCTGCTCGCGGTCCAGGCATTCCATGATCGGGCGGTCCGAGGTGATGCGCCGGCCCTTGCTGTCGATGCAGGTGAAGATGCCGGGGCCAGAAGGCTGCGCCAGCGCGGGACCAGCCAGCACGCAAGCCAGCAGCGCACCCAGCGCGGTGGACGTGCCGCGCTGGGGCAGGGGAAAATGGCGACTCATCACAGGCAGCTCCTCAGTTCACGCCATAGCGCTGGCGGTAGGCCAGCACCCGGTCTCGCTGGGCTTGGAGTTCGCCGCCCGCGTGGAGGTTCAGATACTGGAGCAGATCGTCCAGCGTGGCAATGGCGCACACCTGAAGACCGAGCTCGCGCTGCACATACTGCACCGCGCTGTGGTCCACATCGCGTGTCACGCCGTCGGTGCCCACTTCGGTGGCTTTCTCCTGGCGATCCAGCGCGATCGCCACCCCGTGCGGCGTGGCGCCAGCCGCGCGGATCAGTGCGATCGACTCGCGCACCGCTGTGCCGGCCGACATCACATCGTCAACGATCAGCACCCGGCCCGAAAGCGGCGCACCCACCAGCGAGCCGCCCTCGCCATGGTCTTTCGCTTCCTTGCGATTGTAGGCAAACGGTACATTGCGGCCCAGCCTGGCCAGCTCGATCACCACCGCTGCACCCAGCGGAATGCCTTTGTAAGCGGGGCCGAACACCATGTCGAACTCGGCGCCGCTGGCGATCAGGGCCTGTGCATAAAATTGCGCGAGGCGCCCGAGCTTGGCGCCGTCGTCGAACAGACCGGCGTTGAAAAAGTAGGGCGATAACCGCCCGGCCTTGGTTTTGAACTCACCAAAGCGCAACACGCCAGCGTTCACGCAAAACTGCACAAAATCCTGCGCCAGCGCGCCACCCTTGGCGTCTTGTGCGCCCGCATCCACCACCATGGGGACTCCCTTGTTCAAACTCACCAGCCTCAACCTCAACGGCATCCGTTCCGCGACCAGCAAAGGGCTGGAAGCCTGGCTGGAAAACCACCAGCCCGATTGTATTTGCGTGCAAGAAGTGAAGGCCCAGGCGCTTGATGTGAGCGGCCGCTTCGAGGCCCTGGCCGGTTTGCGTGGTCATTTCCACTATGCCGAGAAGAAAGGCTATTCGGGCGTGGGCATCTACACGCGGCACGAACCCAGCGAGGTGATCGCGGGATTCGACGGCGGCGAATTCGATGCCGAGGGCCGCTGGGTCGAGCTGCGCTTCGATACACCACAGCGAAAGTTCTCCCTCGTCAGCGCCTACTTTCCCAGCGGCTCCTCGGGCGACGAACGCCAGCTCGCCAAGTACCGCTTTCTGGATCTGATGTACCCGCATCTGATGGCGATGAAAGACCAGCGCGAGTTCATCCTCTGTGGCGACATCAACATCGCCCACCAGAACATCGACCTCAAAAACTGGCGCAGCAACCAGAAGAACAGCGGCTTCCTGCCCGAAGAGCGCGCCTGGATGACCCGGCTGCTGACCGAGGCTGGCCTGGCGGACGTGTACCGCCAGCTCCAGCCCGAGACCACGGACACCGCCTACACCTGGTGGAGCAACCGCGGCCAAGCCTACGCAAACAACGTGGGGTGGCGGCTCGACTACCACCTCGCCACACCGGCGCTGGCCGCCGTGGCGCACAGCGAGGCCATCTACAAAGGCGAGAAGTTCAGCGACCACGCGCCACTCACCATCGGCTACGACTTCGCGTTGTGAGCGGTGGCGCACAAGCTCAGAAATCGATGAGATTGCGGTCTCGGCTCAGAGGCGTGAACCAGGCACCGTCGGCGGGAGAGCTCCATCGCGTGGTTCGAGCTCGCAGCAGACGCTCCCCCAATTCACCGGCGCCTACACCGTGATCGCCATCCCGCGGTAGATGCGCGACCGGTAGCGCGAGTCTTCCGCCTGCGGCAGCGGTGCACCAGCCAGCAGCACAGCGCGGCCGAAGCGCTTGACCTCTTCCAGGTGCTCTGCCTCGTTGCGCGGCTCCTCGCTGCGGGCACGGCGGGTCAGGTTGATCTGGTTCACCGGCACATCGTGGACCAGGCGTTCGTTCTCGACCGCCAGCGTGGCGGTGAAGGCGTGCAGCGTGGTCTTGATGAAGTTGGCCAGGGCGAAGCCGCTGCCGCTCGGGTCTGTGCTGGCGGGCACGTCGGGCGTCACCAGCACCAGTTGAGCGCGGTCGATCAGGCTGGTCTTGCGGGCGACCCGGAAGTGGTGCGTCAGCTGCTCGTTGATCATCTGCCGGAACCCGTCGGCGGTCAGCAGGTCGGCCGCATCGCCGGTGAGCAAACGGCTGGGCAGTGGCGCAAACGGCGTGTTGACGATGGTGGTCGGGAAGCCGTGGCGGCCCAGCGCTGCGTCGATGCCACCTTCCAGGTCGTCGCCGATGACCTGGAGGTGCAACAGATCGGATGGGATGTCACGCAGTGCCGTGCGCAGGCCGGCAGCGC
>JBBSDB010000194.1:0-7177 GCA_038249735.1 Burkholderiales bacterium
ACGCCGCCCGATGTGCTGGACGCCGCCACCGATTACGCGCGGGTGCTGATGCTCATCATGCCGCTGCTGCTGGTCTTCATTCTGTCCACGCAGTTGCTGCGCGGTGTGAGCGACACCGTCACGCCGCTGCTCGCGCTGTCGCTCTCCACCGCGGTGGGTTTGCTGCTCACGCCGGCGCTGATTCTGGGCTGGCTGGGTCTGCCGCGACTGGGCATCCAGAGCGCGGCGTATGCGGGCCTGGTGTCGTATGTGGTGGCGCTGGGTTTTCTGGCGCTGCGCTTGCGTGGGCGTGACCATGTGCTCGCGCCGAACCGGGCCTTGTTCGCCGCGCTGCGGATCGACCGCGTCATTTTGAAACGCGTGATGCGCATCGGCCTGCCAACCGGGGTGCAGATGGTGGTGCTCTCCCTGTCGGAGCTGGCGATTCTGGGGCTGGTGAACGGCTATGGGTCACAGGCCACCGCCGCCTATGGCGCGGTGACGCAGGTGGTGAACTACGTGCAGTTCCCCGCGCTCTCCATCGCCATCACCGCTTCCATCCTGGGTGCGCAGGCGATCGGTGCCGGCAAGTTCGACCGGGTGCGCGCCATTTTGCGCACCGGCCTCTGGCTCAACGCCGCCATCACCGGCTCGCTGGTGTTGCTGGGCTACTCCTTGTCGCACTGGCTGCTGGGGCTGTTTATCACCGAGCCCGAGGTGCGCGCGCAGGCCGAGCATCTGCTCAAAATCATGCTGTGGAGTCTGCTGCTGTTTGGCTTTCAGGCGGTGGTGGGCGGCATCATGCGCGCCAGCGGGGTGGTGCTGGTGCCGGTGGCGATCTCGATCGCCTGCATCGCGCTGGTGCAACTGCCCGCCGCCTACGCGCTGAGCGACCACTTTGGCCTGCAAGGCGTCTGGATGGCCTTCCCGCTGACCTACACCGCCATGCTGGTGTTGCAGACCGCCTACTACAAGCTGGTGTGGAAGTTCAAGAAGCTCGAACGCATTGCGTGAGCGTGCAGCGGATAATCGCGCTGTGAAGCGCGCCAGGTCGTCGCTGGTGCACGCTCGAAAGGGCACCCGAAAGGGCGCACTGGAGGAACGTCCGGACTGCACAGGACAGCGTAGGAGGTAACACCTCTCCACCGACAAGCTTGGATGGGTTCGCGAAAGCGTTCTCAAAGGGGCCCTAAGGTGAGGATCAGAGCAACAGAGACGAGCCGATTCAGTTCGGGTGAAACGGGCAATCTCTACGCGCAGCAATACCAAATAGGCCAGCCTGAAGCGACACGGTTCGCTGTGTTGTGAATCCTTGTGGTTCCGCAAGGCGAGTTGGCGGGTAGGTAGCACCGAGCCGCTTGGGTGACCAGCGGCCCAGAGGAATGGCGACCACGTGTGGGGCAACCCACATGCACAGAATCCGGCGTAACGGCGCGCTTCACACTTTATGCTTTGCGCTGTGTCCTATCTCGATGGGAGAGCCTTTTGATGGACGAGCGCAGATGGGTGATTCTGACCATCCTGGCGGCAGTGGCATTCGTCGCCGCGGCGCTGCTGGTCGTTGGTTGGCGGCGCCAGGCGCCACCTGGACAAATAGGCCTCAAGGGCACAGGGTTGGAGCGCAGCCGCGCCTTGCGCCGCTGGCAGATGCTGTTGCTGGCCGCATTGCTGGCCGCGTGCCTTTTGGGCGGGGTGGCACTTTTCTGAACCGCCCTTCGCGCTGCTGGCTCATCCGATCGCTCGCATCGCTGGTCAGGGTTTTGATCGAGCGGGCCGATGGCACTTCATGGGGCCGAATCTGCAGGATGTCTTGCGCGGCGGTTCCGCGTTTCGGCCAGACAGGAGCAGCGCTTTGCTTCAGCTGCGTGGCATGGTGCCGGTACGCAACGCGTGCGCCCAGTCGGGGCGGCCTCGCTGCTCTGCCAGCAAGGCCATGGGCTCGAAGTGGTAGGGCACGCTGATCAAGTCGCACAACCAGCGCCCGTTGACCTTTTCGACCACCGCGTAGCGCGCGTCCGGGCTGCCGGTCTCGATGCGGTGAAAGCTCGACAGCGGGTACGGGTGGTCGTCGGCGTAAGCAGGCTGGCCCACGCTGCCCGGGTTGACGATGAGCAAGCCATTTGCTGCCGCCACCGACCTCGGTACGTGGGTATGACCGCAGGCCAGCAGGCCGATGTGTGGCGCGATGCGACCGTCCAGCCGGTCCTCGATTTCCACCGGCGACGCCAGCCGAGCCTCTTCGCCGACCGGCGTTTCCAGCAGGTATTCGATGTCGCTGCGCGGGCTGCCGTGGCACAGCGCCACGTCGCGGCCCAGCCGCTCGGGCCACATGGTTGCTTGATGCAGCCGCGTGTCGCAGGGGTCGGCGTGGCTGGCCAGCCAGGCTCTTTCGTCGCTGTCGCCGAGTTGGCTGCTGGCGTAGGCGTCGGCCGCGCCTTGCCGGTCTGACGGCAGGCGCAGCACCTGCCGCTCGTGGTTGCCAGCGATGTGGAACCAGTCCAGGGCGCGCAGGCGCCGAGCGGTTTCCAACGGCAGCAAGGGGCCGCTGAGCATGTCGCCGAGGTTGACCACCTGATCCACCTGGCGGCGCGCGATGTCGGCGATCACCGCGTCCAGCGCGGCCAGGTTGCCGTGGATGTCGGAGACGAAGGCGATGCGCATGTTGGGTCCCGTCAGAGGTTGAAACCACCCAGGCTCTGGATGCGCTCCACGTGCGCCAGCAGCGAGCGCTTGGCCACTGGCCACAGGCGCTCGGGCACGTCGTTGTAGGCCAGTTTCACCCAGTCGTCTGCCGTGCCTTGCGGCTCGGCCTGCATGGCGCGCGCCACCTTGGCTTCGCGCGCCAGGCGGTGTGCCTTCAGGTGGGCGATGGCCGCACGGGCGCCGCCGTGTTCGGGTGCGCTTAGGTTGTCCCCCGTGCGCTTCAGGTCGCCGAGCACATAGCCGTGGGCCGGCAGGATGAAATCAACCCCTTGCTGCTCACACATCCGGTCGAGCAGGTCGAGCGAATCGAGGTAGGCGCCCATGTTGCCGTCCGGCGGGTCGATCACCGTGGTGCTGCCGTTCAGGATGTGGTCGCCGCTGAACAGCAGGCCGTCTTCTTCCAGAACCAGGCACAGGTGGTTGGCCGCGTGGCCGGGCGTGTGCACCACGCGCAGGGTGTGCACGGTTTCGCCGCCGGCGTTGTGCAGCGTCAGGCGCTCGCCGTCGGCCAGCGCGCGCTCGGGTGTGAAGCGGCTGTTTTCGCGCGAGGTCGGCGCGCTCGGCAGGCCCAGGATGGGTGGCGGCGCTCTCCCGCTGGCGCTGCACAGGGCCTGCAGGCGGGCGGCGCCGGGCGAGTGGTCTGGGTGCGAGTGGGTACAGACGATCGCGCGCAGGTCGCCACCAGCGGCGCGCCACAGCCGCTCCAGGTGCTCGGGGATGTCCGGGCCGGGGTCGATGGCCATAAAGCCGGTGTTGGGGTCGCCGACCAAATAGCTGTTGGTGCCCGGGCCGGTCATGAAGCCGGGGTTGGGCGCGGTGAGGCGTTGCAGGTTTTTCAGCAGCGGTACCGGGCGGTCGGTCTGCCAGTCCAGCGCATGCACGATCTGGCCGTCGGGGCAGACCAGGGCGAGCTCGCCGAAGGGCGCTTCGTGTTCCATGTGGCGCGAATCGGCGCCATTGAGCAAACCGGCGCGCGGGCAGCTGGTGAACAAGGGCTCGTCGTTGACCGCACAGGCATCCAGCACCGACGCCACCGTGTCGTGGGCCTTGAGCCGCTCCAGCGTGCGGATGGTCGGGAAGATGATGAAGAAGTTGCCGGCCGCGTGGCGTGCCAGCGCGTCGGCCGGCCGCACCCAGACCGGTTCGAACTGCTCGGCCTCGTCGGCCACCGGCTCCTGGCCTGCGGGCATGCGCGCGACCAGAAACGGCACGTCGAAGCGGCGCGGCAGATCGCGGTCGGTGATCCAGTGCGCCAGCACGAACACCTCGGCGCCGTCGAGCGTGAGGCCGCGGTCGCGGCACTGCGCAGCAAAGGGCGCTTTGCGGTCGAGCGCGGCGATGTCCTGGGTGGTGGCGTGCGAGCCGTCGGCGTGGCGCGCCAGCAAAACGCCCAGTTCCTCGAAGCTCTCGCGCATGGCGGCGATGGCCTGGGTCAGGTGCAAGTCGCTCTGCGTCGGTCGGCGGGTCGCCAAGTCGTGCGCCTGTGCGTCGGCAGCGTCAATGCCGCCGCCTGGAAAGACGTAGGCACCAGGCGCGAAGCTGGCGGTGCTGGAGCGGCGCGTCATCAGCACCTCCAAGCCTGGTCGCTCCCGGTCGGTGCCGTCGCGCAGCAGCAGCACGGTGGCGGCTGTGCGCAAGGCGGCAGGGGTGCGAGCGGGGTGAAGGAGTTGGTTGGCGCGTGGCATGGCGGCATTGTGCGGCAGGCCGCGCCGATGGCAGGTCGCGCGTCAGACGCAGCGCGCGCCGTCCACTTCCAGACAGACACCCGAGATGAACGCGGCCTCGTCGCTGGCGAGGTAGAGCACCGCGCTGGCCACGTCGTCGCCGGTCGAGAAGCGGCCGAGCGGGATGCTGGAGCGGAACTTGGCGAGGCGCTCTTCCGTCAGCTCGCCACCGGCGAACGAGGCACCCAGGGTAGTGAACGGGTTCATCACCGGGTTGACGCAGTTGACGCGGATGTTATCGGCGCCGAACTCGGCCGCCAGAGATTTCGAGGTGGTGATCACCGCGCCCTTGCTGCCGTTGTACCAAGTCAGGCCTGGACGCGGCCGCACACCGGCGGTGGACGCGATGTTGATCAGGCAGCCGCCGCCGCCCGCGCGCAGCGCGGGCACCGCGTGGATGGTGGACAGGTAAATGCTCTTCACGTTGACCGCGTAGCAGCGGTCGAACTGGTCTTCGGTGACATCCAGCGCTGGCTGGTTGCGGTGCGTCCAGCCAGCGTTGTTGACCATGGCGTCGAGCCGGCCGTGGCGTTGCAGCGCGGCTTCCACCAGCGCCTTGACATCGGCCGAGCGGGTGACATCGGCGGCAAAAAACGAGGCCTGGCCGCCGGCTGCGACGATGGCCGCTACAACACGCTCGCCGTTGGCCACATCGATGTCGTTGACGATGACCCGGGCGCCCTCGGCAGCCAGGCGCTGGGCGATGCTTTCACCAAAGCCGCTGGCCGCGCCGGTGACGATGATGGATTTGTTGAGAACGCGCATGGCGGGAGCTTTCAGAAAAAGGGATCAGCCGTGGCGAAAGGCCACGGTCTTCACGGTCGTGAAACCGAGCAGGGCTTCAAAACCCTTTTCGCGACCGTAGCCGCTGGATTTCACGCCACCAAACGGCAGCTCGACGCCGCCACCCGCGCCGTAGTTGTTGATGAACACCTGGCCGGCCTTGATGCGGCGGGCCATGCGGAACTGCCGAGCGCCCTCGTGCGTCCACACGCCAGCGACGAGGCCAAACGCGGTGGCGTTGGCGAGCTGCACCGCGTGGTCTTCGTCGTCGAACGCCATGGCGGCCAGCACCGGGCCGAACACCTCTTCTTGTGCCAGCCGGTGGTCTGCAGGCACATCGCGCAACAGCGTGGGCGCCGCAAAGAAGCCGCTTGCATCGGCCTCTTCGACGACGCGGCCTTGCGCCACGGTGGCGATGCCAGCGGCGCGCGCCTCGTCGAGAAAGCCGCGTACACGGTCGAGCTGACTTCGGCGAATCAGCGGGCCCAGATCGAGGTCCATCGCGGGCGGGCCGGCGCGCAGCTTCGTGAAGGCGTCGCCCACGCGCTGCAATACCGCCTCGTAAACGCCGCGCTGCACCAGCAGGCGCGAGCCGGCGCTGCAGGTCTGGCCGCTGTTTTGCACGATGGCGTTGACGATGAAGGGCAGGGCAGCATCCACATCGGCGTCGTCGAACACGACCTGCGGCCCCTTGCCACCCAGCTCCAGCGTCACCGGACAGTGCCGCTCGGCGGCGACCTGCTGGATCAGCGTGCCCACGCGCGGGCTGCCGGTGAAGCTGATGTGGCCAATGCCCGGGTGGCGCGCCAGCGCATCGCCCACCTCGTGGCCATAGCCGGTGACGATGTTGATGGCGCCCGCGGGGAAGCCGACCTCGGCCGCCAACTCGGCCACGCGGAGGATGGACAGGCAGGCGTCTTCCGAGGGTTTCACCACACACACATTCCCCGCCGCCAGCGCCCCGCCCACGCTGCGCCCGAAGATCTGCATCGGGTAGTTCCACGGGATCACATGGCCGGTCACACCGTGCGGCTCGCGCCAGGTCAGCACGCTGTAGCCGTCGAGATAGGGAATGGTGTCGCCGTGCAGCTTGTCACCCGCACCGGCGTAGAACTCGAAGTAGCGCACCAGCGCTAGCGCGTCGGCCCGAGCTTGCTTCACTGGTTTGCCGCAGTCGCGCTGCTCCAGCGCGGCGAGCTCCTCAGTGTGTTCGGCCACCTTGGCGCTGAGCTTCATCAGCAAGCGGCCGCGCTCGGCGGCGGTGAGGCGGCTCCAGCGGGTGTCGAAACAGTGGCGCGCAGCGCTGACCGCTGCGTCGATGTCGGCAGCGTTGCCGCGCTCAATGGTCTCAAAGGTCTCGCCGGTGGCAGGGTCGATCACCGCCAGCGTCTGGCCCGATGTCGAACGCAGGGCGGTGTTGGAGATGAAATGCAGGGCCATGGGGCGGCGGTTACTGGGGTCCGATCGACGGACCGATCACCGGCTCCACCACCGGCGGCTTGGCAAACACCGCATCGCGCAAGGCCAGCGAGATCTGCGGCACGTAGGTGATGAGCATCAGGCAGCCCATGATGACCAGCACGAACGGCAGCAGGTGGCCGATGATTCGGTCGAGTGAAATTTTGGCCACGGTGCATGCAGCGTACAAGTTGACACCGAACGGCGGCGTGATCATGCCCATGGCCAGGTTGACCACCATGATGATGCCGAAGTGCACCGGATCGATGCCGAAGTAGATGGCCACAGGCACCAGGATGGGCGCGAGCACGATGATGGCGGCCGAGGTCTCGATGAACATGCCGATCACGAACAGCGCCGCATTCACCCCGAGCAGGAACATGCCGGGCGAATCCAGCACGGCCGTGAGCCACTGGCCGATGGCGTCCGGGATGCCCGCGCGCGTGATCAGGAAAGCGAACAGCCCGGCGTTGGCGATGATGAACATGATCACTGCGCTGGAGATCACCGATTTGCGCAACACAACCACG
>JBBSDB010000195.1:0-7094 GCA_038249735.1 Burkholderiales bacterium
CTGGTTGACCTTCAGCCAGTTCGTCAACTGCTGGATCCTGCTCCTGGAACCGTAACAAGCCTGCCGCTCATGGGGAGCGACCCTGTCCAGCCAGGTCAGCGAAACACCTTTTCCGTGGCCCCGCTTCGTTCGAGCGTCGGAAAGATCGATGGCTATCTTTACATCGTCCTCAATGGCCGCAAGGTGCAAGCCGAATCTGCCAGCCTGACAAACTCCCGAACCCTGCAGGCCATGGCCATGGCCACTGCGGCGGTCTCGGTACTGGCAGCGCTGGTGCTGTGGATGGCGTGGCGACACCTGACGCGGCCGCTGCGCCAACTCACCGATGAGTTGTGCGCGTTCAGGGGCGCTGGCAGCACGCAAGCCGACGCAAGCCAAGGGGATGAGATCAGCGTGTTGCGCAGGTCGGTTGTAGACATGCAAAACCGCATCGCCCAACAATTCCAGCACCTAGAAGACAGCGACCGACAACGGCGCGAGTTGGTGAGCAACATTTCACACGATTTGCGCACTCCACTCTCCAACATCAGGGGTTATGTGGAAACGGTCATGTTGCGCGGCGATAGCCTGGACGCCGATTCCCGCACCAGCCACCTGCTCACCGCGCTGCGCCATGCGGACTTGCTGGGCAAGCGAGTTGCCGATCTCTTCGAGCTGTCAAAACTTGATGCGGGCCGCGTGACGCCACAAAGAGAAATGTTCTGCCTGGCTGAGCTGTTGCAAGACGTGGTGCAAAACTACCGGCTCGCAGCCCAGCAGCGCGGCATCACCGTGCAACTCTCCACAGGCAGCCATGCCAAGGCCAAGGTACTGGCCGATATCGCCATGATCGAGCGCGTTCTGCAAAACCTGATCGACAACGCATTGCGCCACACAGAGGCTGGCGGCTATGTGAACCTCGCCATCGAAAACCGAGGTGAGTTCATGGAAATCAGCGTCAGCGACACCGGAAGAGGCATCAGGAGCGAACACCTTCCGCACATTTTCGAACGCTACTGGCGCGCTGCCGATGTCGAAGACCATGCCGCCAGCACCAGTGCGGGCCTTGGCCTGGCCATCGTCAAGCGCATCCTGGAACTGCACGGCAGCGCGGTGCAGGTGCATTCCGAGCTCATGCGCGGTACGCGCTTTGGCTTTTTCCTGCCACAAGCCGTTTGAAAGGTTGCTGAGGCGAACGCCTGCGCCGCTTGAAAGATGAAGGTACTGCGAGCGTGGAAATCACCAGCATCCTGAAGCGCAACAGTTGCGGCAAGGCACTCAACACTTCCGCCTGGCGCGCGACATGATGGGCGGCAACGGCATCAGCGATGGATTTGCCATAGCCGCCACTTGTTGAATCTGGTGACACCCAGCGTGCGCCGAGGCTTTATCGCCTGAACAGGCGCTTGAGCAGCAGGGGTCTGAAAATCCTGCGTCTGCCCGGCAACCGCATCAACGCAGGTGTTGCCCTCGGTCTGAAGGTACAGGATGCGGTGGTGTGAGCTGAGGACGGTTCGGTAGGCCGTCATGCCCACGCTGGCGAGCAAGGACACGACCAGACCGGTGACGCAGCCCGAATCCACCTGGGCGAGCTGGGCAAAGATGTCATCTTCGGCGACCAGCCAGAGCTCGGTTGTCCAGCGTTCCAGTATGCAAGCCTGCAGGTCGAGCAAGTCGGCCTGAGTGTCCGGCAGGATGACGATGGCCAGGGTGGTTGGCGACAATTGCCTTGGCCAGCGTGTTGCCTCACAGAGATATGCTACCGGGGACTTGGTTGTCGTTGGGCCCAGTAATCTTCGATTTGACTCATTCTCAGGGGCTGTGCGAAGGTGGGCGCAGACGCTGAGTTCAGCATTCACATGGCCACGGTTCCCCGTCGGGCGCGCCGCGCCCGACCTCTCTTTGACAATTGAAGATGTTGCTTACAGGCGATTGATGTTCAAGGGTTTGGACACTGGCCTTGCGTAGGCCTCGATCGGACTGGTTGGCACACATTCTGTTAGCTTGCGAAGCATGGCCCTCTCCCTGGACTTCCTCACCCTGCCGCTGCTGATCGCTGCCGCGCTGGTGTTCGTCAGCGTGCTTGCCGGGGTGTTTTCAGCGCGGGCGGGGTTTTCGTTTCTGTTGGTGTTTCTGGTGATGGGCACGCTGGCTGGGGTGGATGGGCCGGGCGGGCTGGTGTTTGACGACTTCCGCCTCAGCTTTGTGGTGGGCAACATCGCGCTGGCGGTGATCTTGCTGGACGGCGGTTTGCGCACCGACTTCACCACCTTTCGCACCGGGCTGAAGCCTTCGCTGTTGCTGGCGACGCTGGGCGTGTTGGTGAGCACGGGTGTGACGGGCGCGGCAGCCTGGTGGCTGCTGGACCTGAGCTGGCCGCTGGCCCTGCTGCTGGGCGCGATCGTGGGCTCGACCGATGCGGCGGCGGTGTTCTCCTTGCTCAAGTCGTCGGGCGTGAAGCTCAATGAGCGGGTGGCGGCCACACTGGAGATCGAGTCGGGCATGAACGACCCGATGGCGGTCTACCACACGCTGATGTTCATTGGCGTGGCGCTGATGGCCACGACCGCGCCAGCAGCAGCCGCCGGACTCGACGCGATGCAGGTGCTGCGCTCGCTGCTGCTGCAGTTCGGCTGGGGCGCGGCACTCGGGGTGGCGAGCGGTTTTGCGCTGGCCGGGCTGCTCAAGCGGCTGGGCCGGGGCGAAGACGGCGGCGGCGGCATCCGCGCGCTGCTGGTGGTCTCAGCCGGGCTCACCGTGTTTGCAGGCACCACCTGGCTCGGCGGCTCGGGTTTTCTGGCGGTGTACGCCATGGGCGTGATCACCGGCAACCGCGCGCGCAAGCTGGTGCGCTCCTCACTCTCCGCCATGGACGGTTATGCCTGGCTGATGCAAGCCAGCATGTTTTTGCTTCTCGGTCTGCTGGTGACACCCACCGAGCTGCTGCGCACGATTTGGCCGGCGCTGGGCGTTTCCTTGGTGTTGATGCTGGTGGCACGGCCGCTGTCGGTGTGGCTGTGTCTGGCGCCTCTGCGGTTCGAGCGGCGCGAGATCGCGTTCGTTTCGTGGATGGGGCTGCGCGGCGCGGTGCCGATTGTTCTGGCGGTGTTTCCGGTGATGGCTGGTGTGCCGGGGGCTCAGATCTTCTTCAACGTGGCCTTCGTGGTGGTGTTGACCTCGCTGCTGCTGCAGGGCACCACAATTGCCTGGAGCGCGCGTCGCCTGGGCGTGGCGCTGCCCGACCCGGAGGACGAGGCGCAGACGCGCGAGGTGTTCGGCGATTTCGTTCTTGACGCCCTCACCCCCATTGGCCAGCTCTGCGCGTTTTACAGCCTGCCGACCCCCAGCGACAGCGAACAGACGCTGGGCCATTGGCTGGAAGAGGCTCTGCACCGCCCGCCGGTGGTGGGCGACAGCGCCATGCTCGGGCGAGCGGAGCTCAGCGTGCGCCAGATGGACGGGCGGCGCATTGGGCAGGTGGGCATCAAGCTGAGCTGACTGGCTGCGTGCTTCCTGGACGACAGCTTGATTTCTCTCAAGCCCAGTCCACGGGCCGCTGAGGTACATTAATAACCCGTTGGTCATTAATGCCATGCCATCCGCTCGCCCACCCTTTCATCCTCCCTCACGCACCGCGGCCGGCCCAGTCGCTTCGGGCAGCGTGAGCCCTGAGGCCCTGCCCAGGCGCGCGCGCCGCAAGGAAGCCCGGCCAGGCGAGTTGCTGGATGCCGCGTTGACCCTGTTTGTGGAAAAGGGCTTTGCGGCGACTCGGGTGGAAGAAGTGGCAGCGCTCGCCGGTGTCTCCAAGGGCACGCTGTTTCTCTACTTCCCAAGCAAAGAAGAGCTGTTCAAGGCGCTGGTGCGGCACACCATCTCGGGTCGCTTCACCGAATGGAACGAGGAGCTCACACAATTTACCGGCAGCAGCGCCGAGCTGGTGCGGTACTGCATGCATTCTTGGTGGCAGCGCATCGGCATGACCAAGGCCTCAGGCATCAGCAAGCTGGTGATGAGCGAGGCCGGCACGTTTCCCGAAATCGCGGCCTTCTACCAGCAGGAAGTGATCGGCCCGGGACACGACCTGCTCAAGCGGGTGTTGCAGCGCGGCGTGGACAGCGGCGAGTTCCGACCCATGGCGCTGGAATACGCGGTCTACAGCCTGATCGCGCCGATGATTTTTCTGCTGATGTGGCAACACTCGCTCGCCGCTTGCTGCCCGGCCAACCAGCAGATCGAGCCGCAGGCCTTCATCGACAGCCAGCTCGACCTGCTGCTTGGCGGCATGCTGGCCACACCGGTTGCCGCACCCGTCGTCACACGCGCCGCCAATACCCGCAATGCCGCAGCGGGTCGCCTCTCAGCGGCACCCCTCAAGCCCGCCAAGTCCGCAAAGTCCGTCAAACCATGAACACCCGCCCCAACCGCCGCTGGATCCAATGGACGCTGCTCGCCCTGCTCGTGCTCGGCATTGCCCTGGGTGTGACCCGCGCGCTGCAAAAACGCTCAGCGCAAAATGCGGCGGCCAATGCGGCGGCCCAGGCGCTGCAGCAAGCCCCGATCTACCAGCTCGGCCCGCAAGACGTGGTGATGGTGCAAACGCTGGCGCTGGACCAGACGGTGACCATTTCTGGCTCGCTGCACGCGCTGCAAACCGCGGTGATCAAGGCGCGCACCGCCGGCGAGCTGCAAGGCCTGACCAAGCGCGAAGGCGATGCGGTGCGCGCGGGCGAAACCGTGGCGCAGGTCGACAACACCGAGACCCAGGCGCGCTTGCGCCAAGCAGAACAGCAGGCCCAGTCTGCCCAGGCCCAGGTGACGATCGCGCAGCGCGGCTTTGACAACAACCAGGCGCTGGTGCGCCAAGGCTTCATCTCTGCGACCGCGCTGGACACCAGCAGCGCCAACCTGGCGGCAGCGCAGGCGAACCACCAGGCGGCGTTGGCCGCGCGCGATATTGCGCGAAAGGCGCTGGGCGACACGGTACTGAAATCGCCGCTCTCGGGTCAGGTGTCGGCGCGGCTGGTGCAAAACGGCGAGCGGGTTGCCCTGGACGCGCGGGTGCTCGAAGTGGTGGACCTGTCCGCCTTCGAGCTGGAGGCAGCGCTGGCGCCAGCCAATGCGGCGGCGGTGCGGGTCGGCCAAGTGGCAAGGCTGAACGTCGAAGGGCTGAGCGAGCCGGTGGCGGCCACGGTGGCGCGCATCAACCCGAGCGTGCAGCCAGGCAGCCGCAGCGTGTTGATTTACCTGCGCGTGGCCGCGGCGCCTGGCATGCGCCAGGGCCTGTTTGCCCAGGGCGCGGTTGTCATCGGGCGCATCGATGCGTCGGCGGTTCCACTGTCTTCGGTGCGCAACGACAAGCCTGAGCCGTACCTCCAGCTGGTGCGCAAGGGCAAGATCGTGCACCAGCCGATCACGCTGGCGCAACAGGCGCAGCAAGGCACCGAGCCGATGGTGATGCTGGATGGCGTGGCAGGCGCGCCGCCGGGCACCCCGGTGTTGCGGGTGCAGGCCGGGCTGATGCGCGAAGGCACGGCGGTGTCGCTGGCGGGCGCGACAGCCGCTGGCGCACCCGCCGCTGCCCCCGCCGCGCCGGCGAACAGCAACTGAGGACGCTGCGCCATGTGGTTCACCCAGGTCTCCCTGCGCAACCCGGTCTTCGCGACCATGGTCATGCTCGCGCTGATGGTGCTGGGCGTGTTCTCGTTCCAGCGGCTGCAGATCGACCAGTTTCCCAATATCGACTTCCCGGTGGTGGTGGTCACCACCGAATACCCCGGCGCCTCGCCCGAGATCATCGAGTCGGAGGTGACGAAGAAAGTGGAAGAAGCGGTGAACGCGATCGCGGGCGTGAACGCGATCAGCTCGCGCAGCTACGAGGGCCGCTCGGTGGTGATCATCGAGTTCCAGCTGTATGTGGACGGGCGCAAGGCGGCCGAGGACACGCGCGAAAAAATCGCCATCCTGCGCCCGACGTTTCGCGATGAGGTGAACGAGCCGCGGGTGTTGCGCTTCGATCCCGCGAGCCGCTCAGTCTGGTCCGTCGCGGTCTTGCCCACGCCTGTGAATGGAGAAGCGCCGAGCGCGGTCGAGCTCAGCACCTGGGCCGAGCAGACGCTCAAAAAGCGCCTGGAGAACGTGCGCGGCGTGGGCTCGGTCACGCTGGTGGGCGGCACGCGACGCGCGGTCAACATCGAGATGGACCCCAAGGCGATGGAAGCGCTGGGTGTCACCGCCGATCAGATCGCGAGTGCGGTGCGCACCGAAAACCAGGACCTGCCGGTCGGCACGCTCAAAACGGCAGAGCGCGAGCGCGTGGTGCAGATGCTCTCGCGGCTGCAGAACCCGCAAGACTTCAACGCCATCATCGTGGCGCGGCGCGGCGGCAGCCCGGTGCGCCTGGACCAGGTGGCGCGGGTCAGCGACGCCACCGAAGAGGTGCAAAGCCTGGCGCTCTACAACGGCCAGCGCACCCTGCTGCTGCAGGTGCAAAAGGCACAAGATGAGAACACGATTGCGGTGGTCGACGGCCTGAATGCGGCGATCGCAGCGGTTCAGGCCGAGCTACCGCCAGGCATGAAGCTGGAGCCGATTGCGGACGGTTCACGGCCGATCCGGGTCTCGGTGAACAACGTGCGCCAGACGCTGATGGAGGGCGCACTGCTCACCGTGCTGATCGTGTTCCTTTTCCTGAATTCCTGGCGCTCGACCGTGATCACCGGGCTCACCTTGCCGATCGCGCTGGTGGGCACCTTCTTCTTCATGAACCTGTTCGGCTTCACGATCAACATGATCACGCTGATGGCGCTCACGCTGTCGGTCGGTCTGCTGATCGACGACGCCATCGTGGTGCGCGAAAACATCGTGCGCCATGTGCAGATGGGCAAGACGCCGTACCAGGCAGCCATGGACGGCACGCAGGAAATTGGCCTGGCGGTGCTGGCCACCACGCTGTCGATCGTGGCGGTGTTTCTGCCGATCGGTTTCATGGGCGGCATCATCGGCAAGTTCTTCCACGAGTTCGGCATCACCATGGTGGTCGCGGTGCTGATCTCCATGTTCGTCAGCTTCACGCTCGACCCCATGCTGTCGAGCATCTGGCACGACCCGGAGATTGA
>JBBSDB010000196.1:0-6942 GCA_038249735.1 Burkholderiales bacterium
AGCTGCTGAGCCCGCAGGTGGACATCGTGATCGTGGTCGGCAGCGCCACCAGCTCCAACAGCAACCGCTTGCGCGAGGTGGCGATGAAGCTGGGCACCGAGAGCTACATGGTTGACAGCGCCGACGAGCTGCAGGCCAGCTGGTTCGAGGGCAAATCGCGCGTGGGCCTGACAGCCGGGGCTTCGGCGCCCGAAATTCTGGTGCGCCAGGTGATCGAGCGCATCAAGGCGCTGGGCGCGATCTCGGTGCGCACCATGGACGGGCTCACCGAGTCGGTGAAGTTCCCGCTGCCCAAAGGCTTGAAAATCGGCGGCAGCGACGTGGAGCTGATCGACCACCTGAAATGAGCGCTGCGGCGGCAAACCTACAATCGCCGCATGTTAGACATTGCCCAACTGCGAAAAGACCTGCCCGGCGTGATCGCCCGGCTGCAAACCCGAAAACAACCCCAGCCGTTCCTGGACGTGGCTGCGTTTGAAGCCCTGGAAGCCGAGCGCAAAACGCTGCAAACGCGCACCGAGTCGCTGCAGAGCCAGCGCAACCAGCTGTCCAAGCAGATCGGCATGCTCAAGGGGAAGGGGCAACACGCCGAGGCCGATGCCGCGATGGCGCAGGTCAACTCGCTCAAGGGCGAGCTGGAGCAGTCGGCGCAGCGCCTCGATGTGATCCAGGCCGACTTGTCCACCCTGTTGCTGGCGGTGCCCAACCTGCCGCACGAAAGCGTGCCCATCGGCGCTGGTGAAGAAGGCAACGTGGAGCTGCGCCGCTGGGGCACGCCTGGCGTGTTTGACTTCCCGGTGCGCGACCATGTCGACCTCGGCGAACCGCTGGGTCTGGACTTCGAGACCGGCGCCAAGCTGGCTGGCGCCCGCTTCAGCTTCATGCGCGGGCCGATTGCCCGGCTGCACCGCGCGCTCGCGCAATTCATGCTCGACGTGCAGACGCAGGAGCACGGCTACACCGAGTGCTACACCCCCTACATCGTCAACGCCGAGTCGCTGCGCGGCACTGGGCAACTGCCCAAGTTCGAGGCTGATCTGTTCGCCGTGAACAAGGGCGGCCAGGACGGCGGCGACGACAACCAATCGCTCTACCTGATTCCCACCAGCGAAGTGCCGCTGACCAACGTGGTGCGCGACACCGTGGTGGCCGAGTCAGAACTGCCGATCAAGCTCACCGCCCACACGCCGTGTTTCCGGTCCGAGGCGGGCAGCGCTGGGCGGGACACCCGCGGCCTGATTCGCCAGCACCAGTTCGACAAGGTGGAGATGGTGCAAATCGTGCACCCCGACCAAAGCGACGCCGCGCTGGAGGCCATGACCGGCCACGCCGAGGCCATTTTGCAAAGGCTCGGTCTGCCGTACCGGGTGATGGGCCTGTGCACCGGCGACATGGGCTTTGGCGCCAGCAAAACCTACGATCTGGAGGTGTGGGTTCCCGCCCAGGGTACCTACCGCGAGATCAGCTCGGTGTCCAATTGCGAAGCCTTCCAGGCGCGCCGCCTGCAAGCGCGATTCAAGAACGCCCAGGGCAAGAACGAGCTGGTGCACACCCTCAACGGCTCGGGCTTGGCGGTGGGGCGCGCGCTGGTTGCGGTGCTCGAAAACAACCAGCAAGCCGACGGCAGCATCACCGTGCCCGAGGTGTTGCGGCCCTACATGGGCGGCTTGGAGCGGCTCGCGCCCGCCTGATGCGTCTGCTGCTGCCGACCGACCATCCAACACCAGAGCCCTGCAACGTCGGGGCTTTTTTGTGGCCGGTTCTCAGCCCCGCTGCCAGAAGCCTCGGTGCGGACTCAGCATCTCGTCGGTGAGTTCGGTCACCGGCCCGATCACTTCAATGGGTTTCTGGCCACGGGCGATCACATCTCGGCAAGGCAGCGACAAGGTGGGATTTTCTTCGTGATTGCCGGTGAGCGAAAGCAAGGCGGCTTCGCTCGCACCGTAGACGATGCGGCCGATGTTGGCCCAGTAAATGGTGCCGGTGCACATGGCACATGGCTCGAAGGTGGTCACCAGGGTACAGCGCGCCAAATACTCGGCTGGCCAGTTGTCGGCCGCGTGTCGCGCCAACGTGGACTCGGCGTGGTTCACCGTGTTGATGTTGCCCTGCTCGACCAACACCGTCTCGCCATCGGGCGCCACCAGCAGAGCCCCGAACGGATGGCGACCCATCGCGGCAGCGCGCTGCGCGACCTCGTTGGCTCGGCGCAGGTGGCGGTGAATCTCATCTTCAGTCATACGGACAGGCAACGCTGGGGGCGGAGTGAGGTGGCTGCAAACCCAGGGCACAGCGGAATCTACTTTGCCGGTCTGCCAGTGTCGCTCCCCAGGGGGTGACGTCGCGGGCGGCGCGGGGGCTAGTTCTGCCCGCTGCGGTGCGCCCAGCCGGTGGTGTGTTTCTCGATCCAGCTGAACAGCTCATACATCACCATCGCCATCGCACCCACCACCAGCAAACCGCTGAAGGCCAGGCCCATCTGCATCGAACTGCCAGCCGAAATCAGCAGGTAGCCAATACCCTCGTTCGATGCCGTCATCTCCGACACGGTGGTGCCCACAAAGGCCAGCGTGATCGCGACCTTGAGCGAACCGAAAAAATACGGCATGGAGCGCGGCAGGCCGACCTTGGTCAGCACGTCCCAGCGCTTGGCGCCCAGCACGCGCAGCACGTCTTCCAGCTCGGGCTCCAGCGTGGCCAGGCCGGTGGCGATGTTGACCATGATCGGGAAAAAGCTGATCAGGAAAGCGGTCAGGATGGCCGGCCCCACGCCAATGCCGAACCAGACCACCAAAATCGGCACAAACGCCGCTTTGGGCAGCGCATTGAATGCGGTCATCAGCGGGTACACCGCCGAGTAAGCCAGGCGAGAGCTGCCAATCAAAAAGCCCAGCAGCACGCCAACGACGATGGCGATACCAAAACCGACCATCGTCACCCAGTAGGTGCGCCAGGCGTGGCCCAAGATGGTGGTCTTGTGTTCCAGCGTCTGCTCCCAGATACGAGAGGGGCTGGGGAAGATGAATTCGGAGATACCAAAGCCGCGTGTGATCGCTTCCCAGATCAGGATGATGAGCACCAGCAGGATCAGCGGCGACCAGCGTTCGAGTTGTTTTTGTTTCATCAAAGTGCGCTCGATGTCACTGGTTGATCGCGGTGCCGGCTTTGCGCATGGCACCAATGTGGCCGCGCAACTCGTGCACGATGTCGGTGAATTCGGGTGTGTAGGTGACTTCCAGATCGCGGGTGCGCGGAATCGGAATCTCGCGCTGCACCACGAAGCGGCCCGGGCTGCGGCTCATGCAATACACCGTATCGGCCAGGAACACCGACTCGCGCAGGTCGTGCGTGACCAGAATGACGTTGAAGCGTTGGGCTTCCCACAGGTCGCGCAGCGTGCACCACAGCTCCTCTCGGGTGAACGCGTCGAGCGCGCCAAACGGCTCGTCGAGCAGCAGCATCTTCGGCTCGTGGATCAGCGCTCGGCAAATGCTTGCCCGCTGCTGCATGCCGCCGGACAGTTCCCACGGAAATTTTTTCTCCATCCCGCCCAGGCCCACGCTGGCCAGCAGGCGGCTGGCGCGCTGCTCGAATTCCTTGCGGCGGTCCTTGAACTGGCTGCGAAAGGGTTCCACGATCTCCAGCGGCAGCAACACGTTGTCCAGTGTGGTTCGCCAGGGCAGCAGGGAAGGCGCCTGGAACGCCATGCCCGAGATCTTCAGCGGCCCGGTGACCGGCTGACCGTCGATGGTTATCTTGCCCAGGCTGGGCATCTTCAGCCCGGTGGTGAGCTTCATGAAAGTGGACTTGCCACAGCCCGAAGGGCCGACGATCGCGATGAACTCGCCCCGCTTCACCCGCAGGTTGATGTCTTCGACGGCGAAGATGTTCTTGGCCTTCAGCTCGTCGTTGTAGGCGAGCCAAACGTCTTGAAAATCGACGAAGGCGGTGTCTGGGCTGGTGGTTGGGATCACAGGCAGGGCGGTTTTAAAAAAGGGCCAGCCTGACGCAAGGGCAGGGGCTGACCTGTGGCACTGGTGCCGGGCAAGCAGACGTTTACTTTTTCACCGGTGGCAGCACATTGAGTTCGGCTGCGCTCGGTAGCATGGAGCCGTCCCACACCGCCTTCGGGTCGATGCGGCTCTTGGTGCCGTAGGCGTCAGAGACCTGCGACGCCATCAGCGCCAGACGGCCCGGCACCACCTGGCCAAAGCCTTCGCGGCGCGCGTCGGGGCTGGCGACCACCGAGTCGATAGCGAGTTGCAGGCGGCGGGTCTCCAGGGCCACGTTGATGATGCCGTCGCGTGCCTTGACCGACTCGATACCGGTGGCCGGGCTGGCCATGGCTTCCTTAGCGCCCTTGGCGAAGGCGGTGAGGAAGGCCTTGACAGCGGCCGGGTTCTCCTTGATCAGTTTGGGGCTGGCGATGATGGCGTTGCCATAAAGCTTCACCCCGTTGTCGGCGAACGGCATCATGACCACATCCTCGGCCTTGATGCCGCGCGCCTCCAGGTTGAGCAGCGAGGTGAAGCCGAAGCCGGTGATGGCATCAATGTCACCGCGCACCAGCATGGTTTCGCGCAATGGCGGGTCCATTGAGGTCCAGGCCACATTGCTGATGTTGTTGGCTTTCTGGAACAGGGGGAAGGCTTTGCGGCCAGCGTCGAACACCGGAGCGCCAAGCTTCTTGCCATTGAGGTCGGCCGGTTTGGTGATGCCGCTTTTCTTGAGCGCGAGCACGGCCGCCGGCGTGTTGTTGTAGACCATCATCACCGCGACCGGCTTGTTGGGCGCGTCGGGATTGTTGGCGTGGAACTCCATGAGGGCCGCCATGTCGGCAAAGCCCATGTCATAGGTGCCGGAGGCCACCCGGGTGACGGTGCCGCCCGAGCCGTTGCCCGAATCGATGGTCACATCCAGGCCAGCGGCCTTGAAATAGCCCTTGGCGGCTGGGTGCAGGAACAGGGCGGCTGGGCCTTCAAAGCGCCAGTCGAGCTGGAACTTGATGGCGGTCTGGGCCTGGGCGCTGCCCAAGGTCAGCAGTGCGGCGGCGGCCGCGACGGCTTGGAGGAAGTGGCGTTTGTGCATCGAGGGTCTCCGGTACAGGGAAAGGGTGGTTGGTGTCGGCAAGGAAAAAGCTCAGCAAGAACGGTGCCAGGAACTGCTTGAGGGGCGATTTCGGAGGTCAGGGTCGCCAGGACTCTTTGCATACAGAATATGTATACATATTATTTGGTCTCGCCGCGCAGTCGCCATTGTGGTTAACCCTGTATTGGTGCGCAACCGGGTTTGCGAGGCACCATTTCAGGGCATTTGCTGACAGGCTGCGACCACCAGAGGATGCAGCGCTGAGTTGAGGGCTGTGCGCGTCGGTCTGCCGCGCCGGCGCGGTTCAGAGGTTGTTGACCTTGGCCAGCAAACCCTCGTTGCTCGGTGGCTTGTAGGCCCCTGGCAACGCCACGCCGCCCGCCGCGCGGCCGGTATGGGCATGCTCGCCGAGCCCGGCGTGGATGTCGGTGGTGCGGTAGCGCTCGCGCAGCGTCTGCGCGCGGGCGGTCAGCGCGGCCTCGTCGGGGATGCGTCCGGTGTAGCGGTGCAGCACCAGGTGGGCCGACTCGATCAGTTTGGCGTTGAGCGTGCGCTCACCGTGCTCAAGCAGGGACTCGACCGCGTGTTGCGGCTCTCCTTTGAGGCTCATTGCCATGGCCTGCTCGGTGAGTTTGAGGATGTCGGTGTGAGCGGCGCGGATACGCTGGGCGAAGTCGTCCCGCCCAGCCGCCGTGCAGGCCAGCAGCTCGGTCAGCGCGCGGCTGGTGCAAAAACGCAGAGCCATGGTGTCGATCACCGCGTCCACCTCGTAGAGCTGGATCGAGCGCATGGCCAGCCGTGTCATGAGCGCGATCAGGTTGCCGGCCGATTCGAAATCGAAACCGGGCTCCAGCGCCATCTTCGCCAGCCGGCGCACCTCGTCGAGCGCACGGGCGGTCTGGTAGTCCTGCAATGCCATCAGGCACTGCACCACATCGAGCAGTCGCTGCAGGCGGGGGTTGTCGGCCTGGCGCATGCCCAGGTGCTGCATCTGCTCGTTGCAGCGCAGCAGGCCGCGCTGGTCGTTGTTGTCCAGCCGGGTGAACGCCAGCAGCACCAGCGTCTGCGCGTCGTACAGCTTGGACTCCAGCCCGATGCGGGTGGCGCGGTCGAGCAGTTCCACACCTTGTGCGCGGTCGCCAGCGTAGTAGGCCAGCATGCCGTGCTTGAGCAGGCGGTTGACCGAGCCAGGCGTGAGTTTGCTGGCCATGCCGAAGGTGTTGAGCGCGTTCTGGAAATTGCCCAGCTCGAACTGGGCACGGCCCATCATGTCGTAGGCATCGGTGTAGCCCGGATCGCTTTCGATCAGACTCTCCAGCGTGGTCGCGGCCCGGTTGGTCTGACCGGCCTCCAGCTGGGCACGTGCGACCCCCAGTTTGGCCCAGGGCAGTGTGTTGGCCGCCACCACGGCTTCGTACAGCCGCTGCGCCTCGCCGAGCTGCCCGGTGCGCAACATCAGCTCGGCGCCGATGCGTGCGGCATACAGCCAGTGGGGCCCGCGCTCGGCGAAGCGCTGGGTGCACAGCGCACCAGCGTCTTCGAAGCGCTGCTGCTCAATGGCGGTGAAAATTTCTTTGAGGGATAGCTTGCGTTCGCGGGCTTGCGCGATGCGGGAGGACAAGCCGTTGGCCGTGTGCGGCTTGAGCAGGTAGGCATCAAGCGCGGATTCCGCTGCCTCGGCCACTTTGGTGTAGGTTGCCTCGGCCGTGACCAGCACAAACACGGTGTAGAACGGTAGCAACTGGTTGCGCCGCAAATCGTCGAGCAAGTCCTGCCCGGTGATCTCCTCGCGTTCGAAATACTGCTCGCACAACACGATGTCGAAGCTGCCGATCTCCAGCTTGGATCGTGCAT
>JBBSDB010000197.1:0-6912 GCA_038249735.1 Burkholderiales bacterium
GGCCGTCCATCACCTTGCGCGCGTGGTCGTAGTCGCGGAACAGGAAGGGGATGTCGACGATGCGCACCTCGGGCACGAAGTTGCCCAGCGGGCCGGTGGAGGTGTTCACCAGATCCTGCGTGCCGAGCTGCACCGCTTCGATTTGCTCGCGCTCACCGCCGAGGGCTGAAGACGGGAACTGCTGGCACTTGTAGCGGCCTTGCGTGCCCTTTTCCATTTCTTCGCAGAACACGGTGGAGCCCACGCCGTAGTGCGAAGTGGGCGAGGTGGCATAACCGATCTTCAGGATGGTCTGGGCGTGGACGCCAGTGGCTGCGGCGGCGAGCGCGGCGGCCAGGGCGAGGGGTTTCAACAGGGCTTTCATCGCATGTCTCCTACGAGGTTGGTGGGTAAAACGGAACGGGAACACTCAAAGACCGAGCCGCTGGCGTGCGGCTGGGTGGGTCACGGCTTCGGCATGGTGCTGCACGTACTGGCGCAGCACACTGCCGAAATCGGGATCGGGCGACAGGCCGAGCGCGGCGGCGCGCGGACTCTCAAAACGCGAAGGCCAAGCCTGCACAATTTTTTTCACGCTGGCATCAGGCACATCCCGAATGAGCGACATCACTTCAGAGCCGACGAGGTCGTGCAAGGCCTGCAGCATCTGGCGCACGCTCAACGTGAGCGCGGGCAGGTTGATGGCGGTGCGCCCGCCAAAGGCTTCGCGGCTGGCTTCGACCACGGCGAGGATGCCGGCGATGGTGTTGGCGGGTGACGACAGCGCCACCTCGGTGTCCTGGTCGACTGGACAGGTGCTGGGTTGGCTCGCCAGCGGCTCGCGGAACAGGCCGGAAAGAAAGCTGGACGCCGCGCCATTGGGTCGGCCAGGCCGCACCGACACCGTCATGAGCCGCGCCGCGCGGCCGTCGATGAAGCCTTTGCGGGTGTAGTCGGCCACCAGCTGCTCGCAAACGAATTTGTGGATGCCGTAGCTCGACTGCGGCGTGGGCAGCGTGTCGTCGCGCACCACGGCGGGCAAAGGAATCGCCGCGTCGCTGCCGTAGACCGCGACCGAGCTGGAGAAGAAAAACAGCGGCGGCGGGTGGCCGGCTGCGGTCTGGGCGCGGCAGGCGTCGAGCAGGGCGCGGGTGGTGTCGAGGTTGGCGTGAAGGCCGAGGTCGAAGTTGGCTTCGCACTCGCCCGAGACGGCCGAGGCGAGGTGGAACACCGCGTCCCAGCGCTGCCCGGCCATGAGGGCCGGTAGGCTGGCCAGCAGGTCGCCGGTGTGTGTGTGAACCCGAGGGTCTTGTGTGAGCGCGGCTTCGCTGGGCGCGACCAGATCGGCCAGCGCTATGGCGGTGATGGAGCCTCCACAGAGCTGCCCGCGTTGCAGCAGGGTCTGCGCCAGCGTGCGACCCAGAAAACCGGCGCCGCCGGTGATGAGAATGTTCATGTGGCCTCCTCTTGGGACGCCTGGTAGCGGCGCAGCCAGCCGAGGCCTTCGCTCGTGCCTGCCTTGGGGCGGTATTCGCAGCCCACGAAACCCGCGTAGCCCAGCGCATCCAGCCGATCCAGCAGATGCGGGAAATGCACCTCGCCGCCGTCGGGCTCGTGGCGGTCGGGCACGCCGGCGATCTGGATGTGACCGACACCGGCGAGGTGCTGTTCCAGCCGCCGGGTCAGGTCGCCTTCCATGATCTGGCAGTGGTAGAAGTCCATCTGCACCATCAGGTTGGCCGCGCCCACCTCGGCCAACACGTCGTGCGCCTGCTGCTGGAAGTTGAGATAAAAGCCCGGCATGTCGCGCGTGTTGATGGGCTCGATCAACAGCGTGATGCCGTGCGGCGCCAGACGGGCAGCCGCAGCCCGCAGGTTGTTGACATAGGTGGTGCGCAGGGTTGCGTCGTTCACGCCAGCGGGTTGGAGGCCGGCCATCGCGTGCAGCCGCTGGCAGCCGGTGGCCTGGGCGTAGGCCAGCGCGGTGTCCACACCGCGCGCGGACTCGGCTTCGCGCCCGGGATGGCAGGCGATGCCGCGCTCTCCAGCCGCCCAGTCGCCTGGCGGCAGATTGAACAGGGCCTGGGTCAGACCGTTGTCTTTCAGAACTGCAGCGATCTCGTCGGCTTTGAAATCGTAGGGAAACAGGTACTCCACCGCATCGAAACCGTCGGCGGCAGCAGCGGCGAAGCGGTCGAGGAACGGGACCTCGGTGTAAAGCATGGAGAGGTTGGCGGCGAAACGGGGCATGGTGTGTGTGCTTACCAGGGGGCGTTGAAATGGGTGCGCAGCTCGTCGATCTGCGCCTCGGTCATGGGGGTCGCGGCTCGACCGCTGAGCAGCCAGAGGCGGGCGGTTTCTTCGAGTTCTTCCAGCAAGGCCATGGCCGCTGCCGGGCTGTCGTGCCACACGGTGGGGCCCAAGCGCTCCAGCATCACAGCGCGCAGCGGTCGGGTGGCGGCGGCGATGTGGGCAGCCACCGCGTCGGCCACCGCCGGGTCGCCCGGGCGGTGGTACGCAATCAGGGGCACATGGCCGACCTTCATCACCTGGTAGGGCGTGAGCGGCGGCAGGATGTCATCGGTCGCCCAGACGCCTTGCAGCGTGAGCGCCACCAGGTGGGTGGCGTGGCTGTGCAGCACGCACCGCGCCTCGGGTGCTGCGGCGTAAATGCGCCGGTGCAGCGCCAACGTTTTGCTGGCGCGCTCGCCGCTGCGTTGTGTGCCTGCGTTGCTCACCCAGGCGAGCTGGGTCGGGTCGAGGAATCCCAGGCAGGCGTCGGTCGGCGTGATGAGAAAGCCGCTGCCTTGATCGGGGCTCAGGCGCACGCTGATGTTGCCCGCGGTGGAATGCACATAGCCGCGCTGGAACAGCGAGGCGCCCACGCGCACCACCTCGGCGCGCACGGCGTTTTGCTCGTCTGGCCAAGCCGTCATGGCAACGCCACCCCAGCTTGGCGCAGCGCGTCGGCAAAGAAGTCGACGCCGCCGAAGTTGCCCGACTTGAGGGCCAGCCACATCGGCTCGCCCGAGGCCGGCAGCGTGGCTTCGGTCCAGGGCACGCCAGGGCAGATCGCCGCGCCGATGCGCAACCGCGGCACGCTCAGCGCCTGCACCACCGCGCCCGAGGTTTCGCCACCGGCCACCACCAGCCGGCGCACGCCCGCTTGCACCAGACCTTGGGCGAGCTCGGCCAGTGTGTGCTCAACCAGCGCGCCCGCTGCGTCCACACCGAGCTCGGCCTGCACCGCCTTCACCCGGTCGGGCGCGGCGGTGGCGCAGATCAACACGGGGCCTCCAGCCGATGCAGCCAGCGCGGACAGCGCCTGCGCCAGCAGCGAGGCGGCGCTCTGGGTACCAAGGTGCAGCGCCAGCGGGTCGATGGCAATCGCCGCGCGGCCGTCGGCTATCCAGCGCGCCACCTGCGCGTTGGTCGCGTCCGAGCACGAGCCCGACAACACCGCTGCTGGCCCGCTGACAGCCGACAGGCTGGCCGCGCTTTCGCTCGGCGCCCACCAGCCCCGGCGCTGGTAAGCCGGCGGCAGACCAAGCGCCACCCCCGATCCGGCGGTGATCAGCGGCAGCTCGGCGCAGGCCTCGGCCAGGGTAAGCAGGTCGCTGTTGTCGATCGCGTCGGCCACGGCGATGCGCACACCATCGGCCTGCATCCGTTCGATGGCCGTTTGCGCGTTGTGGCGCAGCGCGTCCACGCGCAGCAGACCCACCCGCTGAGCCGTTTGCGCCTGCAACACGCGCACCAGATTGGAATCTGTCATGGGTGTCAGCGGGTGGTTTTTCATGCCCGAGTCGCTGAGCAGCTGATCGCCCACGAACAGGTGGCCGCGGAACACGGTGCGGCCGTTTTCTGGGAAGGCGGGGCAGGCGATCGTGAAGTCGGCGCCCAGCGCCTGCATCAGCGCGTCGGTCACCGGGCCGATGTTGCCGGCGGGCGTGGAGTCGAAGGTGGAGCAGTATTTGAAGTAGATCTGGCGTGCGCCTGCGGCCCGCAGCGCGCGCATCGCCGCGAGACTTTGCGCCACCGCCTCGGCGGCGGGCATGGTGCGCGTCTTGAGCGCGATCACCACCGCATCTGTCGCTGGCAAGTCGCCCTCGGGCACGCCGAGCACCTGCACCGTGGGCATGCCGGCGCGCACCAACATGCTCGCCACGTCGGTGGCGCCGGTGAAGTCGTCAGCGATCACGCCCAGAATCATGGCTGGGGCTCCTTGGCCGGGGGCAGGGTCAGCCCGGCGAGCGCAGCGAAATACTTCACCACCGCCGAATCGTCTTCGCCGCCCAGGCCCATGGCGGCGGTCGAGAGGTACAGCTGGTGGGCGGCGGCGGCCAGCGGCAGCGGAAACCGCAACTGCTGGGCAGCATCGAGCACGATGCCCAGGTCTTTCACGAAGATGTTCACGGTCGACAGCGGCGTGTAGTCGCCCGCCAGGATGTGGGGCACGCGGTTCTCGAACATCCAGCTGTTGCCGGCGGCGTGGGTGATCACCTCGTAAAGCTGGTGCGGGTCGGCGCCGGCTTTGATGCCCAGCGCCATCGCTTCGCAGGCGGCGGCGATGTGCACCCCGGCCAGGTGCTGGTTGACCATCTTCACGGTGGAGCCCACGCCAACGCGGTCGCCGAGCTGGTAGACCTTGCCCGCGAAGCTGGTCAGCAGCGCGCCAGCGGCTGCGAATGCTTCGGGCTTGCCCGAGGCCATCACCGTCATCTGGCCGTCGGCCGCTTTCTTGGCGCCGCCCGAGACCGGGCCGTCGATCAGCCACAAGCCTTGGGCTTCCAGGCGTCGCTCCCACAGCGGCGGCAGCGCCGGATCGACCGTGGCCGAGGCGATGACGACGCTGCCACCTTTGAGCCCTTGCGCGAGGCCATCGGCGCCGAACAGCACGTCTTCGGTTTGTGCGGCGTTGACCACCAGCACCAGCACCACATCGCAATGCGCGGCCAGCTCGGCCACGCTGCCCGCCCCGTTTCCACCCGCTTCACGAAAGGCCGCGACCGCTTCTGGGCGCGGGTCGTATCCCCAGGTGGGCACGCCCTGGCGCAGCGCGGAGCGGGCGGCGCCCATGCCCATGGAGCCCAGGCCAATCACGCCAAGTGTTGGAGCGCTGTTTTTGGTCATGTTGGTGTGTGTGGAGACGCGCGGGTGAGCAGGGCGTCGAGGGTGTGGCGGATGGCGGGGGCGGCGTGTTCGAGCCGATACGCGGCGTTCTGCATGTGTTCGCGGGCGGCTTGGCGCGCCGCTTCCGGGTCGCCGCGCATCACGCTCTCGGCGATGCGACGGTGCTCTTGCTGCACCTGCGTCTGGTAGCTGCGGTCCAGCGCTTCGTTGGTGCGGGTGACGTGCATCGCGTCGCGCTGGTACTGCTCCAAAAAGCCGATCAGGCGCTCGAAGTGCGGGTTGTCGGTGGCGCGCGCGATGCTGCGGTGGAAATCCAGATCGGCCTGCACGCCCTCGGCGCCGCGGGGTGCGCAGGCTTCCACGGCGGCCAGCGCAGCGGCGATCGTCTGTGCCTTGGCCAGTGTCATGCGCTCGGCAGCTTGTGCCGCCATCTCGGCCTCCAGCCCGCGGCGCACCTCCACCACCTGCAACACGCCGGCGATCGAGTCGAGCACGGTGGGGTCGAAGGCCAACGCGCGAGCCTGGTGCAGCGGAGCCACGAACACGCCCGCGCCCTGGCGCGAAACCAGCAAACCCATGGACTTGAGCCGGCTCACCGCCTCGCGCACCACGGTGCGCGACACGCCGTGTGTTTCAGCCAGCTGCTGTTCGGTCGGCAGGCGTTCTTCAGGCGCGAGTTCGCTGGACGCGATGCGCTGCTGTAACAGCGCAGCGAGGCGGTCGCTCAGGCGCTCGGGGGCGGACAGAAGGCTGGTCATGAGGGGCTGGGTCGGCGCTGGCAGTGGGCAATATTTGTCAGGTCATCATACAAATCAGGGGCTGTGTGGTCATCGTGGTTTTCCCGGGTGTGGGGTGTTTGGATGAGCGAGTGGGGCTTTCAAGGAATGCCTGGCCAGGGTGCTGCCAGGCGAGGCAGATCGGGCGACCGGGCCGGGCATCGCGCCACAGCGGCGGATAATTCGCGCCATGCACATTCGCTTCACCAAAATGCAGGGCGCCGGCAACGATTTTGTGGTGCTCGACGAGACGCGCGGCCTCCTGGGCCTGAGCGTGGCCCAGTACCGCTGGCTGGCCGATCGGCATTTCGGTGTGGGGGCCGACCAGATCCTGAGCGTGCGGCCCTCACCCGGCCAGGGGCTGGATTTCGAGTACGTGATCCACAACGCCGACGGCGGTGAGGTGGAACACTGCGGCAACGGCGCACGCTGCTTTGTGCGCTATGTGCGAGACAAAGGCCTGACGGATCGCAACCCGGTGCGGGTCAAGGTGAAACACGGTGAGTTGTCGCTGCACCTGTTGGACGACGGCCGCGTGACGGTGGACATGGGGCCCCCGGTGTTCGAGCTGGCACGGGTGCCGTTCGACGCCAGCGGCCTGCAAGCCCAGCCCATGGGCAGCTCCGAGCGCTGGCCTGTCGACTTGCCAGGCGTGGGCGAGGTGTTGTTGTCAACGCTGTCGATGGGCAACCCGCATGCGGTGTTGCTCGCTGGCGATGTCGACACCGCGCCAGTAGAAGCATGGGGCCCGTTGATCGAGCGCCATCCGCGTTTCCCCGAGCGGGTCAACGTCGGCTTTCTGCAGGTGATCAACCGCCGAACGGTGCGGCTGCGGGTGTTCGAGCGCGGCGCGGGCGAAACCCTTGCCTGCGGCACCGGCGCCTGCGCGGCGGTGGTGGCCGGCATCCGGCTGGGGTTGCTCGACGCCGAGGTCGAGGTGCACACCCGGGGCGGATGGCTGACCGTTGCGTGGCAAGTCACACCCGAGCACCGCGCGCCGGTGTTGATGACCGGCCCGGCCACC
>JBBSDB010000198.1:0-6875 GCA_038249735.1 Burkholderiales bacterium
CAGCTGCTGCGCCGGGGTGCACTTGGGCGCAACACTCACTTGGAGCGGCCCTGGTACCTCATCACCAGGTAGGCGGGGCCAGCGAGGTGGATGTCGCGCTCATAAGCGAAAGACACCACCACCTTGTTGCCCTCTTTGCCCACCTCGAGGTCTTTGCCAGCGATGGTGTTGATGTTGTCAATGGTGGCGGCCTTGTCGAAAATGCTGCGCACTTCGGCAACGGTTTCGCCAGCCGAGGCCTTATCGACCGCCTTCTGCACCGCCATGTACTCAATGTAGGTGGGCACCATCTGGGCAAACACCACGCCGGCCAGCGCCAGCAAGATACCCACAACGAGCAGACCCAGGAAGGTCATGCCGCTTTGCTGCTTTCTGTTTGTCATTTGATTGTTTCTCCAACCGTTACGCCAGCCTGTGTCAGCAGGCAGCCACCGTTCATTCGAACGAGCCAATACGACCCAGATCACCAAAATTCATCCAGACAAAGAACGCCTTGCCCACGATATTGGCATCGGGCACAAAGCCCCAATAGCGCGAGTCAAGGGAGTTGTCTCGATTGTCACCCATCACGAAGTAGTGTCCCTGTGGAACTTTGCACACCACGCCCTCCACGGTGTAGTTGCAATTCTCCTTGAACGGGAAAGCGGTGGCCCCAGGCACAAAGGCTGGGCGGTCGTCGTCATTGAGCGTGTGGTAGTTCAGCGCGCCCACCGTTTCGGTGAACTGCTTGGAATAACGCATGGTGTCGCCATCAAAAAAATCGGCCTTCGGCTGGGTGGGAACCTGCTGGCCATTGACGGTGAGCCGCTTGTTCAGGTAAGCCACCTCATCGCCCGGCACACCAACGACACGCTTGATGTAGTCCAGACTGGGTTGCGGTGGATAACGAAACACCATCACATCGCCACGTTGTGGATCGTTGTTGGCCCAGAGTTTGGTGGTGAAGACCGGCATGCGCAGACCGTAGTGAAACTTGTTGACAAGAATGAGGTCGCCGATGCGCAGGGTCGGGATCATGGAACCAGAAGGGATCTTGAACGGCTCGAACATGAAAGAGCGCAGCACGAACACCGCCAAAATCACTGGGAACAGGCCCGCCGTCCAGTCCAGCCACCAAGGCTGGGCCAGCAGCTGGTGGCGCGCCGGCTCAATATCGCCTTCCACATTGCTGAAACCCTGCTTAAGCAGGGCATCCTTGCGGGTCTGATGCTCTTGCACCAGTCGCTCGGCAGCCTGCTTGCGACGCGGCAGGAACACCAGTTTCTCGGCCACCCAATAGACGCCGGTGACGATCACGGCCAACATCAGCAGCAAGGCGAAATTGCCCTCGACCGACCCCGAATACCAGGCGACGGCATAGCCGACAAACGCCGCCAGGATCACCGCAGTGATCGAGCCCATGGCGGTACCCATCAATCCTGCACCTGCAAAATAGCCAGAAACGCCTCTTGGGGCACTTCCACCGAACCGATCTGTTTCATGCGTTTCTTGCCCGCTTTCTGTTTTTCGAGAAGTTTGCGTTTGCGGGAAATGTCACCGCCATAACATTTTGCCAGCACGTTCTTGCGCAGCGCCTTGATGGTCTCGCGCGCAATCACGTTGCCACCGATGGCTGCCTGGATGGCCACGTCAAACATCTGACGGCTGATGATCTCGCGCATTTTGGCGGCCACTGCCCGCCCGCGGTACTGCGACTGGCTGCGGTGCACGATGATGGACAGCGCGTCGACCTTCTCGCCGTTGAGCATGATGTCGACTTTCACCACGTCAGACGCCCGGTACTCCTTGAACTCGTAGTCCATCGAGGCGTAGCCGCGGCTCACCGATTTGAGCTTGTCAAAGAAGTCCAACACGATCTCGCCCAGCGGCATGTCGTAGGTGAGCATCACCTGCTTGCCGTGGTAGGCCATGTTGAGCTGCATGCCGCGCTTCTGGTTGGCCAGCGTCATCACCGCGCCCACGTACTCCTGCGGCATGTAGAGGTGCACCGTGACGATGGGCTCGCGGATCTCCTCGATGCGGCCCACATCGGGCATCTTCGAGGGGTTCTCCACCATCATGACTTCGCCATCCGGCTTGACCACCTGGTAAACCACGCTCGGCGCGGTCGTGATCAGGTCTTGGTCGAACTCCCGCTCCAGGCGCTCCTGCACGATTTCCATGTGCAGCAGGCCCAGGAAACCGCAGCGAAAACCAAAGCCCAGGGCCTGCGACACCTCGGGTTCGTAGTGCAGGGCGGCGTCGTTGAGCTTGAGCTTTTCCAGCGCGTCGCGCAGCGCGTCGTATTCGCTGGCCTCGGTTGGGTACAAACCGGCAAACACCTGCGGCTGCACCTCTTTGAAACCCGGCAAGGCCTGGGTGGCAGGGCCCAGGTTGTTGGGCAGCTTTTTCTCCAGCGTGATCGTGTCGCCCACCTTGGCCGCCTGCAACTCCTTGATGCCCGCAATGATGAAGCCGACTTCGCCCGCCTCCAGCGACTCGCGCGGCTGGGTTGCCGGCGTGAACACGCCCAGACTGTCGGCGTTGTAGACCGTGTTGGTCGCCATCATGCGAAAGCGTTCGCCTTTTTGCAGCCGGCCATCGACCACCCGCACCAGCATCACCACCCCAACATAGGCGTCGTACCAGCTGTCGACAATCATGGCGCGCAGCGGTGCGTCAGCCTTGCCCTTGGGCGGCGGAATGCGCGCCACCACCGCTTCCAGAATGTCTTCCACGCCCATGCCGCTTTTGGCCGAGCAGGGAATCGCGTCAGTGGCGTCGATGCCGATCACGTCCTCGATCTCAGCCCTGGCGTTCTCAGGATCGGCGTTGGGCAGATCCATCTTGTTGAGCACCGGCACCACCTCGACACCGAGCTCTAGCGCGGTGTAGCAGTTGGCCACCGTCTGGGCTTCCACGCCCTGGCTGGCGTCCACCACCAACAGGGCACCTTCGCACGCCGAGAGCGAGCGACTCACCTCGTAGGAGAAGTCCACATGGCCGGGCGTGTCGATCAGGTTGAAGTTGTAGACCTGACCATCGCGCGCCTGGTACCTGAGCGCGGCGGTCTGCGCCTTGATGGTGATGCCACGCTCTTTTTCGATGTCCATCGAATCAAGGACCTGCTCGCTCATCTCACGATCGGCCAGGCCGCCGCAGCGCGAAATGATGCGATCAGCGAGCGTGGACTTGCCATGATCGATGTGCGCGATGATCGAAAAATTGCGGATGTGATTCATCAGAAAAACGGGCTCGACAGAAACAAAACACGGCGCCATACCGCAAGGCCACAGGCGCATAAAAAAGGGCGCGTCAGGTGGTGACGCGCCCAGAACCAACAAGCAATGGCAACTGCATTCGTTGGGGTTTCATTGTAGGCAAAAAGCCCGAAACGCACACCCTCGACAGCAGTTAGGGGTTTTGTCGCAGCGCGGCAACAAAGAACTTATCCACAACTCATGCACAGCTTTCCCAGACCTTCGATACGCTCTGGGGACGACCGGTGGATAGTTTCACCACCTTTTCGCATGATGGATAGGCCCTGGCATGTCCGGCGCGAAATCGCTGATTGGCCCTTCGATTTTATCTAATTTGGTCTGCAAAACCAAAAAATCATGAGTGACTACTCACTTCATGAGGCAATCGATCAAACGGCGATGGACCGGGAGGCATGTCGCAAAACGACCAACTCATCGAAAGCCCCCAATTCCCTTGCGGAATCTGGGGATTCTGGCAGGGGCACGGCGGTCAGCGAGCCGGCCGGATCACCGCGTACTGTGCCCACTCGCCCCGGCGAAACAACACATTGATCGGCTTGCTTTTGTCCAGCTTGGCCAGCGCCGCCTCGAACTCCTTGATGCCCGCGGTTTCTGTGTTGGCAATCTGTACGATCACGTCGTCTTCTCGCAGCCCGGCGCGAGCCGAGACGCCCTCGGCTGTCACCACCCGCACGCCGCCTTTCAGGTTGAGTTCCTTCTTTTGCGCTGCGGTGAGCTCAGCGAGCGTGAGACCCAGCGACTGCACCGCGCTGCTGGTCGGACCTTTGGGCGCTGGTGGCGCCTCGGCGCGTTGCTCGGCGCGCTCGGGCTCCAGCTCGGCGACCACGATCGACAGGTTTCGCTCAGCGCCGCGGCGAAACACCGTGATGCTGCTGTTGGTACCAGGCTTGGCGTTGCCCACCAGACGTGGCAGATCGACCGACTTGTCGATCACCTTGCCGTCGAATTTCACGATGATGTCGCCCGGCTCCACGCCCGCCTTGGCCGCCGGCGCATTGGGTTCAACCCCACGCACCAGCGCACCGCGCGGCGCTCCCAGGCCGATGGATTCGGCGACTTCTTTGCTGACCTGATCGATCTGCACACCAATGCGTCCGCGGGTGACGCGCCCGGTGGTCCTGAGTTGATCGGAAACCCGCGTGGCCTCGTCGATCGGGATGGCAAACGAGATGCCCTGGAAGCCGCCCGAGCGCGAATAGATCTGGCTGTTGATGCCCACTACCTCGCCGCGCATGTTGATCAGCGGCCCACCGGAGTTGCCTGGGTTGATCGCCACGTCGGTCTGGATGAATGGCAGGAAGTCACCAGTATCGCGCTTTTTTGCGCTCACGATGCCGGCGGTCACCGTGTTCTCAAGGCCAAACGGTGAGCCGATGGCCATCACCCACTCGCCCACGCGAAGCCGCTCCACATCGCCAATCTTCACCGGGCTCAGCCCGCTGGCCTCAATCTTCACCAGCGCCACGTCGGTGCGTTTGTCGGCACCCACGAGCTTTGCCTTGTATTCGCGCCGATCGGGCAAGGTGACGATCAGCTCGTCGGCGCCGTCGACCACATGGGCATTGGTCATGATCAGACCATCGGCGCTCAGGATGAAACCAGAGCCGACACCGCGCGGCTGCGCTTCATCGGAGGGGCCACGATCAGGCCTTGGGCCACGGGGTATCGCGCCGGGAGGAATGGGAATGCCAAAGCGGCGAAAGAACTCCAGCATCTGCTCGTCAGGTGCGGCGCCCGCCTCGGCCTTGGCCCGCTCCAGGGTACGGATGTTGACCACCGAGGGGCCCACCAGATCCACCAGATCGGTGAAGTCGGGGAGGCCGCGCACGCTGGGCGCCACTGTCGCTGGGGCCTGGGCGAGCGCGACCGAGGGCATGACGCCACCGGCAACCAACATCGAAGCGGCCAACACCGCCAAACGGGAAACCTTCAACCAAGAGCGAAGCAACATGGTGATCCTTTGACAAAATAAAAAGCTTGGTTTTGCTGGGAAAACAGCACGTTCACCAGCCACCCATCAAAAAAATACGCAGCGGATTCAGCGCGTGCGCTCCAGGGCCTGAACGAACCGGCGCAGGGTTGCTGTGGGCACTTCGCCCAAGGCTGTGACCCAGTGGCCGTCGATCCGCCGGGCAAACGAATGGGTTGCACCGACGGCGGCGCTTTTTTCCGCGTTGTGGCGCTGGGGATCGAAAGTTTCCACAAACAGCGAGACCGACGCCAGGCCGTCTGAGAACACCCATTGCATCGAAGCGGGCTCTGCACCACCCGCCGTGCCTCGGGTGTGGCAACTCATTGAGGAGAAGCCGGGGATCGAATCCTTCAGCCGCCAGCCTTCGGCCTCGGCGGTGGTCTTCTTCAACACCGGCTTGTGGACTTCATAGCCGCGGGTGTCGCCCATCTGCCGCTTGAGTGCGTCCATGCGCACCGGCGCATTCAGCTGCAGCTCGGAAAACGCCACCTGCTCCAGCACCGATCCCTGCACACCCAACGTCTGCATTTTCACCACCAGCCCGGTTTTTTGCTCGGCCCAGATCTGGTAGCCGAACCGCAGGGCGTCGCGCGGCACCACCTCGATGCGGTCAGCCAGATGCCCGGCCACGCGGTCCACACCCAACTCGCGCACATCGTAATGATCGGGAATGGCGTTGCTGGGCGCTCGCAACAGCTCAGGGAAGAGGCCCAAGGATTCGCGCTTTTCCACCCAGGCGGTCTTGGAATCGGGCGCAAACGTGATCACATCGTTGTTGCGGCGGATGGTGGTGCGCGCGGCACCGGTGAGCGTTTCCACCCGCTCCATCTGCTGCGTGCCGTCGCACACATGCCAGATCTTGGACGCCGACATATTGGCCCCGGCCGACACGACCAGCGTGCCCTGGTAGGCGCGCTGGCGCGAAGCTTCGTGCATGCGAGTGAGCCACTCGGTCAGACTGCGCGATGGCTCTTGGGCGGCGGTGGCGGTTTGCGCCAAGGCCGGCATGGCCAAGCCTGCTGCCAGCAACAGCAACAGCAACAGCAACAAAGCGACACCGCGACGTTGCAGCGATGGGAAAACCTGAAAGGCAGACTCGGTATGGGAACCAAGCAGCCGAAGCACAGGCGACTGGCGCCGAAAAACAGCCATGGCTTTCAACGGGCGTCGGGATCGAAGGTGGCGTTGCGCAGAAAGCCGGCGGGCATCTGCAATGCCGTTACACCCCCATGCTGCCGGTGCTCGGCCATCAGGGCTTCCAGTTCGGCGTCTCGAATCAACACGCCCTGGCGGGTGTTGACCGCAAGCGGCGTGGCCGCAGGAGCTGCGGCGGCCAGTGCCGGCAGCGAAGCGGTGCCTTCTTGCGAAGGCTGGGAAAGCGCCAGCTGTGGCGCGGCTGCGCCTGGTCCCGCACCCGCCGGGGCGTTTCCGAGCACGCTCCAGCTCACCGCCATCACCCCCGCCAGTGATGCCAGGCCAGCCACAAGCTTCCAGCGGAACACCGCGTCGTTGGCGGCAGGTGCGCGCACCTGCGTCGCTCGGGCCGCTTGGAGCGGCGAGAAGGACGCAGTGGCCGCAGGCGCCTCGCTGCGCAAACGGGTTTGCACGCCCGCCAGGAAAACCGAGGCCGATGTGCCAGCCTC
>JBBSDB010000199.1:0-6823 GCA_038249735.1 Burkholderiales bacterium
ATTCGCGCCCTTCGATAAATTCCTCGATCAGCGCGCCGCCATAGGCATTGAGCATGAGCCGGGCTTGGTGATAGAGTGCTGCTTCGTCGGTGACGCGCGAGTCAGCCGTTAGCCCAATGCTGCCGTAGCCATTGTAATGTTTGACCAGCATGGGGTAGCGCAGGTTGCGTGCGGCCAGCCCAATACCGGCCTCGTCATAAACAAAGACCGAAGCCGGCGTGCGTACAGCCCACAATTGACAAGCTATCTTGAGCTTTTCACGATTGACCGCATAGAAGGTGGCATCGGCCCCTGTGAAGGGTAGCCCCAACTTTTCCAAGGTCTGCACCACCTCAATGCCGGCGCGGTGCAGGGCATCGACCATCTGGCGGAACTCGGCGCGCACGGCTGCAGCATCTTCGGCACTCGAAGCGTCTTTGCCGCCAGTGGCTGCAGCGTAGGCCGGCTCGGGCGCGAACGCATTGAGCGTGTTGTAGCCCCAGTGGTTGCTTAAGGCCCGCTCGATCAGGTGGCGCTCACTGATGTGCTGGTGCACTGGCAGCAGACACACGGTGGTGATGCCCAGGCGCTGCAGGTGCTGCACCATGGCGGGGCGGGCCAGGGCGGCATAGGTGCCGCGCTGGTGTTCGGGCACCTCGGGGTGCAGGCGGGTGAGGGCCTTCACATGCGCCTCGTAGATCACCACGCGGTCGCTGGCCACGGCGGGTCGGGGAGCGATGGCCAGGCCCGCGGCCAGCTCGGCCCGCGCGTCTACTACCACGCAGCGCGGCATGTGGGCGGCGTTGTCGGCCGGTTCGGGCTGGTGCTCGTGCCAGGGCTGTGTGGGGTGCAGCGGGTCGGCGCGGGCGTGGCCGGTTTGCAGGGCGAGGCGTTCGGTGTTGCCCACCACGGCCAACGCCCAGGGGTCGAGCAACAGGTGTGCCGCGTTGAAGCGGTGACCCGCCTCGGGCAACCACGGGCCGCTGGCGCGCAGGCCGTAGAGCTGGCCGGCGGCAAGGCCCGGCACGAAGCTCGCCCAGATGCCGTCACCAGCGGGCTGCAGAGCCACGCGGCGGTTTTCGGCTGGTGCGCCGGGTTTGAATAGGCACACATCCACACCCTGGGCGTCGGGTGCCCAGACCGAAAAGTGCACGCCGTCGACGCCGCCCTGGTGGCGTGGATGCGCGCCCAGCGCAGGAACAGCACCGAGGGTCATCACTGAGCTTGAGGTTGGAGCCACAACACGGCAAGCGGCGGCAATGTGAAAGTCGCTGACCAACGCTGGCCGTGCTGCGCCACATCCTCCGCCAGAACACGGCCATGGTTGCCCACGTTGCTGCCGCCGTAGTGGCTGGAGTCGGTGTTGAGTCGCTCCTGCCAGTGCCCACCGTGCGGCAGGCCCACGCGGTAGCCGTGGCGCACCAGGGGCGTGAGGTTGGCGACCACCACCACCGTGTCTTCAAGCGCATGGCCGTAGCGGGCGAAGGCCAGCACCGAGTGGTCGGCGTCGTCCACCACCAGCCACTGGAAGCTGTAGGGGTCGGTGTCGCGAGCGAAGAGGGCCGGCGCGCTCCGGTAGACGTGGTTGAGGTCGCGCACGAGGTGCTGCACGCCGGCGTGCGCCGGGTCTTGCAGCAGCTGCCAGGGCAGCTCGGCGTCGTGGTCCCACTCGGTGGCGGGCGCCAGCTCGGCGCCCATGAAGAGCAGCTTCTTGCCCGGGTGCGCGTACATCCAGGCGTAGAGCGCGCGCAGGTTGGCCAGCTGTTGCCAGCGGTCACCGGCCATCTTGTTCAGCAGCGAGCCCTTGCCGTGCACCACCTCGTCGTGCGAGAGCGGCAGCACGTAGTCTTCGGTGTGCGCGTACATCATCGCGAAGGTCATCTTGTGGTGGTGCCAGCGCCGGTGGATCGGGTCGAGTGCGAAGTACGACAGCGTGTCGTGCATCCAGCCCATGTTCCATTTGTGGTCGAAGCCCAGCCCGCCCTCGGCCACCGGGCCGGTCACACGCGGGAAGGCGGTGGACTCTTCGGCCATGGTGGTGGCGCGGGGCGCCTCTTGGTGCAGCACCTCGTGTACCTCGCGCAGGAAGGCAATGGCTTCCAGGTTCTCGCGCCCGCCGTGCTCGTTGGGCACCCATTCGCCGGCCGGGCGGCTGTAGTCTCGGTAGAGCATGGAGGCCACCGCGTCCACCCGCAGACCGTCAATGCCGTATTGCTCGACCCAAAACAGCGCATTGCCGACCAGGAAGTTGCGCACCTCGTGGCGGCCGAAGTTGTAGATGAGGGTGTTCCAGTCGCGGTGGAAACCTTCGCGCGGGTCGGCGTGTTCGTACAGCGCTGTGCCGTCGAAGCGGGCCAGAGCGTGTTCGTCGGTGGGGAAGTGGGCGGGCACCCAGTCCAGGATGACTTTGAGGCCGGCCGCGTGCGCGGTCTGCACGAAGCGGCGGAACGACTCGGGCGAGCCATGGCGCGCGGTGGGGGCGTACAGGCCGGTGGGCTGGTAGCCCCATGACGCATAGAACGGGTGCTCGCTCACCGGCAGCAGCTCCAGGTGGGTGAAGCCGAGATCCACCGCGTAGGGCACGAGGTGGGTGGTGAGGTCGTCCCAGGTGGGCACGGTGTGCGGGCCGTCAGGGCGGCGCCATGAGCCTGCGTGCACCTCGTAGATGGCCATGGGCAGGTTCGGACGCTCGTGCGCGGCACCGCCCCGGTCGGCCGGTGCGCGCAGGGGTTCGCAAACGCGTGCTGCATTGCCCGGCGGAAGCTCGGTTTCCCGGGCATAGGGGTCGGTCTTGAAGACGTGTCGACCGTCGCTGCCCTGCACGTCGAACTTGTACCAGTCGCCCGCCGCCGCGCCTGGCACGAAAAGCTCCCACACACCGCACTCGGGGCGCAGGCGCATGGGCTGCGCATGCCACTGGTTGAAATCGCCCACCAGCCCCACCTGCCGCGCGTGCGGCGCCCACACGGCGAAGGCGGTGCCCATCCGTCCGTCCAGTGTGGTGACATGGGCGCCCAGCTTCTGCCAGGGACGCAGGTGCTTGCCTTCGGCCAGCAGCCAGACGTCGGTCTCGCCGAGCCAAATGCTGGTGGGTGGGGGCAAGTCCGCTGGGGTGGGGTGTGGCTTGGGTGTCGTCATGTGCGCGATCGATGGCAACATTCTGGCATCGCTCGCACCCGTGTCGGTCATCGCGTTGACGTGCTCGGCATGGCGGTGGATGACAATCAGGCCATGACCCCTGCCCAAGCTCGCCTGTTGACCCCCCAGCGCCTGCTCATGGCCTCGGTGGTGGTGGCCATCGTCACCATCACCCTCAAAACGGGGGCTTGGTACATCACCGACTCGGTGGGGCTGTTGTCGGACGCGATGGAGTCGCTGGTGAACCTGGCCAGCGCCATCTTTGGTCTGGTGATGGTGACCATCGCGGCGCGCCCGGCCGACGAGGACCATCCCTACGGCCACCACAAGGCCGAGTACTTTTCCTCCGGCTTTGAAGGCATTCTCATCATCGCTGCAGCGCTGGGCATCATCTGGGTCGCCGGACACCGCTTTTTTGATCCCCAGCCCATCACGCAGGTGGGCTGGGGTCTGACGCTCTCTGTGGCCAGCTCGGTGCTCAATGGGCTGCTGGCTTGGGTGATGTTCCACGCGGCCAAGGAACACCGGTCTATCGCCCTGGAAGCGGACGCCCGGCACCTGGTGACCGATGTCTGGACCTCGGTGGGTGTGGTGGTGGGCCTTGTTCTGGTGCACTTCACCGGCTGGCTGTGGCTCGATCCGGTGGTGGCCATCGGCGTGGCGCTCAACATTCTCAAGGAGGGCTATCACCTCATCTGGCGTTCCTCGCAGGGCCTGATGGACGAGGCGCTTGAGCCCGAGGTGGTGGCGAGCATCGAGAAGACACTGGCGGTTTTTGCCTCGCAGGATGGCGAGACCCAGATCATCCGCTTTGACCACCTCACCACCCGCAAGGCGGGCCAGCGCCGCTTTGTCGACCTGCACATGCACATGCCCGCGAGCTGGTCGCTGGGCCGAGCGGCCGCTGTGCGAGCCAGCGTGGAGCAGGCGCTGATGGGCGCGGTACCGGGCCTGCGCGCCTCGATCCAGCTGCTGCCCAGCGACGTAGAGGCCTACCTTGGCGACCAGGAGGAACCGATTTGATCGCACTCTTGCAGCGCGTGGCCCAAGCGCGGGTGGAGGTGGCTGGCGAGGTGGTGGGCGCCATCGACGCCGGGCTGCTGGTGCTGTTCTGTGCCGAGCCCGACGACACCGAGGCGCTGGTTGAAAAGATGCTGGCCAAAATCCTCAAGCTGCGTGTGTTCAGTGATGAGCAGGGCAAGATGAACCGCAGCGTGCAAGACGTGGGCGGTGGCCTGTTGTTGGTGAGTCAGTTCACGCTGGCCGCCGACACCAGGGGCGGCAACCGGCCCGGCTTCACCGGGGCGGCAAATCCCGCGCTGGGCGAAGCGCTGTTCAATCACTTCGTGCGTCAGGCCAAGGCGCAACATCCCACGGTGCAGACCGGGCGTTTTGCCGCCGAGATGCAGGTGCATCTGGTGAACGATGGCCCGATCACCATTCCGATTCGCATGAGCGCCTGAAAACTGGCGGCGCTTGCGTCAGCTTTTCAGGTACGGGTCGGTCCAGCCCAAGCCCGCCAAGATGGCGCTCTCGCGCGCCTCCATCGCCTCGGCATCGGCCTCGCTGGTTTCGTGGTCCCAGCCTTGCGCATGCAGCGTGCCGTGCACCAGCAGGTGCGCGTAGTGCTGGGCCAGCGGGATCTTCAGCTCGCTCGCCTCGCGCGCCACGACCGGCGCGCACAGCACCAGATCGGCCATCACCAGCGGCTCTGTGGCGTAGTCGAAGGTGAGCACGTTGGTGGCGCAATCCTTCTGCCGGTAATCGCGGTTGAGCGCGCGGCCTTCCGCAGCGTCAACGATGCGCACCGTGATCTCGGCGTCGGCCGCCAGCGCGTGGCGAATGGCGCGCGTCACCGCGTGGCGCGGCAGGGCAGCGCGGTGGGTGGCCGCGTCAGCCAGCGCGCCGAATTGCAGCGAGAGGTTCAGAGCGGGCAGGGCCATCGGTGCGCTTTCAGGTGGCCGATCTGCGCGCGCGCTTGGTGGGTATCGCCTCGACGCTGGCGCTGCGCGCCTCGTAAGCGTCCACGATGTGCGCCACCAGCGGGTGGCGCACCACGTCGGCGCTGGTCAGGCGGCACATCGCGATCCCTGGCACCCGCTTCAGGACCCGCTCGGCGTCGATCAGGCCGCTGGGCTGGGTGTGCGGCAGGTCGATCTGGCTCACGTCGCCGGTCACCACCGCTTTGGAGCCAAAGCCGATGCGGGTGAGGAACATCTTCATCTGCTCCACCGTGGTGTTCTGCGCTTCGTCGAGGATGACGAAGGCGTGGTTCAGCGTGCGCCCGCGCATGAAGGCCAGCGGTGCAATCTCGATCTGCTGGCGCTCAAAGGCCTTTTGCACCTTTTCGACGCCCATCAGCTCGTACAGCGCGTCGTACAAAGGGCGCAGGTACGGATCGACCTTCTGGCCCAGATCGCCGGGCAGAAAACCCAGCTTCTCGCCGGCTTCCACCGCCGGGCGGGTGAGCACGATGCGCTGCACCGCGCTGCGCTCCAGCGCATCGACCGCGCAGGCCACCGCCAGATACGTCTTGCCGGTGCCAGCCGGGCCAATACCGAAGGTAATGTCGTGTGTGGCCATCTGCTCCAAGTAGCGGGCCTGGGCCGGGGTGCGGCCCCGAACCTCGCCGCGGCGGGTCTGCATGGCCACCGCGTCAACCCCTTCGGGCAGGGCGGTGTCGCCGCTGAGCATGAGCTGCACCTGTTCCGCCGGGATCGGCTTCCTCGCCATTTCGTACAGCGCTTGCAGCACCTCCAGCGCCTGGTTGGCTTTGGTCTTCGGGCCATCGATGCGGAACTGCTCAAAGCGGTGCGCCACCTTCACCTGCAAGGCCGCCTCGATGCTGCGAATGTGGCTGTCCATCGGACCGCACAAATGCCCCATACGGGTGTTGTCGGGTGGTGAGAAAGTGTGTTTGAGGATCAAACGGATAATCCGGTGAAGGCCCGGGGATGCCCGGCAAAGGCCACGCTGCAGATGGCGCGGATTTTGTGGAGCATCCTCAAGCCAAGGTAACAAAGGAATCCAGCCATGATAGGCAAGTTGACCGGCATCCTGCTGGAAAAGAGCCCGCCGCAGATCCTGATCGATTGCAACGGCGTGGGCTATGAGGTGGACGTGCCGATGAGCACCTTTTACAACCTGCCAAGCGTGGGCGAGAAGACCGCGCTGCTGACCCACTTCGTGGTACGTGAAGACGCGCAGATCCTGTACGGCTTTGGCAGTGCCAGCGAGCGCGAAGCGTTTCGCCAACTCATCAAGATCAGCGGTGTGGGCCCACGCACCGCACTCTCGGTGCTCTCGGGCATGAGCGTGGCCGATCTCGCGCAGGCGGTGACCGCCCAGGAAAGCGGGCGCATTGTCAAAGTGCCGGGCATCGGCAAGAAGACGGCGGAACGGCTGCTGCTGGAGCTTAAAGGCAAGCTGGGCGCCGATTTGCCGCTGTCAGGCGCAACCAATGCCGTGGGCGAGGCCGCCAGCGACATTCAGCAGGCGCTGATTGCGCTGGGCTACAGCGAAAAAGACGCCGCCGCCGCGCTGAAGGCGCTGCCCAAAGACGTGGGCGTGAGCGAAGGCATCAAGCTCGCGATGAAGACGCTGGCCAAGTAAGGTGGCGCGATGAGCATTCAGACCGACGACTTCACCCCGGCACCGCGCGTGGTGTCTGCCGCCGCCGCGTCGCCCAGGGAAGAAGCGATCGAGC
>JBBSDB010000200.1:0-6765 GCA_038249735.1 Burkholderiales bacterium
GGGATCAGGAAGTTGCGGGCATAGCCATCTTTGACTTTGACCACATCGCCCAGGGCGCCGAGATTGACAACTTTGTCGAGCAGAATGATTTGCATGTCAGGCTCTCTTTCAGGCGCGGTGCTGGTCGCTGTAGGGCAACATGGCCAGGAAACGCGCACGCTTGATGGCTGTGTTGACCTGGCGCTGATAGAAGGCACGGGTGCCGGTCAGACGCGCGGGGATGATCTTGCCGTTCTCGGCGATGAAGTCGCGCAGGACATCGATGTCCTTGTAGTCGACTTCTTCGACGTTGGCCACCGTGAAGCGGCAGTATCGCTTGCGCTTGAACAGCAGCGATTGGGTGTTGCGCTTGGGGCGCTTGTCTTTGTTGAAACGTTTGGGTGCAGCCATGATGGGCCTTCCTATGTCTTGCTGAAATCTTGGATATGGAACAACAGGCCTTTGCCGTTGCGCACGTTGGTCAGGAAACCGTGAAAGTGGTAGCTGGCATCAAGGCCCGATCGGGCCAAGGTTTCTGCCTGGGAGCCGAAGACCACGGCCTTCAGCTGCACGTTCACCTGTCTCGGTGTGTCCATCTCAGTCACCTCAGACGCGTGCTCCAGCACGATGTTCAAGGCGGGTATGCCAGCCGGGGTGTAACGCAGGGTTTGCACCTGCACCACCGACGCCGACAACTGAAGCTGGTTCACTGTCTGCCAACCGCGCTGGGCGATCAGGCAGCCGTGCGTTCCTGCGGGCTTGAGCGGTCGGGGCGGTCGGAACGATCAGACCTTTCTGAGCGCTCACGGTCAGGCGGCTGCAGCTTGCGGGCTTCCTCGCGCTCGACCGACTTCATCATGCTCGAAGGACCGGTGTCGGCCTTCTTGCGCAGCACGGTGAGGTGGCGCAACACAGCGTCGTTGAACTTGAAGGCATGCTCCAGCTCGGCCATCACCGCTTGGTCGGCTTCGATGTTGACGCACAGGTAATGCGCCTTGGACAACTTGTTGATCTGATAGACCAGCTGACGCCGGCCCCAATCTTCAACCCGGTGGATCTTGCCGTTGCCGGCGGTGATCATGCCCTTGTAGCGCTCCAGCATGGCTGGGACTTGCTCGCTTTGATCCGGGTGGATCAGCAAGACGATTTCGTAGTGACGCATGAACTCTCCTTTTGGATGACCCCGCGCCAACCTGTGTGGCGCCGGATTCGGGTGAAAGCTGCCCCCAGCGTCGGTCGGGGTGCAGCAAGGCGAAGCCCACGATTCTAGCAAATCCCGATCCAGCTGCCCACCCATCCGTGTTTCCCAGACCATTCCGGGCCAGAGCGGCGGGCTCAATCGGGCCGCTTGGCGTCCGGCAGCCGCGGGTAGCGCACGTACTCCACCAGCGCTTGCACCTGAGGGCTGGGTGGCGGCCTGAACAGACTGATCAGCACGATCACGGCAAAGCCCGCTGGCACACCGAACAGACCCGCCGAGATGGGCTGAATGCCCCACCACAGATCCACCGGCACCGTGACGCCAAACACCTGCCGCAGCCAAGGCTGGTTCATGGCCATGTAATACAGCGTGACCCCCAGGCCCGTGAGCATGCCGATCGACGCGGCGAGGCCGTTGGTGCGCTTCCAGACAATACCGAGCACCAGCGCCGGGAAAAAGGCGGCCGCGGCAAACGAGAAGGCTGCAGACACCAGAAACAGAATGCCGGCGGGGCGCTGGGCCGCCACGTAGGCCGCTGCCAGCGCCACCACCAGCAGCAGCACCTTGGAAATCGTGACGCGCCGCGCGGTGGAGGCGTTGGGGTCGAGCATCTTGTAATAGATGTCGTGCGACAAGGCATTGGCGATCGTCAGCAGCAGTCCATCGGCGGTGGACAAGGCAGCAGCCAGACCGCCGGCCGCTACCAGCCCGGCGATCACATACGGCAGGCCACCGATTTCGGCCGTGGCCAGCACGATGATGTCGCCGTCAATGCTCATCTCGTTGAGCTGCAGCAGGCCGTCTCTGTTGATGTCGGTGAGCGAGAGCAGCGAGGGATCGACCTTGTTCCACGAACCCACCCAGGCTGGCAACTGGTCGAACGGCGTGCCCACCAGCCCGTGGAACACCTCGAACTTCACCAGAACCGCCAGCGCCGGCGCGGTGAAATACAGCAGCACGATGAACAGCAGCGACCAGGTGACCGATTCGCGCGCCTGCTTCACGCTGGGCACCGTGTAGTAGCGCATCAGGATGTGTGGCAGCGCGGCGGTGCCGATGGTCAGACAAAACACCAGCGCGAGAAAATTGCGCCGCGAGTCGTTGAACGCCTTCTGCGCTGCGACATCACCATCGGGGTCGCCCGCGAACTGGGCCGCGTGCGGTGGCATGCCATTGAGCGGCTGGCTCTTGGTGTCGGCCTCAAGCTTGGCCCGGCTCCAGACCACGCGTGCGGTGGCGGCGTCGCGCGGCAAAGCAGACACCGCCTTCTCCGCCGCCGAGACCTCGCGCGACGGTGCATTGGCCGCACGCAAGCTGGCGAGCCGGGCTTCGGCGGCGGCTTTGTCGGCCGCCAGCGCCGCCGCCGGATCGGCCAGTTTGGCTTGCAGCACCTGCGCACGCTCGCGGTACAGCGCGCGCACCTCCAGCTCCTTGGGGTCGTTGGTCAGCAGCCGCTCTTTGGCACTCACTTTCTCCAGCTGAAAACCATAGATGGCCTGCGGTACCGGCACGCCGGTCTGCTTGACCGAGAGCCAGACCACCGGCAGCAGGTAGGCCACGATGAGCACGATGTACTGCGTGACCTGGGTCCAAGTGACTGCACGCATGCCACCCAAAAACGAGCAGACCAAGATGCCGCCCAAGCCCAGAAAGACACCGATCTCGAACGCCACACCAGTCAGTCGCGAGGTGATCAGGCCCACGCCATAGATCTGCGCCACCAGATAGGTGAACGAACACAGAATGGCCGCAAACACGCCGATGAACCGCGGCAGGTTGCCGCCGTAACGCTCGCCCAGAAAATCGGGAATGGTGAATTGGCCGAACTTGCGCAAGTAAGGCGCGAGCAGCAGCGCCACCAGGCAATAACCGCCGGTCCAGCCCAGGATGAAAGCCAGGCCGTTGTAGCCGGTGAGGTAGAGCGTGCCCGCCAGGCCGATGAAGGAGGCTGCCGACATCCAGTCGGCACCGGTGGCCATGCCGTTGTACATGGCCGGCACGCGACGGCCCGCCACGTAGTACTCGGTGGCGTCGGTGGTGCGGCTCATGATGCCGATGCCGGCGTAAAGCGCGATGGTCGCGATCAGAAAAATAAAGCCGATCCAGTCGCGCGGCAGGCCGAGCTGCTCCAGTACCGCCAGCACCAACACGAACAACAGAAACCCCAGCGTGTACCAGCGGTAGACGCGGTTGAGCTGGCGCTTGAAGGCGCTGTTGTAGGCGGCCTTCGAGCTGGGCGAATCGGACGGGAGCGCCATGTCTCAGGGCTCCTCTTCGTCCGCACCATGGCGAACGTCCAGGCGGTTCATGTACCAGGCGTAAAAGCCCACGATCAGCAGGTACACCGCGAGCGCGCCCTGCGCGCCCATCCAGAAACTGAAGGGCCAGCCGAAGAAGTTGAAACTCAACTCGCGCGCAAAGTAACTCACGCCAAAGGTCACGATCAGCCACACCAGCAGCAACGCAGCGGTCATCCGGAGATTGCTGCGCCAATAGCGCTCGCGGGCGTCAGACATTCAAGGCCTCGGTTGTATCAACGCAGACGAGCAAAACCACTCGCAGCGCACAGCACAATCTGCGCATGGTTCAGACCGAACCAGCACGCAGGCCGGTCTCGCGTTCCAGCTGGGCTGCCACTTTGGGCTCAAAGCTGTGCAGATGCCGCAACACGCGCCGCGCTTGCTCAGGCTCACCACGCTCCAGATGCACCCGGGCCAGCTGGTACCAACCGTTCGGGCTCATCGGCTGCAGCTCGGTGTTGCGCTGCAAGGCGCTCACCGCCTCAGTCCACTGCCCTTGCCGAATGTGGCACAGGCCCAGCCCGTACCAGGCGCGGTCCATGCCGGGGTCGAGCGTCACCGCCTGGAAAAACGATTCGGCTGCCGCATGCGGATCGTTCAGCGATTCCTGCACATAGCCCAAGTTGAACCAGGCGCTGGCCTGACCGGGCACCAGCTGCACCAAGCGCTGCAGATCGCCCAGTGCCTGCATGTGCCTGCCCTGCCCGGCCAGCAAATGCGCGCGTGTCGCCAGCGCGTGGCGGTTGTGCGGATGGCGCTGAATCTGCCGCTGCGCTTGCCGCAGCGCCAGATCGCGTGCCCCCACCACCAGCAGTGCACGCAGCACCGCTTGCGCCAGCAGCTGGTCGAGCGTGGTGATCACAGGCAAGCGGCAACCCCGATGGCGCGGCAATGGGAAATTTTCCAGCTGGTGACCGCGATCCAGGCAAAGCCCAGCAGCAGCAGCGCCACCAGCGGCAGGTGTCGGTCGATCACGATGCGCGGGCTGAGCAGCCGCGCCAGGCGCAAAGCGGGCAGTGCCGCCGCACTCAGCACCTGATAGGCCAGGTTGTTGTCGCGGCGCATCCCCACGAGCAGCCCGAGCAGCCAGCGACCCAGCACGGCCAGGGCTGCCACCTCCACCACCGCCTTGAGAGCCAGGATCAAAGTCAACATGTCAGTTTCGAGTCATTCGAATGGATTGTGGGTCGCGAACTTACCATCCTCTGACAGTGGCACCGCCGGCCCAGCTGATTCAGGTCAAACACCGCCCCTCGTTTACCCGCTGGCGCGCGCGGGTGCGGTGTAGCATTTGTTCCATCCCTTTTCCCCTTCTTCCCCTGCTCAATCCATGTCCACGCCAGTCCCCGCATTGAGCGACACCATCCAGGCCCACCGCATCTTCGGCCTGCTCCCCGCGCAGGGGCAGTTGCGCTTGGCTGAGGCGATCACCCTGCACCGGCTCGATGCTGGCGAGACGCTGGACCTCGCCGGCGACCCGAGCCCTGCCCTGCAGTGGCTGGTCTCGGGTGAGTTGATGTTGCTGGACGATCAGCGCCAGCCCATCCTGGCCTTGCACAGTGGCGAGTTGCTGACGCCCACGGCCCATCCGGGCATCGCCTCGGCGCAAGCGCAAACCGCTTGCGAGCTCGCGCGGCTCGATACCAGCTTGGTAGAAACACTGCGTGAAGAATCGGCGGCGCTGGCCATTCTGCTGCCGCCCAGCCCGCTCGCATCGAGCGCCAAGCCGCGCGAGCGCAACCAGGTCGACCCCGCGCTCAACCTGATGACGACACCGGTGCGCTCGCTGATCAAGCGCGAGCCGATCACCCTGTCGCCCAACACCCCGATCTCCGAGGCTGCGCGCACCATGAGCGAGAAGCGCGTCTCGTCGGTTCTGCTCGTGGAGCAGGGACACCTGTTCGGCCTGATCACCGACCGCGACCTGCGCAACCGCGCGCTGGCGACCGGCATGGACCCCGCGCGCCCGGTGGCCGACATCGCCACCCTCGCGCCCATGACCATCGATGTGCACAGCCCGGCCTTCGATGCGCTGCTGCTGATGGCTCGCCACAACATCCACCACGTGCCAGTGGTCGACGGCCAGCGCATCGTCGGCATGATCACCGCCACCGACGTGACCGAGCAGCACAGCACCTCGGCGGTCTATCTTGCGGGCGAGATCTACAAGCAGACCACCGTCCAAGGCCTGCAGGCATCCAGCAGCCGCATCAAGCGCCTGCAGCAAAGCCTGGCCAGCGCCCAGGCCTCGGCGTATAGCAGCGGTCACATCATCACCGCCATCACCGACGCCATCACCAGCCGCCTGCTGCAACTCGCTGAGACAAAGCTAGGCCCGGCGCCGGTGGATTACGTCTGGGTGGCGGCGGGCTCGCAGGCGCGCAACGAGCAGACCGCCAAGTCCGACCAAGACAACTGCATGGTGCTCGATAACCGCTTTGACGAAGCCCAACACGGCGCCTATTTCAAGGCGCTGGCGCAGTTTGTCTGCGACGGATTGGATGCCTGCGGCTACATCTACTGCCCCGGCGAGATGATGGCCATGACCGACACCTGGCGCCAGCCCCAACGGCGCTGGGCCGAGTACTTCGCGCGCTGGACCAGCGTCCCAGACCCCAAGGCCCTCATGCTGACCTGTGTGTTCTTCGACCTGCGGGCGGTGCACGGCAGCAGCGCCCTGCTCGACGACCTGCGGCGCGACGTGTTGAGTCGCACCAAAGGCAACACCTTGTTCCTGGCACACATGGTGGCCAACGCGCTGCAACACCAGCCACCGCTGGGCGTGTTCAAGGGCATCTCAGCGATTCGCAGCGGCGAGCACAAGGGCACGATCGACCTCAAACACACCGGCGTGGTGCCCATCGTGGACCTGGCACGGGTCTATGCCCTGGCCGGAGGCCACGAGGCGGTCAACACCCATGACCGGCTGGTCAGCGCGGCCGCAGGCTCTGCCATCAGCGAGCAAAGCGCACGGGACCTGCGCGACGCCTTGGAATTCATCGCTTTCACACGCATCCAACACCAAGCCCGCCAGATCGCCGCTGGCCAGCCGCCCGACCACTACCTACCGCTGGAGGAAATCTCCAACTTCGAACGCAGCCAGCTGAAAGACGCGTTCAACGTGGTGCAGTCGTTGCAGAACGTGATTGGACAGCGATACCGAATGTGACCCCCCCCGCGCCGGCCCGATGCTCGGGCCGTCACCCCCCAGGGGGCGGCACTGGCGGCCCGGCAAAGCCGGTTCCGCGGTGCCCTGGAACAACTCCCCCTCGGCACTTCACGACC
>JBBSDB010000201.1:0-6754 GCA_038249735.1 Burkholderiales bacterium
CGGGCACGCCCGCGATCCCCGGCACGGTCCGCAACAACAACGCCACCGTCGGCCTGCAGTTCAACCTGCCGCTGTTCGCCGGTTACGCGATCCAGAACCGGGTGAGAGAAACGCTGGCACTGGAAGAAAAATCCCGCACCGACCTCGAAGCAGCCCGTCGCGCCGTGGCGCAAGCCACCCGCACCGCCTACTTCGGCGTGCTCTCCGGCCAGAGTCAGGTCAAAGCCCTGGAAGCCGCCGAGGCCTCCAGCCAGAGCGCCCTGGACGCCAACAAGCTGGGCTACCAGGTGGGTGTGCGCATCAACATCGACGTACTCAACGCCCAAAGCCAGCTGTTCCAGACCAAGCGCGATCTGGCTGCGGCGAGATACAACGTGTTGCTCACTGGTCTGCGGCTGCGACAGGCGGGTGGGCAGCTGGTGGCTGAGGATTTGGTGCCGGTGAATGCTTTGCTGGTGCGGTGAAGATTCGCTGTTCGTTGGATCATTGCCCGACCGGTATCCTGAGCGAACAGCACAAGGCAACCGCCTTCATGCCTTGGAAACTCCACCAAAACCGTCACCTTGCCGAAACATCAGGAATGGCATCACGACGCACACCGCGAACACCGAGGTGTAGAAGTTGTGAAAGGTGTTGACGTTCGAGAGACCGCTGACGAAATGAACCAAGCCAAGACCGACCAAAGCCAATGCGGCGCCCGGCGAATGCCGCCGCATCGACACGCCGGCGACAAACAGACCCAATGGGAAAGACAAGCCAGCGATCAAGCCAGGGATTCCGTAGGCAACCCATGCCTGCAGATATTCGTTATGAAGGTGAAACAGCGGCTCGCTCATGTCCAACTCCGCACGCTTGATCACCTCCTGACGACCATCGGCACCCAGACCAAAAAGTGTCGACCCCGATGTAGCACGCAAGCCCAGTTCAAGCATGTGAATGCGACTTCCGACCGAGCCGCGCAAAGGCTCTACCGAGTCCGGATCCCGGTGTAGGAGGTCAGAGACCTCAGCCTATTCGTTGACCACCCGGTCAGTCGGGGCCGACAACATACCTTTCGAGTGCAGCGACAGGAGGCCCACGGCGATCACCAAGGCCGAAACCCAGACAAATCGGCTTATCCGGTGGCGGCCGTGAACGGCATAGCGGGCGTAGGCAACACCTGCAACAGCCACCGACCAGAGAATGGCGAAGAACGCGCCCTTTCTCCCCGCAACAAAAATCCCCAGCGCGAAAAGGACGAGACCGGTGACGGCCAGCACCTTCTCTCCGGTGGCGGCCAAGCGCCCAACAGCCAGCGGTAGCGCGATACACATGAAAAGAGCGATCCCCGCCCCCCAGTTGACCGCATTGGTTGGACCCGGTTGGCCTTTGAACATGTAGCCATAGCCTTGAACAACGGCGAGTCCCGCCGCGACGGTCAGCCCAACGCCAAGAGCAACTCGGTGCAGAGTGGCCGCCTGCCAGTGTCTGGCAAACACCATCGCCACGCCTGACGACGCCAGCGCGGTGATCTCAAACGATACTCCGCGAACAGGTTCAGCCCAGTACAACCTCATGCCCACCTGCAGCATGAGACCAGCGAGAAAAAACGCGACCAGGGCATACAGCGCTGGCTCGACCCGAGTCAACGGCTCGCTCTCAGAGTGCGTCAGCAGCTTGCCCTCGGGACGCTCAAGCGCTCGCGTCAACAGCACCCAACAGGCGAATGCGAACACAAGAATCCAGGCGAGGTTAATTGCCTTGGACGACACAGGTGTCGCTGCGACCAAGACGGCCAGCAAGACAATGACCGTGGTCTCGAAACGGTTGCGGCTCAGTATCGCGGATGGCATGCGGCAGGGATGGAGAGTTCGGTCGTTAAGAATGAATGAGGCTGCTTGAGCATCAACGCCCGGCCAGTCGACGGGGCTTGGCGTGAACAAGCGACTTCAAAGCCAGGAGCGCGGTCGCGCAGAGTCTGAAGAGAGTGGGTCGCAACGCCCGTACAAATTCACCGGCCATGGCTGACTCACCTTGCTTCACAGCACGACGGATGAAACGTGAAGCAAGAAACCAGCGGGCCGCGCTCAGTGAAGAGAAGCTGGCCTCGTTTTTGTCGAACGTGCGGCGATAGCAGCGCAGACCGTTCGCCATCGGCGTCGACATGGTCAATTGCGCTGCGCTTCCAGCACTGGGCGCATAGCCTCGGTACACCACCATGCCAGGCACTTTCTCGTACCAAGGGACGACACCCAGGCCGATCAAGCGGACACACAGGTCTGTGTCTTCATCGATGAGCAGTTCCGGATCAAGCCCTCCACACGCCAAAAACAGCTGTTTGCTGATCCAAAAGCCCTCGCTCAACGCACACACCAGATCGCGGATGCGGCTGCTGGCGGCGGCCACGCCATTGCGAAGCCGTCGTCGCTCAAGGAGTCGATCGGATTCGAACGTATCACCCTGTCGGACCAGCGTCGACGAGAATCCCCACCGCGCGAAGGCAGCCGGTCCGGCGGATTGCAGAATACGGCGGCAGTAGTCCTCCGCCATCTCATCGTCATCATCGAGAAAAAAAACCACTTCTCCCGATGCAGATGCGACGCCCAAATTGCGCACAATCGCCGCCCCGCCCCGGCCGCTGTTACGAATCACCCGCAAGCGCGTGTCTGCCACAAAGTTCAAGATCTCCTTTGCCGGCATCACGGAACGATCGTCCACCACCACCACTTCGCCGTCCAGTGGACAGGCCAACAATGCCGAGGCCACTGCTCGGGGCAACAAGTCCGGGCGGTTGTGGGTCGGAATGACGATGCTGCACGAGGTCACTTTCCACCCCAAACCAAGTGAGTCTTGCGGAAGTAGTCCACACAGGCCTGATTGGCTTCGGTGCGCCCGTAACCGTCTTGTACGAGCTTGCGCAGCGCAGCCTCTTTCACCTCGTTGGAATTGCCTTTGGTGCGTATCTTGTCTTCCCCATTGAGCCAGATGGGCACGCCGTTGACCGCCAGTTGGCCCGACAGCCAGATGTCGTCCACCATCCACAGGATGTCGGGAATGTCGAATGCCGCATCGGTGAAAAATTCCGGTCGCACTAGCACGCCGCCCCAGCCTTCCAGCATGTCCACAAAGCCGCTACCCACGTTCTTGCGGGGCTTCCAGGTGCCCAGCGAAAGCGCTCGTTTGAACCGATAGCCCAGGTCTTTGGTGATGCGGGCAGAGCGCGGTTGGCGGGTGCCGCTGAAACGGTGGTTTGAGTAGTTGTAGACATCGCCTCCCTCTTCCACGATGCAACAATCAGGATGCAGATCGCTGCATTCGACAAAGCGCCGCGCCCATTGCGGGTCATACACCTTGTCGTCGTCACAAAACAGGATGCGAACATCCTGGCCGCGGTACTCGCGGGCGGCAGGCAGCACCTTGGTGGCGGGGCCGTAGTCGGTATCGACCAGGCGCACGTTGACGCCCGGCAGAAAGCTGGGCACCTGTTCAGGCGAAAACTCGAAGCGCCGGTATCTCTTTGGAATGTAGATGTTGACCGCCGCCACATCGGCCTGCTGGTTCACCAGCGAAGCCAAGGTTTCCTGCAGGTAGGGGAACCTGGGTGGAATGGAGGTCAGCGAGATGATAAGTTGGGTCATGCGCTGGCGCCGATCTGGCTGTGTTCGTTCCAATAGTCGCGCATCCAGTCGACCACGCCCGAGCCGTGATGGGGGAAACGGTCCCAGTTGCCTTTGAACGGCCGCGCGAGATCGATAGGCCTTGGCTTGCCATGGAACACCAGTACCTTGGCCGGCGAGGCAGGTCGTTTGGGGCCCATGAAGCGATCGATGATGAGGGGCTGGCGCACGTGGTACTTGAAGCTGACCACCCATTCCTGCGGCCAATAACGAATGCCTTGCACCGTGCCATGCAGGTAGTCCTGTTCGATGTGGTACCGCGTCACCAGCGCATCGCGATCGGCCTTCAAGGTCTCGACCACCTGGCCGAGCGAGCCCAGATCGTAGGCAAAGAACGACGACATGGTTCGCGCCTCGCCGGTCTTGAATCGCCATGGCCTGGAATCGATGGCCACCAAAGCCCCCGGTTGCTCGAACAAAGCGTCAATGTTGCCCAACAACACGGTGTCCAGATCGATGAACAGGGCCCGCCCTTTCAGGCCATACAAATCTGACAAGAACACCCCGATCTTGGGCCAAGCGCCGTTGTAGTAGTGCCATTCGTCCAGCCCGATGTCGGGTATTGGATGCACCTGAACCTCGGGCCGGATGCCTTCGGCTTCGTTGGTGAGACAGACAAAGCGGAAGTCGCCGCTGATGTATTTTCGGCAAGCGCTGTAGAGCACGTTGACGTACTCGGCGGGGTAAAGCGTGCCCCATTTCATGCAGAGCACAACACGTTCGGTCATGGGTGGGCCTTGTGGTTCACAGCGGGGTGTTTCTGGGCAGCAGGCGCCCGGTGTTCAGCAGGTAGAAGCAGCGGCCCCAGAAGTTGCGCCAGCGCAGGCGGTACAACGGCAAGCGGGCGTGCCATGCGTATTTTTTCACGGCATTGAACGCCTGGCCGGTGATGGTGCTCTGGTTGTCGTCGCGCACCTGGCTGGGAAATGGCTCCAGGCCGAAATGGCGCAGGCGGTGCACATGGATGCGGTCGAGTTCGTGGTCGATCGGGCGGGTGATCGGCAGCATCGCGGGCAACAAACGCTGAGCGGTCTCGCGCTGGATCAGGTAAGCGCCAAAGCCGGTGGCGGTGCCGAGGTAGGCGTTGAGCCGGTACGGCCCAACCCGCCCCTGGCTGATCGGCTGCTTGGCGCGGATCTTGTTGAGCTTGAGAAAGTCCCAATGCGCGCGCCCCCTTAAGGCCTCGCGCAAGGCCTCGATGAAGTCGGGCCCGAACACCACATCGTCTTCCAGCACCAACAACACGTCTTCACCGCTGTCCACAAACTGTTGCCACACGGTGATGTGCGAGAAGTAACAGCCGATTTCGCCGGGCAACACATCACGGCCCACATTGCGCTGAAACGCGGGCACATCGACCTGCTCAAACAATCGGGCCTTCTCGGCGCGCCCGTCCACCGCAGCGAACAGCGTGTAGGCCAGGCCCAGCACTTTGAGGCGCTGCTGCATGGTTTCGCGCCGCTCGCGCGAGCGCGGTAGGTTGATCAGAACGACCTTGAGCCCAGGCAGGTGCAAGGGCGTGGCCGTCATACCGCGAACTGCTTCTGGATCGGCCGGTTCCAGTAAGCAGCCGTCTGCAGCACCGCCACAAACTGCGCGGCGGTGTTGCCGGCGCCAAAGCTGTCATCGGCTGGATGGCGCTGCCCCCACTGCGTTTGCAGAAAGAGGTCGATTCGATCGGCATCCTGCGCGGCGCTGGCCACGATGGACAGTGCGCTGGCCCGCTGGTTCTGACGCGTGCCCACATCCAGACTCGGCAACCCGAGAAACGGCGCTTCGCGCACGCCCGCGCTGCTGTTGCCCACCAGCACGGCGGCGTGTTTCATCAGCTCGGAGAAGTAGTTGAAACGCATGGAGGGGATCAGGCGGAAACGCTCGGCGGGCAGCGTATCGAGCACTTCCATGATGCTCTCGGTGCCCGGGTCGTTGTTGGGCAGGATCACCACGAAATGCTTGCCGCTCGCCACCAGGCGCTCGAACAAAGCGCGGGCCTGCGCGCCCATGGTGTCGGCCTCCGAGGTGACCGGGTGGAAGATCACGATGCCGTAATCGTCGAAGGGAATCGCGTAGCGAGCCTTGACCTCTTCGATGCTGACGCCAGACGGCCGGGCGTGGGTGTCGAGCTCGGGCGAGCCGATGTTGTAGACGCTCTCGGGCGACTCGCCCAGCGCGAGCACCCGCGCTCTCGCGGCTTCGGAGCTCACGAAATGGGTGGCGCAGAGTTTGGTGTTGCAGTGACGAATGCTCTCGTCGATGGTGCCCGACACCTCGCCGCCTTCAATGTGCGCCGAAGGGATGTATTTCATGGCGCAGACGATGGAGGCTGCGAGCGCCTCGACGCGATCGCCATGAATCACCACCAGATCGGGCCGGTGCTCGTGCACAAAGTCCGAAAAACCCAGCAGCGTTTTGGACAGAATGAACTCCTGCGCGTCGCCCTCGCGCTGATTCACGAACTCGAAGAATTCGGCATTCGGAAAGCGCTTCACCTCCAGCCGCGTCTCGCCGTAGCGCCGCATCATGTGCATGCCGGTGATGAAGAAGCTGATGACAAACCCCGCCTGCTGCGCGGCCACCGCCAGCGGTTCGAGCTTGCCGTAGTCGGCCCGGGTGCCAGTGACGAACAGCAGGCGTTTGCCGGTGACGGCGCTCTCACCCATCAGTCGTTCGCCATGGGCGTCACGCCGCGCAGATCGCTCCACAGCAACTGCTGGTTGCGTTGGACGGCCCGGGTGAGCGTGGCGCCGATCAGGCGGTCGAAATGCTGCACCGAGATTTCGCCCGAGCCGGGGCGGCGCGCCCAGATGTCGGCGGCGGTGATCGCGTGACCAGCGGGCAAGTCTTTGTCAGCCACCACCGAGCCGCGGGCAAAGCGGTACACGTCTTCTTCAGGGCCGGTGCGCTGCTTGGGGTTGTTCAGCGCGATCTGGATTTCGCGCGAGCGGTCGATCAGAAACTTGAGTTCGGCCGGGTCCATGGAGCAGGAAATGTCTGGCCCTTTGCGGTAGCGCGTGTCGGTGAAATGGCGCTCCAGAATGCAGGCGCCGAGTGCCACCGAAGCCAGCGCCATCGAGGGGCCGATGCTGTGGTCCGAGAAG